>NZ_QVLV01000003.1:0-443962 GCF_003435485.1 Eisenbergiella massiliensis
CGTCAAGCACGAATTTAAATGGTGAATCACGAATTAACTATAACATTTTAGGCTGTTTCAGCATAAAAATCTTGACTTAGAGTTGACTCAATGGGGTATGCTTTTTATCAGCCTGATAAAATTTACACAAAGAAAGAAGGATGCAGCATGGAAAAAGCAAAGGTTTATTTTACAAAAGAACTTACCCCCGAAGCAATGGAGCGCATGTACCGGGTTCTGGGAAACGGGCTTTCCGGGAAAACGGCAGTCAAAGTGCATTCCGGAGAGATGGGGAACCAGAATTTTATCCGTCCGGATTTTATGAAGAAGGTAATAGAAGCCGTAAACGGCACCGTTGTGGAATGCAATACAGCCTATGAAGGAAAGCGGAATACCACAAAGGAGCATTGGGAAACCATGAAGGCGCATGGCTGGACGGAGCATTTCCGGGTGGATATCATGGATGAGGACGGGGAACTGGAGCTGCCTGTGGAGGGCGGGAAACAGATTTCCGTCAATTATGTGGGAACGAATCTTCAAAATTATGATTCCATCCTGGTGCTTTCCCATTTTAAAGGGCACCCCATGGGCGGCTTCGGCGGCGCCCTGAAGAATATTTCCATCGGAATCGCCTCTTCTCACGGCAAAGCCCATATCCACGGCGCAGGCCATCCGGAGGCCATGTGGACCGCAGATCATAATTCCTTCCTGGAAGCCATGGCCGATGCTGCCAAGTCAATCGTGGCGTATCGAAAGAACCATATCGCCTTTCTCAACGTTATGTGCAATATGTCTGTTGACTGTGACTGCTGCGCCGTGGCAGAAGATCCGAAAATGGCGGATATCGGTATCCTTTCCTCTCTCGACCCGGTAGCCCTGGATCAGGCGTGTCTGGATCTTGTTTATAGTTCCGAGGATCCCGGTAAAAAAGATTTAATTGAAAGAATTGAATCCCGCAACGGTGTGCATACGGTGGAAGCGGCGGCGGAAATTGGTGTGGGAAGCAGGGAGTATGAGCTGATTTGCATTGACTGATATCAGTTGATATTTTTATTCCCGCGAGCAACGAGTCAGGCAGCCATGCAAGCATGGCTATTTGGCAACTGCCGCGAGGGTCAAATACCCTGCTCGTAGCGGGGTATTTGATTGACTGAGTGAAGTTCATTTAATTGTGCAAGATAAAAAAACAGCTCCGACAGGCCTTTCTGTCCTGCGGAGCTGATTTTTATCCATTGGAATTATTTTGTATTAATCTGACACCGCCTTACATAATTTCTTAAAAAAAGCGATTCCGAATTTTATAAAGGTATGGTAGCCCTCCAGCCGCAGCTCGGCATCATACTGTTTTTCTTCAATCTGGGCAAACGCTTCGGCGGCCTTTTCTTCCAGCTGTGCATACGTATCCGCCACCTTTGTTTCTATGATAACCGCCACCCCTTCATAAGGTGCCGAACGGATGATGATATCACGTCTCCCCAGCCCGCTTTCCCGGTTTGACTGTATGAGATAGCCATCCATCATTTTCAGAAGTCCTGCCGTAAAGCCGTGATAATAATCTTCCTTATAGTCAAAGAAGCTGACTGTTTCCATCAGATTCCTGGAAAGCTCCTTTTCCAATAAAGAGGTGTCTTTTTTCAGCAGGGCTTTATATAAAGCCGAAAAATCCTTTTGCCGGATTTGACGGTTGAACCAATCCATAATCGTATTCCGGTAAATATATTTTATCTCCGCGTTGGGAATCGCCAATACGATATAAATGGTATCCGCCTGCATATGTTCCCCGACCTTTTTCAGATAGCCTGTAAAGAACAGGAAATTCCACAGATTATCCTGTGAACAGTGTATGTCTTCATAGGTGATATCCTCATGCACGGGTTTTTCAATGTATTCTCCGGCAATCAGCGCTTCCAGTTCCTGCTTGACACCGGCATCCGCTTTCTCTATCATATCACGAATGATATCATTTGATGAAGTATTCGCCCAATATGGTCGGGGCAGTGCGTTAATGTCATTCTCAGCCTCTTTCACATAATTAATCATGCTCCACGGATTATATACTTCAGTATTGCCGAAAAGATAACCATCGTACCATCGCTTACACAGGCTTTTTCACATATCGCCATAAATCCGCTTATAACTCTTTATATCTTTTCGTTGTAAACACGGGCGTCAAAAAAGCGTCAGGTAGTAATGTGTTGTTACGCAGTCAAAGGGCATTTTGAGAGGTCAGAATATAAAATCCTGGTCACCTTATTTCAACGCCTGCACAACCGCATGAATGCTACATTTATGACGCTCTACTTGGGTACATGCTGCCCCGGCTAAGAGCAGCGAACAAAAGGATCTGTTGCTTTCGCACTCTCAATTGCCGCATAAGCGGGGCAGACGTGCTCGTCAATGGTGACGCAGCCGTTTATCTTACCACTGATAAGGTCGGCTGGCTCTGCTACCTATTGTGCAGATTTCTCATTTGGTAGAATTACGTTTAATAACAACAAACATTATAGTCGGAAAATCAGGTTCAATTGAAGTTAGTCCACTGTCTAACAACATAAGATTGTTATTGTCAATCTCTCTGCTTAACGTATCGAAACTAACCACTCTGCATGATGTACCCGCAATATGAACTTCTTCCCCTGTGACCTCATGAGTTCTTTTCTGCAACTCAAATGCCTTTGATATATCTGTACTCCATTCCTCATAACCATTTCCAATTGTGCAAATTAGCGCGATGCCGTTCTCTTTTAGTTGTTCATAAATAAATTGATAAAATAAATTTCTATCTTTATCCAATACCAGCATATGTAATATGGAAATCGCATAGATAAAATCAAATTTATCATTTATTCGCTCAGTCAAACAATTAAAAACCTTAAAAGATTGAGATACATATGGAAATGTTTCCTTACAATAATTGATTGCAGTAGGAGAGACATCTGTTGCGAGTAAATCGTATCCATTTTTCATCAAATATATTGCATCTCTACCCTCACCACATCCAATTTCCAAAATCTTTGATATCTTTGATATTCCGTATTCAGTTATAGTTTCCTCAACAATTTTGGATGGTAGGCTCGAAAACCATTGTAAAGATTTTTGATGAACTTGCTTATATCTTTCATCATACGCTTCATAATATCGTCTTTGCTCTTTCACAATTCTCCTCCCAAGGTATAAATTCACCTCGTGCTTTTCTTACTTTCCTCCAGTATTATACTATATTATCTGCTATTCATGTCAACATTACAGTTGGTACTAATTTCACAGAGGTTAAAGAGGGCTTGGGACGATACTTTCCAATAAGTCATTTTTCGGAAGAGGGTACCCTTTTCCTATGCTTGCTACGAAAGTTTTTCCTTATCTCTACTACAACGGAAAGCCCCGTTTTGCCAAAAGAGCTCAAAAGAAAAACGCTGCAATTTGCGACGCTTAAAAAGGCTCTATATATGTAGCAACGGGGGCGTTATTCCTCCGTCGTTTCGTTGTTGGCTTCCCCAATTCCCTTTGCGGTGGCAGACACGATTTTCAAATCCTTTTCGCTCATATCGTCAAGCATGGTATCAAGCTAACGGCGGCGCGTAGAGTTCTCCATTTCTTTTTTCGGGAAGAAAAACTGGTCTACTGATACATCAAGCAGGGTAACAAGCTCATATAAAATCTGTAAACTGGGGTGCTGCCCGCTGTTCTCGATTGAAGCAATATACCGAGGGGCAATGTGCAGCGTATCGGCTAACTGATTGCGCGATATTCCCTTTGCTTTTCTTGCGGCTTTTATGGCTTGTCCAAAAGCCTTAAAATCGTATTTTTCTTTGCTTTGCTTCATATTATTTCACCCTATTACATTTAACAATTCACCTTTTTTCGGCATATGAGTACACATATCATAGCATTGACAGAAATAGAGCATATAATTCATGCTTGCTTAATTTTTTCGAGACGGATATAATATATATCTATCGTGTTTGAATAACATCTAATTTGATTTTGTAAATAAAGTGAGGAATGGACATGGAAAAAACAACTGGAAGCAATCTAAATAAATATTTTGAAATAATCGGCTTGTTATATGGGTGCAATCATACTAATTTTATAGAAAAAGAGTTGTGGGAAAATGCCGCAGCGGAGTATGGCATTGATGGTACACAGCTTTTTAATAAATTTGGGGCTATACACAAAAAATATTTTACTATCTTCCGCCAAAATATGACTTTTCAGAAGTGTGAAGATTTTGACTTCTTTTTTGCTGATGACGATTTCCTCATACTTTTACAAACTATATGCGCAGATAATTCAGAGTGGTTCGATAATGATTTTAGCGGAGTGACTGACGATACAATTATTTTAGCAATTATCAATGAGTTACTTGAAGGAAAAGAGTTTGATGTAGTTCCACCATTAAATGAGATAATCACTTTATTGCAAAGTACAAAATATTCCACTAATATATGTTGGAAACTTATGGTTTTAATACAGTCACCTAAAAAGAAAATGGAAAGTTTATTAAACTTTATTAAACAGAATATTGTTGCATATCAAAAAGCGATAGACGCTATTAAAAAGCCTTTGGATAAATTGCTTACTGATTTTCCTAATGGTAATTATATGAGCAAAAATATTTTAAAAGATGTTAATCCAACCCCTATTTTAATATATCCTGCCATTGAAATAGTAAACTCACGTACTGCTTATGTGGGTCTGTTTGCAAAAGATGTATATAAACATATTGAGAAAGTAAGAAGTTCTCAAAAAAAACTTCTTCCTGCATTAAAAGCCCTTGGTGACAGCAGTAAATTTGACATACTACTTACTTTATTGACAGCACCAAAATATAATTTGGAATTAGCGGAAAAATTGAATCTTTCCGCTGCCACTGTTTCACATCACATGAATGTATTACTATCAAATCAATTAGTAAACGTAGAAAAAAAGGACGGACGAGTATATTACACGATTTCTAAAGAGACATTACGAGATTTGACTAATCAGATTTCATCTATTTTTTCTCTTTGATTTTTGAGGCAGGATAAAATTTTTCTCATTCAGCATTTGACAAACATCTAATTTTACTGTAACATATATTATGTACTTCTAATCGCAATGCGATTATTTTTTTACCGCACATATTAGATACACATCAAATTAATTAGATTAAAATAGGAGGACGTATGAACAACAAACTTTTCCACAAAAATTTTTCTTTACTAATAGCAGGCCAGACAAGTTCTTTATTTGGCAACTGTATATTAGATTTTGCCCTATCAATGTATGTTTTAGAGGTAACAGGTTCGGCAACAATTTTCGCAAGTTTTTTAGCACTTGCAATGTTACCAACGATTTTATTATCTCCGTTAGGGGGTATTCTTGCCGACCGAGCAAACAGGCGTAATATTATGGTGATTTTGGATTTTATGGCAGGGGTAATAGTTTTATTAGCTGCTGTTTTCATAAACTCGGAAAATCATTTGGTGATAATATGTTTAACGCTTGTTATACAGTCAATATTAGGGGCTTTTGAAACGCCAACAGTTCAAGCGTGTGTGCCACAAATGCAAACAGGAGATAACATTATTTTGGGGAATGCAGTTGTAAATCAAATTAGTGCTGTTTCTGCTTTTGCGGCTCCTTTTATTGGAAGCCTGTTATATACAGCTTTTGGCTTAAAACCAGTTATGTATGCAGGTGTCATTTGTTTTTTCATAACAGCAGTATTTGAGTGCTTTATTAAACTTGACTATCATCCGGAACGGACGACTGAAAATGTTTTGGAAATAGTAAAAAAAGATTTAAAAGATAGTACAAAATTTATCTGTAAGGAAAAAACAGCTATTTTAAAAATACTGCTTTTGGTAGCTGTTATTGGCTTTTTTATTCAAGGAATTGCATTAGTTGGATTACCATATATGGTTAGAACAATACTGGGACTAAATGCGAAATTTTATGGTGCAACAGAAAGTATGCTTGGACTTACTGTTATTCTTGGTAGCGTCATTTCTGGATTGATAGTTTCAAAATTTAAAATAAGGAAATTATATTTAACTTTGTTTTCTGTCGGAATATGTTTGTTACCTGTTGGCGCTATTTTCATAATTTCAACTGGTGTTTATATGAAGTATACTGTATTAATGCTATCATTTGCCATTATTCAAATTGTGGCTTGTGTCTTTTCTATATTTGCTTTATCAATTATTCAGCAATTAACTCCAAATAATATGATAGGTAAAGTGATGGCATATACGGCGACGTTCTCCTTATGTGCGCAACCATTAGGACAAATCATTTATGGATTGTTATTTGATACGTTTGCAAACATGGTTTACGTTATTTTAATTCCAACAGGAATAATTTTGTGCATGATTGGTTTCAAAACGAAAGACTTTTTTGCAAAAGTCGAAAAACAGCTTGAATAAGGATAACCATAATCATTAGCGGATATAACCGCTGACGTAAACGCCAAACCATCTGAATACTGTTTACAATTCCTTTGCGCTCGTCCGTTTTTTCGGACGGGCGCATTTTTCTTTTCCAAAAGATTTTTTCAAAAAAATCTACCTGTCATTCGGCGTTTGAAAAAATCGCCTGTATTATCGGAAGTCCTACCCGCCTTTCGGCACGAAAGGAGGTGAGAACATGGAACCTAATCGCATGGAATTTCAGAAACAATGTGCTTTTCAAAGTTTCTGTAAACGGGTGTTGCATAACGAAGCCTGCAACGCCCATGAGGAAATCCGGCGGCACAGAGTTAAGGAGATCACTTTTTCCGACCTTGCCTTGCATGAGGAACGGCAGCTTTATACCCGTGTCAAGTATTTTGAAAGCGAGGAACAAGCGGAGCCGGGATTTAACATTGCAGGGAAAAGGATAACGGCAAAGCTGATAGCCGAAGCTCTCCGCACCTTGCCGGAAGAAAAGCGCAAAGCCGTCCTGTTGTATTACTTTGCAGGAATGACCGATGTTGAGATTGGAAAGATTTTCGACACGTCGCGCAGCACGATAAAGTACAGACGGACAAGCTCTTTTGAACTGCTAAAAAGATATTTGGAGGAACACGCTGATGAATGGGACGAATGGTAAACAATCCGACTAACCGGAAATAGCCCTTGTTCCTTATCCTGGCATTTTGGCAGCGACAAAGGGCGACCCGGACGCTATGAAAACTGTCTTGCAGCACTTTAGCGGCTACATAGCAAGCCTGTCTATGCGAAAGCTCTACGACGAGCGCGGCAACGCCTATTATGGCGTGGACGAGGATATTCGTGAACGGCTGCAAGCAAAGCTGATGAGGGCTATCCTCACATTCAGGGCTGAATAACTGCCGACCAAAGCGAAACACTTTATCCCCCTTTTCAGTTTCGCAGCGAGAAGCAAATAGCCCGTCATGCTCCTTGAAAAAGAAAGCGGCGCAAGAGAACGGCGGCGCAGCATAGGGCAAATCAGATACGTTCCTTTTGCGCCGAGCTATACGGCGGGTGCGCCATGACTTCCTTAACAGGAAAGAGCGACCAACACCGCGCCGGAAAACAAGCGTAGCGGCTTGTGGGCGACAACGCGCAAAATAGATAATGATACTCCCTTATAGCCATAATAGTCCGAGCGTTCAAAGCGTCGCAGGCAATGGGTAGGGCTGCATGAGAACCATGCAGGGGTGAAACTCCCGTGAGGTTGTGCTAACAACCGTCTGATTAAAGCTCTTTCTCGTAAATTGACCTTTTAGCCATTCTACGAAAGGGGGTATTCCTATGGCAAAAAAGGAAACAGCAAGCCCCGTTATCCCTGTATTCCCTATGTTAAAGACCGTTGAGCAAATGAGCAAAATCAGCGGTATCGGGGAAAATAAATTGCATGAGCTTATGGATAACGGAGAGCTTGAATATATACAAAATGGAAACCGTCGGTTGATAGCCGACGCTGCTATCTGGGATTGGTACCACAGAGCAAAGATAGCGGCGAAGCCCCCGGCAGAACAAGGGGGTTAAGCTATGGCAATCAGAACATGACAGGCAAAGAACAAACGCGACAGCAACGGCGTACTGACCGGGCGGCCGGGTACCGTTTACGACGTTGATATAAAGTACACCGCCCCCGACGGGGCGAAAAAATCCTATACAAAGCGAGGGTTTGCAACCAAACGCGAAGCGGCACAGCATGAAGCAGAAATGAAAACGAAGCTCCAAAGCCCCGGGCAAATCGCGTCTATTTCTTCACAGGGAAAGCAGACCGTCGCCCACTATCTCAATGAATGGGTGGAAAGCTATGCGAGGGTAAACTTGCGCCCCTCTACTTGCGCCCCTCTACTTACGACGGCTACAAAAAGACCATTGCAAACTATATCAATCCCTATATTGGCGGCGTTGCCCTTAATCAGCTTACCCCTGCTATGGTGGACAAGATGTTTCAGCAGATTATCGACAAGGGCTTGAAACCGTCCACCGCAGCGGGGGGCAAAGCGCGTTTTGAGCGTCGCCCTGGGACACGCCCGCAAGTATCGGTATATTGAAACCAACGCGGCGCGGGACACGCTCACAAAGTTTGGTAAGGGCGATAAGACACCCGACCCTTATACACCGGAGCAAGTCAAAGCACTCATGCAGCGCGTCGAGGGTACGGTTTGGGAAATGCCCGTTATTCTTGGCGGGCTGTACGGTATGCGCCGTTCCGAGATTTTGGGCTTGCGTTGGCGTAATGTGGATTTGGAAAACAACACCTTTGACGTTTCCGAGCAGCTACCTTTTAAGGTGCCGCCGAAAACAAAAACCATTGAAGAAATGGCACCGCCGAAATCCAACGGTAGGACGCTACCCATTACTGATCTTGCCCGCCCGTTTTTTCTCAAACAGTTTGCGGTGCAGGAAGCGCAAAAGGAACAGGCAGAAAAGGACGGAAACCCTTACTACGACAATGACCTTGTTGTAGCGAAGCCGGACGGTTCGCCTATCGCCGCGTCGTGGGTATCTTCATAGTTTGGAAAACTGCTTGAAGATTTGGAAATGCCACATATCCGTTTTCACGATTTACGCCATACGGCAGCTACCAATATGCACCAACTGACAGGCAACTTTTATACCGTGGGCGAAATCTTGGGACATACGCTTGCGGGTATCGGCGTGTCGTTGGGGCTATCTATGAACTTTGAAGCCGTTACCGCCCGATACGTTGACGTGCGCCTTGAACGCAAAAAAGAAGTCCTTGACGCATACCACAACGCATTGGAAAAGGCAGACCAGTTTCTGCCATCAAAACTTTCACCTGTTTTCCTATTCCAGCGAATACAATCAATTACATTCAGGTCATGCTTATAACTTTCCCTGTAAGGTTTCTGTAAAACATTTTATACTGAATACACAAAAAAACCGGCAAACACACCATAATTGTGTATTTGCCGGTTCTTCTGTTCTCATCTATTATACGCTTTCAGGCAACGGCCAGCATCTCACCCACGCTCCAGACACAGAAAGCTCAGCCCCGGAACCACAATGGCATTCCCGTCAGGCCCGGCCGTGCACCGCCTTATGCAGCTTTCAGCCTCCGTCTCATGGGCCATACGCCCTTCTCCCTGCAGCCCGTCCTTCAAAAACCAGTGTCCTTCCGGCAGGGCCGTCTGCACCGCCGCGCCGGAGTGGTTCACGATATAGAGCTGCTCCTTACCGCTTACCGTTTTCACAGCCAGGGCAAACAGATTTTCTGCTCCCGTCTCTGTCCCGGCCGCTGTGCAGGGCTCAAAGACACGGGCAAACATGGCAAAAATTTGGCCCATGCAGGACAAATAACAGGTTTCCTTCGTTGCCTCAATGATATTCTGCCCCCAGGTATTGCACATGTTATTGAAATTAGCCAGCGCAAACTCTCCGCCGTAGCTGATGTAATCCAACAGCCTGTGCGCGCCGTTTAAGGCATAGTTCCAGCTGATCTGCTGCACGCCAAAAATATTGGCATAATCATTGGTCACTTCCCCATGCCATCTGAAATCCTGCGGCATGGCAGGGTTCTCAAAAGGCTCCGGGCTATGGCAGGAGGGCAGCCATTCCGTGTTGACCAGCTTCAGATCCGTACCGTTTTTCCGGTTATATTCCCTGATAACGGGAAGGATGTTGTGGACAAAATCCGGATCGCCCTGCCTGTAAATCACATACTGGATATCCTTTCCCGCAATCTCCAGCATATCCGGCAGAAGCTCCGGGGAATAGGTATAAGCTGCCATCATCAGCTCGATGTCAGGATCCGCCAGCCGCATTTCCCTTGCGAATTTCACACACTCTTCGGCATACTGGCAGGCCGTCCATTTTCTTCCCGGCTCATTGTCCATTTCAAACAGCCTGACTCCGTAAGGCTCCTTATGCCCGTTTTGCATACGAAGGCGCCCCATTCCCACATTCTCCGGCGCATTCAGGTATTCCACCATCTGCCTGGCCTTGAAGGGCTCCGAGGTCATCATATTAAAACAAAGCTGCGGTTCAAAGCCCACCAGCCGGGACAGCTGCAGGAATTCGTCCAGCCCCACATCGTTTTCCTCCAGGCCGCCCCAGTAAAAGCTGGGCTGCGGCTCCCTTCTGTCCCGGTCGCCGATGGAGCTTTCCCAGTTGTAGAAGCTGACAAAACAGCCTCCGGGAAAACGTACCACGCTGGGGGCCGCCTCCTTCAGCTTTTCCACCACGTCAGCGCGCCAGCCGCCCAGATTATCGGCAGGCATCAGTGAGGCAAAGGAAAGCACCAGCGTGCCCGGGAAGGAAAAGGTCAGCCGGATTTGTGCATTTCCCCCGCAGGCTTCCTCCCATTCCCAGGTAAACAGGCGGGGAACCGTGGTCAGGGCAAAGCTGGTCTCCTGCGTTCCTATTTTCACAGTCAGAAGCTCCGCCTTTTCGCTGTGGATGGTATCCCCGAAGCCGTTCAGCCCGGCCTCGCTCATATCTCCCCTGACGCCTGCAAAAATCCGGAACTGATACCGTTTCCCCTTCTGCAGATGGATCCCCTTCTGCGAAAGCCCGCATTCGCTCCCATTCGTATTCTTAAGAAGCAGCGATGTCATTCCCTTATAGGTATGGGTTCCGCAGGTATGCTCCCGTTCCGGCGCGCCGATCACCTCCCAGTCATTTTCCTCATAGCCGCTGTGCCAGAAGGGCGCATTGCTGTTATAATGCTCCTTATCCAGCCCCAGCCACTCCCAGGTGGCGATTTTAATGGCCGGCACATCCCGGAAGGCGCGGTTGTAAAGCATTTCGCTCCACATCCCGTTCACCTGCCTGCCGAACCCGGATTCAATAAAATTCCCGAAAATCCGCCGGCCCGCCGGTTCCTTTGTCCATTCCTTTTCCACAATAATTTCCGCCATATCCCTTTTCCTCCCGATTCTGGCAACATTTCAGGCAGCTGCTCTTTTTATTCTGCCACAGGTACATGCAAATGGCAATCAGCCCTTCACTGACCCAACCATAACACCTTTTTCAAAAAACTTCTGTGCGAACGGATACATAATGATCAGCGGCAGTGCGGAAAGCACCATGCAGGCCAGCTCGATGGTCTTGTAATTCGCCGCGGAGTTGGATACCGTTGTCAGTACGGAGGCTGCCCCTGCGCTCATCGTCTCACCCAGCTGCGCTGCGGAGGCGCTGGCCTTTGTGATGGAAAGCATGTAGTAGGACAGCGTCTGGATTTCTGCGGATTTCGTATAGTAAAGCGTCTGGGTGTAATCGTTCCAGGTGGCAACCGCCGTGAAAATCCCCAGCGCACTGATTACCGGCTTGGAAAGCGGGATTACCAGCTTAAAGAAAATCGTATACTCACTGGCACCATCAATTTTAGCTGATTCGAACAGGGATTCCGGAATCGCTTTGAAATTGGTGTTGAAAATGATTACATTATAAAAACCGCCGAACAGTGCCGGGAGGATATAAACCCAATAGGTATTGTAAATATGCATGGCGTTAAACAGGATAAAATAGGCGATAACGCCGCCGTTTAAGTACATGCTGACAAAACCGATTACGGTATAGAATTTTTTCCCCACCAGATTGTCCCTGGAAAAACCATAGGCAAACATGGAGGTAAAAAGCGTCTGTATCACCGTAACGATGATGGTTCTGGTAAAGGTAATCCCGAAGGCCCTGAAAATCTCAGGATTTTTCAGCACCGACTGCCAGCTTTCCAGGGAAAATTCGCCGGGCAGCAGCATGGCATAGCCGTTTTTGGCAATATCCTGCGCGCTGTTTAAGGAATTTATCAGGGAATACCACACCGGATAAACCGTGATTATCATAATAAGTATCATAACTGCGGTAAGGAGAACGGAAAAACGCTTCTCCTTCCTTGACTTGATTTTATTCATAGGAACCCTCCGTTTTCCGATCAGAACAGCCCGCTGTCCGTCAGTTTATTGGATACAAAGTTGGCGGTGGTCAAAAGGATAATTGCCAGGATGGATTTGAAAATATTCACAGCCGCCGCCATACCGAACTGCAGCTGCTGCAGGCCGACCTTATAAATATAGGTGTCAATCACTTCGCTCTTTTCCAGGTTAAAGGAATTCTGCAGCACGTAAAGCTGGTCGAAGTTATTGTTCATGATACCGGCCACAGCAAAAATCACCATGATCACAATGGTTCCCTTGATGCAGGGAAGAGTCACATAACGCATTTTCTGCACTCTGCTTGCCCCGTCCAGATCGGCCGCTTCATAAAGCTCCTGATCCACGCCGGAAATGGCCGCCGTGTACAGAATGGTGCTCCACCCTAATTCCTTAACCAGATTGGAAAGGATGGCAATCGCCCAGAAATATTTCGAATCCGCCATAAAAACGATGGGCTGCTCAATCACGCCCAGCTTCAGCAGAATCTGGTTGAAAAGCCCGCCGTCCCCGCTCAGCAGCGTGATAACAATGCCGCCGAATACTACCCAGGAAATAAAATGCGGCATATAGGTCACCGTCTGGACAAAGCTTTTGAATTTGGGGCGGGCTATTTCATTGATGAACAGGGCGAACAGAATCGCCATCACAATATTCACCAGGTTTCCGATCAGGTTAATGCCCAGCGTATTCACCAGCATGCGTTTGAAGTCAAAATTGCCGAATATCACCTTAAAATTCTGGAAGCCATACCAGGGGCTGGTGAATACGCCTTTAATGCCCTCTATGACACTGTAGTTTTTAAAAGCCAGCAGCAGGCCGAAAAGCGGCACAATGGAAAACAGCAGCATCAATACGGTTCCGGGGAGCATAAGCGTATGCAGCTGAAGCTGTGTGGCCCTGTCATAGCCCAGCCGGAATCCCGTAGTTTTTTTCTTTTTACTCTTCATATAGAACCTCCGTCTTCCTCAGGCAAACATAAGGCTGCCGCGTTTTGCGGGCCAGCCTTATGCTGCCGCCGGGGATTATTTGTAAAGTCCGGCGTTTATATCTTCGATTTTGTTGCCCTTCTTCTCACAGTACTCCTGGTATACTTTGTTGTATTCCTCGTCAATCGCTGTGATTTCATACTGATCCAGGGTGTCGAGCATGTTCTGGTATTCCTTTTCAAAGGCCTCGTCGGAAGCAGCCGTTACGATTTTTGCCTTCTGGGATTCCAGATAGGTCTTGATCTGGGAAAGCTTGATACCCAGGTCGCTGGAAGGCTCGATAACCGTGCTGTTTTTGAAGCCCAGCAGGGAATCATCATAAATGTATGTATCCTTGTAATTGCCGAATGCAGGCATCAGCGCTACTTCCACGCCTCTGTTGCTTGTGGGATCCGGAATAGGCTCCGTATTCCTTTCAAAAGAGGTGTTGGCAAACGGCCACATCAGTACATTGTTGTCATACTCTTCCGCCAGCTTCTTCTTACCTTCTTCCGTTTTTGTTACAATGCCTTTTTCGTCAATCGTATAGTCCGTTCCTTCAATACCATAATAATTAAGGAGCAGTCCTTCCTGGCTGGAAGCCCAGCTTAACAATTTTGCAATTTTTTCAGGATTCTTGCAGTCCTTGGAAACAAGGGTCTGAATCCAGCCGGTGCCTGCGGACTGGTTAACGGGCATGGCCGGTCTGGCGCCGTTGGAGGCAAGGATCGGTCCGAAGGATACCCAGGGCATATTTGTTTTGTCCTGCTGTGCCTGGTTGCCGATCCAGCAGAATACTCTCTTTGCATCCAGATAGGTCTTCAGGGCGGTTTCATCAATTGTAAGGGTATTCACATCCAGGTAGTTTTTCTGTACCAGGGTATTCAGGAATTTCAGGCCGTTTTTATATCCCGGGCTGAGTTCCATATGCCTGTAATTGCCGTTTTCATCCACCGGCACTGCACCGAAGTTCCAGGAAACAATGCCGTCCAGGCTGGAGTTAATCCAGAGGTTGCACTGCAGCACTACCGGCAGGACGCTCTGTCCGTCCACCTGATAGCCGGAATTTTTCACTTTTTCGCAGGCAGCGTAGAAGCCTTCCTCCGTCTGTACGTCCTCCTGGGTAATTCCCAGCGCATCCATGATTTCCTTATTGAACATGATACAGCTGTTGCTGCCCTTTTCCACTACGTCAATCCATACCTGATCATCGGGAGGGAATACCTTCCTGTTATCCTTGGATTCCATATGGCTGGGATAAGAATACCAGCCGCCGTAGGTATCTGTCAGAGCCTGCTTGATATCCTCCGGGAAGTCCTTGAGCAAATGGGATTCCGGATCATAGGTTTCCAGGAAGGTTTTCATATCCCATACCTTGTCCGCTGCCACAAGCTGCTTATATATGTCCGCATCCGTAATGGACATCATATCCGGAAGCTCTCCTGAGGCGATCATCAGGCCCAGCTTTGTGGTTGCATCCGTAGGCGGCTGCTCTATTTTCAGGGTAAGCCCGAAATTTTCTTCTATGTATTCAGTCGCCGGTGATTCCTTGGTGGACCAGTTCGCTGTCGCAGGTCCCCATCCGGATACATCAGAAAACCAGTAAAGCTCGCTTGTTCCCTCACTGGAAGCAGAAGCATCTGCCGGGGCATTCTCCCCTGAAGCCTCACTCTGGGCCGCCTGTGTCCCTGCCGTCCCTGTTTCAGCCGAACCGCACGCTCCCAGGCTCAAAACCATAGTTCCGGCCAGTGCCAACGCGCACATTTTCTGCAGTACATGTCTTCTCATAACCATTCCTCTTTCCTTCTTTATTAACAGCCCAGAAAACCGGACTGTTACCTTTTTCATAATTCCATTTATCTGTACAATGCATTGTAACCTGATGGACTTTATTGTAATTTTTTCCCTCCATCTTTTGTATGGAGATTATTTTACTATTTTTGTCAAATATTTAGATTCTCATATACAAAACGAATAAAGGCCACGGATTTTTCCCCGCAGCCTCACAATTACTCTTATAAATTTTATAATATCTTCTACATTTTTCAACTTGTTCTTATCACATCTGTCAATCCAGCACAACCCTGCCGCATAGCCAAAGGAATGCGTCCGCCTGTGTGGGGCTGCTGCTGTATTTCTTCTCCGGGGGCGGCTTTGGGGGAGTTTCCGGTCCATAGGAAAAAACGGTGATGTTTCTTACTGCTTCCGGAGGCCGGAATTCTGCCGCCCCTAGCGGCCTGTCTGACGAACACAGGCAACGGCCGCTCCCAACGCCCACGGCTGCCCACTACCCCGTTGCCTGCGGAGGAGTTTTGGCCGCGCTGGCAGAATTCCGGCCTCCGGAAACAGTTAGAAACACCCCGTTTTTGAGACTGGACCGGAAACTCCCCCAAAGCCGCCCCCGGAGAAGAAATACAGCGGCAGCCCCACGCAGGCGGACGCATTCCGCTCCCCCCTACAACTGGCGCCTGTAGGCTGCAGGACTGATCCCCGTGGCCTTTTTGTAGACCTTGGTAAAATAAAAATAGTCCGGATAGCCCACCCTTTCCGCAATGGCCTCGATGCTGTCATTGGTCGTGCGCAGGTATTCCTGGGCCTTCTGAATCCTTACCTCCATCAGATGTTCCCCAAAGCCTTTTCCGGTTCTCTTCTTTATGAGACTGCTGATGTAGCTTTCACTCATTTTAAACTCACCGGCAAGCGTGGCAAGCGTCAGTCCCTCTCCAAAATGCTCCTGGATATATTTTACCATATTCTGCACCTGGATTTTTTCCGACTGGTAGCCCTCATCCTCATTTTCTCCGGAAAGTTTTACCCCCCCCCCCTGAATTTTTCCCGTCCAGTATGCCCTTCACCTTGGACAGATATTCTACCAGCTCCTGCTCCTCCACCGGTTTTACCAGATATCCGGCGCAGCCGTACTGCAGGGCCTTCCTGGCATATTCGAAATCCGTATAGCCGCTCACCAGAAGCACCTCCGCCCCCAGCCCTCTGTCCCTGATAGTCTGCAATAGTGACAGCCCGTCCATTCCCGGCATACGGATATCCGAAATGATCAGATCCGGATTGGTTCTGATAATCCGTTCCAAAGCCTGCTCCCCGTCCTCGGCTTCCCCGCTGACGGCAAAGCCGTAATCACTCCAGTCAATCAGATTCTGCAGCGTCATCAGCGCCCAGGGTTCATCATCCGCTAAAAAAACATGATACATCTCTATCTACCTCCCACCGGCAAAACCATTGTAATTTCCGTGCCTTCCCCGGCCCTGCTTTCCACCGTAAATTCAGCCGCCGTCCCGTAAAAAAGCCGCAGCCGCCTGTATACATTCAGGAACCCGATTCCGTGGCCGTCATCAGGAATCGTACCTTCCCTGTCGTAGCATTCCATGGCCTGGCGCAGCTGTACAAGCGTCTCCTTGGGAAAGCCCTGGCCGTTATCCTTTACCACTGCCACGATTTTCTGTTCCGTCCCGCTCACGGCAACGTGCACCACGCCCCCATCCACCTTCGTTTCCAGGCCGTGGAGCACCGCATTTTCCACCAAGGGCTGAAGCAGCATTTTGGGAATTTTGACCAGATAGACCTCCCGGGAGGCTTCCACCTCCACCCTGTGTTTTCCGTTGAAGCGGTACTGGATGATTCTGGCATAACGCTGCAGATTTTCCAACGCCTCCCGCACGGTTACTGTTTCCTCTCCCTGTACGCTGTACCGGAAAAAGCTGGACAGCGCCATTGTCAGCTCCGCAATTTCCTTTTCCCCGTGATATAGCGCCATTCCCCGGATACAGTTAAAGGTATTGTACAGGAAATGGGGATTGATTTGACTCCGGTATGCAATCATTTCCGTCTGTTTTTTTGCATACTCCATCTCCAGATACTTCCGGTTGGATTCGATAATTTCCCCGTTCAGCTTTTCGATATCATCCAGCATCTGGTTCATCTTATGGGCCATTTCCCCGATTTCATTCTCCTCCAGCACCTCAATACGCTGATGGGTATCCTCCGTAAAGCCCGCCATAAATGCCGTCTGGCGTGAAATGGGATAAATGATCCGCTTATACAGCATGGCGCACAGGAAAATCATCATGGAAACCACCGCCAAAAAGGTCACATAAGTGATGTTTCTCATCTGCTCCGCCCCGGTAAGCAGCGCTTTCTTTGGGATTACATTCACAATCCGCCAGCCCGTCGTACCTATGTAATCCGCGTAGACAAGCCTTTTTTTATCCTCCAGCGCCGTCTCAAAATCCCCGTAATAATCTTCCCACTGCCCGGCTTTGACGATGGCCCTTCCATTGCCGTCCACAATCGCAATGGCCGAATCCCGGTTTAACAGCGCCCGATCCATGATTTCCTGCAGATTTCCCACATTGAATAAAAGGTAAGCGCTTCCCAGCAGCGTATAGCCGTCCGTCTCCTCCTTATAGATGGGAAGCCCCACCTCAAAACATGCCTGTTTCGTAGCTTCATCCCACATTCTGCCTGAAAAATTCAGCATTTCATTCAGTTCCAGTTCCGGCTTGTCCAGGAAAACATTTCCCAGCGCAAAAATCAGGTTCCCATCCTCATCATAAAAAATGATGTTTTCCAGGTTCCGGTTGATTCTCCGGTTCATTCCAACCATCCCCTGGACGCTCTCCAGCATTTCCCAGCGTTCATAGCTGTCCGCGGCTTCCAGAAAGGCAAGCACGGAATCATTTTTTACCACATTCATGTACATGTTCTGAAGATCCTCTTCGACCTGCTCCAGCTGCTCCCTGGCCTGTTTGTAAATGACCCTTGAGGAATTCCTGGACTGTTCCATTGTTGTGGAATTGGCAATATACCCGATGATCAGAAAGGACAGCAGCAGCACCATCCCCATAATGATAAAAATAGCAATATAATCATGGAGCAGCCGCTTCCGCCTTCCCCTGATTTTATCCGTTATGTACTGAAACATTTTCTGAAAGCCCCTTTTGTAACTTTTTCCTTATTTTACCACATCCAGGCCTGTTTGCACATACACCGGGGCCGCCTAACTCCGCCTCTGATTCCGCCTGCGGCTGTTCCGCAAGCGGCGTTGCATCGTAACAGTTCAGCCTTCGGCCGAACTGTTACTGCATCCGCCCATGATAAGACGCCTTTGGCGGGGGCGGATGCCTGCTGGCATCACGTTTTCTCACGGTTTGTGCAGTTAATGCACAAACCTGCCTGAACTGTTACGCTGCATCCATGTCCCGGCATCCCCACCTTGCACCCGCGCCCTCCCTGTGCTAAAATAAAACCGCCTGATACCGGTTGATAATGGCCGTTTTCCTGCCCGTTTACAGATAAATACGGCACGGTTCCAGCCAGCCGGCCAGTTGAAATATTTTTCAGGAGGTAATCACATGGATGGAGAACAGCGCAGGGAAGCCCTGCTTCAAATGCTGGGAGATGCCCGGGAACCTTTATCAGGATCCGCACTGGCCCGCAGGCTGGGAGTGAGCCGCCAGGTCATCGTCCAGGATATCGCGCTCCTGCGGGCGACCAACCGCGATATTCTTTCCACCGCCAGGGGATATCTGCTCTATAATCCTGCCGGTGCCCGTTGCAACCGCTGTTTTATGGTGTCCCATTCCACACAACAGATTGCGGATGAACTGAATACCATTGTGGATCTGGGCGGCAAGGTGCTTGACGTGATCATCACCCATCCCATTTACGGCACCATTACAGTGAACCTGATTATTTCCAGCCGCAGGGATGTGCAGGATTTCGTCCGGAAAATCGCAACCAAACAGACCAAGCCTTTAAAGGAGCTTACCGATGACATCCATTACCATACGGTGGAGGCGGAAAGCGAGGAGGTCCTGGATTCCATTGAAAAAGCCCTTGCCGAAAAAAAATACTTGCTTTCGGCACCCTGATGTGCTATTTTATACCTCAAGGTGACAAGACACATGTAAATACATATGTAAATGCAGTTGTCACGGCATAGGGAACAATTTATGCCGTGGCATTTTTTCTGCAGTATTCTCTGCAAAAAGCAGTAACCGTTCAGATAACCGGACTGCTACAAAACATATCCTGCCGCCTGACTTGCATAAATATGCCCGCCAGGGCATCAGAGGGGATGAAGAATATGGAAAAAGTAAAGAAACTCTGCAACCGGATTTTTATTGACGGCCTTTCCGGCATGGCACAGGGACTGTTTGCCACGCTTCTGGTAGGCACCATCCTGGAACAGGTGGGTAACCTCATCGGCGGCACCATCGGCGCTTATATCATCGTCGTTGCCACCGTAGCCAAAAAGCTCACCGGCGCGGGAATCGGCATCGGTGTCGCCAGCAAATTCAAGGAACCGCCTCTTGTGACCGTATCCGCCGCTGCCGCAGGCATGATCGGCGCATATGCCAAGACCATCATCGGCGGCACCATTCTGTCGGAGGGCATTTTTACCCTGGCAGGCGTAGGGGAACCGCTGGGTGCTTTTGTCGCCGCTTACCTGGCCGTGGAAATCGGCGGGCTGGTGGCCGGGAAAACAAAGGTCGATATCCTTGTAACACCCATCACCACGATTACCGTAGGCGCTGTTGTCGGTCTTTCCATCGGCGTTCCCATCGCCGCATTTATGACCAAGGTGGGCGAACTGATCAACTGGGGCGCCGTACAGCAGCCCTTCTGGGCAGGCATCATCGTTTCCGTCCTGATGGGCATTGCCCTGACGCTTCCTATCAGCTCTGCCGCCATCGGCGTATCGCTGAACTTAAGCGGAATTGCCGCAGGGGCCGCGGCCGTAGGCTGTGCAGCCAATATGGTCGGCTTCGCCGTCGCATCCTTCCGTGAAAATAAAACGGGCGGACTGGTGGCGCAGGGGCTGGGCACCTCCATGCTCCAGATGCCAAACATCATCCGCAAGCCCGTGATCTGGCTTCCCGCCATTCTGGCCAGTGCCATCCTGGGGCCGATTTCCACCTGCGTCCTCGGTATGACCAACAATGCCACCGGAAGCGGTATGGGGACCTGCGGCCTTGTTGGACAGATCATGGCGTTCCAGACCATGACCGGTGAAGGGATGGGTGCCGCCCTGGTACTTCTCCAGATCCTGCTGATGCATGTGGCTGCCCCTGCCATTCTGGCGCTGTTGTTTTCTGAGCTGATGCGGAAAAAGGGATGGATTAAGATGGGGGATATGAAGCTGGATATCTGATTTCAGCAAAATGGCAGACCGGAAATCTGCCCCACTGCCTCGAAGGCCTAATTTCCACTGCAGGCATGGCTGCCCGGCTCTTTGCCCACGGCAATAAATCTGAAAAATTTAAAACAATCCCGGTCCGCCTGTTGCTGCGGGACCGGGATTGTGTCTTTTTATATGGGTTCATAACTGTCTGGACTGCGATGCATTTAAGCACTCCTGAATCATTTTCTTACGGTCAACGCAAAGCGCTGGCCTGCGCAGCTAAATGCGCTGACCTGATGAACAGTTACGTTTTCTTTTATCTGCACATCACTTTGCAGAGCTTTTTATAAAAGGAAATCCCATACTTAATGAAAGTATGGTAACCTTCCAGCTTCAGTTCGGCATCATATTGCTTCTCTTCTATCTGCGCAAGCGCTTCTTCCGCCTTTTCCTCCAGCTGCGCATAGGTATCCGACACCTTAAGCTCCATGATAATGGCAATCCCATCATAAGGGGCTGACAGAAGCAGAAGATCGCTTCTTCCCAGTCCGCTTTCACGGTTGGATTTGATGGTATAGCCATCCATCATTTTAAGCAGGCCTCCCAGGAAGCCATGGTAGTAATCCTCACGGTAATCATAAAAACTGATTGTCTCCATCAGGTTTACGGACAGCTCCCTTTCCAGCAGCTGTGTGTCCTTTTTCAGCAGCGCACTGTAAATCCCGGACAGATCCTTTTGCCTGATTTTTTTATCGAACCAGTCCAGAATCGTATTCTGGTATATATATTTTACTTCCAGGTTGGGAATTGCCAGCGTCAGGTAGGAGGTTACATCCTCCAGACGTTCCTCCACTTTTTTCAGGTATCCTGTAAAAAAAAGAAAATTCCAGAGATTATCCGACGTCTGGTAAATGTCCTCATAGGTGATATCCTCATGTACCGGCTTTTCAATGGTGCCGCCCGCTATCAGCGTTTCCATCTCTTGCCTTACGCTGCTGTCAGCGCGTTCCACCAATTCACGGATGATACTGTTTGATGAGGTATTTGCCCAGTACGGCCTGGGCAATGCATCTCTGTCCAGCCTCAGCTTATCTACATACATCAGTATGCTCCAGGGATTATAGACCTCCGTCTTTCCGAACTTATAACCGTCATACCAGGCTTTTACTTCCTCCTTGCGCTCTGTAATATCATAATACTGAAGCATTCTGTCCACTTCCGCCTGGGTAAAGCCAAACTGCTCGGAATAGCCTACATCAAGCAGCGATACCATTTTCAGGTTATTTAATCCTGTAAATATACTCTCTTTGGAAATTCTCAGGCAGCCCGTTACTACTGCGAATTCCAGGTTTGGGTTTGTCTTTAACGCTGACTCAAACAGGGAACGGATAAAAGAAGTCATTTGCTGGTAAAAACCATTGAAATATGCATTCTCCAGAGGGACGTCGTACTCATCCAACAGGATAATCACATTTTTACGGAATGCCTTTTTCAGACATCTTGACAGGAATTCCAGTGCCTTAACCCAATATGCGGCAGGAGCCTGCCTGTTAAGCATCTCCTGATATTGCTTTTTATCCGCCGGGCTTAAATTGGGGCTTTCCAATATATAACTATGTCTGTCAAATTCAGTAATGATTTCATCTGTCAGACAATTATATGCCAATTCCCAATTCGGCTGCTTTGCTGACTTCAGTGATAAACTGATTACCGGATACTGCCCCATATGTTTTGTATACAACTCGCCGGCTTCCATAATCCGTAAGCCTTCAAACAGACTGCTGTTATCCAATTCAGCGCCATTTTCATTAAAGGCCTTCTCAAAGTAATATTTCAGCATACTGAGGCTTAAGGTTTTCCCAAATCTGCGAGGGCGCATAAACAGGCTGACTTCGCTTCTGTTATCCAGCAATTCCTTTATGAACATAGATTTATCTACAAAATAAAAATTATTTTCACGCAGTTTTTTAAAATCCTCAATTCCAATAGGCAGCGTTCTTTCCATAAGCTTTCCTTTCTACCAACGAACAATGCTTCTCCTTACACTCCACTTAAAAGTATACCCTGATTTCCGGCTCTGCGCAATTCTGAAAACAGAAGTATACACGGATTAAAAAAGCTGCTGACTAAAAATGCACGGTTTGTAAATTTCTCCGCCTACTAAACAGAAAATTGTAAACATTTAATTACTTTTTCAGGATTCACAATACGAAGTTGGTACAGTGAACCATTCGGTATATCATATTTCCATAATATTGCAGCGGTTGAGTACACCAGGTCATAAAAGATTTGAGGATTAATATCAGGAAAAGCTTGAACACAAAGGCAATCAAATACCCCGCAGCTCTGCAAGCAACGAGGTATCAAACTTGCAGAGCTGCGGGGTATTTGACCCTCGCGGCAGCCGCCATTGTCCAGCTCAGTCCTCCCAGAACTCATCCAGCTCCTTCAGCGCCTCCTTCAGTTCCTCCCTGGCCGTTTCAATTTTCCCATTGTCCCTGGTATCCAGAGCGGCCTCGAATTTTCTCAGCTCCAGCTCAATGGCCATGCGCTTGTCGCCCAGGCTCTCTTCATAGAGGCGTTCGCATTTCAGCAGAAGCAGCTTGTTCTCCTCCTGATCGCGGGGATGGATTTTCAGGAAGGAAAGCTCCCGGAACCGTTCTTCGATTTCCTCATCCGTCATCTGCACCTCTTCACCCTTGATGATTTTCCGCGTCATCACCTGGGTGGAAACCACGGTGGCCTCCACCTCCAGGATGGAATTGATATCATAGGTATAGGTGATGTCTATCGCTTCCTCTCCCGCCTTGTTTTTGGGCACCTCAAGCTCAACCCTTCCAAGGAGCAGGTTATTGGAGGCAAAGCGGCTCTCCCCCTGGAGGACAGGGATGCTTATTTTGGTCTGATCATCATAAATTGTATAAAAACGCTCCGTCCTGCTGGCAGGTATCACCGTGTTCCTTTCAATGATGGGGCAGAAATGCCCGCTCTCATACTGGCCGGAAATGCGTTCCTTCACCGCCACCTCCGTTCCCAGGGTAAAGGAGCAGACATCGGTAAGGATCACCTCGCGGATGGCGTCGTTTCTGTCCTTCATGGCAGCCTGGATCGCCGCTCCCAGCGCCACAGCCTCATCGGGATTGATGTGGGTATCTGGCACCCGGCGGAACAGCCTGCTGATAAACTGGCGCACGATGGGCAGTTTGGTTGCGCCTCCCACAAGCACCACCTCGTCTATCTGGGACAGACGGATGCCGGCGTCGGAAAGGCTCCGTTTCACGGGCTTGCGTATTTTTTCAAACAGCGGAGCGCAGGCTTCCTCGTACTCCGATATTTTAAACGTCTCCTCCCATTCCTCCCCGTCCATCACACAGCGCATCACACTGGAGCGTTCCTCCGAAAAGCCCAGCTTGCACAGCTCCGCCTGTTTTTTCAGGTAAAGCCGCGTTTTCAGGCTCAGCGTTTCTTCCTCCAGCCCCCGGCGTTTTAAAAACAGCTGGTAAAGGACCTCGGTAAAATCCTCCCCGCCCAGGAAATTGTCCCCGGCCACGGCGCGGACCTCCAGGATGTTGTCGTACATTTCCAGGATGGAGACGTCAAAGGTGCCCCCGCCCAGATCAAATACCAGGAACTTGCTTGCTCCCTTTTTTTCATACAGCCCATAGGCGATCGCTGCGGCGGTGGGTTCGCTGATAATCCGCTCCACCTTCAGCCCGGCCAGCTCTCCCGCGCGCTTGGTCGCTTTTCTCCTGGAATCGTTAAAATAGGCGGGCACGCTGATTACCGCTTCCGTCACCTCCTCGCCCAGAAAGCTTTCCGCATCCTCCTTCAGGGAACGCAGGACAAAGGAAGAAAGCTCCTCTGCCAAAAATTCCTTTTTCCCTAACCGGTATTTTCTGCCGGTTCCCATGCTGCGCTTGAAAACCTCGGCGGCAGTGCCGGGATAGAGCGCCATTCTCTCCCTGGCGGTCTTTCCCACATAAATCTGATTTTCCTCATCCATGCTCACTACGGACGGCGTAAGATGGTGTCCCAGACGGTTCGGTATGATTTTCGGCCCCTCCTGCGTAAAATAAGCGGCCAGGCTGTTTGTCGTCCCCAGGTCAATTCCTATAATCATTCTTTTTTCCCTTTCCTGTTCTTTGTCTTACCCGCCCGTCCGGCGGCCTTCGTGCACTCCTCCAGACTCTTTTCAATACAGATGTTTCTTCCTCCGATCTTAAATGCCGTGCGGTAATAGCCGCAGGCCGCCTCATAATCCTCCGCCGCCTCCGCAAGCATTCCCAGCGCCTGATAATACTCCCAGCATGCAGGCTCAGTACATTGCTGGCAGATTCTTCCCCTGTAAGATCCGGCCGCTTCCCCCTCCGGCTCCTGCGCTTTCATGCAGGGAGCCATTGCATGGAAGCATTGCGCCGCTTCCGTAAGCCTGCCGGAATAATAAAACAGCTTTCCCACCGCAAACAGTCTGGCATTCCTGTACTTTTTCGCCGACAGATATTCCTTCAGGGAACCGTACTTCTTTTCGATAATGCCAATGGCTTCATCCGCGTAGCTGCGGGCTTCCTTCCATTTCCCCCGAAAAGCCGATATTTTCGTCATATCATTTACATATTCCTCATACAGAGAGTCTGTTTTTTTCAGGAAGGACTGGGCTGATTTAAAAGTCTTTGCCGCCTTTTTGCCATCTCTTAAGCTGTCCAGGTAAAGCTCCGCCAGAGTAATGTACGGACGCAGATATTCCGCCTCCTCCCGCATGGCTCGCTCACAAAGTTCTATGGCAGTCTGATATTCTCCCATCTGCTCATAAATCCCGGCCAGCTTCGACTGATAGTAGGCCTTGCGCACTCCCTTCAGCTTCAGGATCTCCTCCAGGATCTGTCTGGCTCTCTCCAGAAGCTCCGGCGTCCCGATCTTCTCCAGAAGCTTCACATAATCCCAACGCACAGCGGCGGATTCCGGGAATTCCGCAATATTTTTCTCATAGGCGGCGGCCGCCCGATCCAGCTGGTTCATTCTTTCATAGCATTCTCCCAGCCCTCTGAAAAAAACGGTGGATTCCTTTTCCGTGCGCAGCGAAATCGCCTTCTCAAACATTTCTACCGCTTCCTCATACTGTCCCGCATACTTCAGCATGCAGGCCCAGTTGTAGTAAGCATAGGCATTGTCAGGTTCCAGCCTGGCGGCCTCCCTGAAATCCTCCTGCGCCTTTTCCCATTCGCAGCTCTCTATGTAAAGCTGTCCCCTTTCAATATAATAATAGGCTGTAGGGGTCTGCTTCAGCTGCCTGCAGGCATAGTCCAGCGCCTTGTCGTAATCCTCCCTGCGCTCCCGGCTGCTGTACTTTTCCCGGTAGATGGCCGCAAGGCGCCCGCAGGCGCTGGGGTGCTCCGGATCCAGCCGCACCGCCTCCTCCAGGCACTCCCTTTCCTCTTCCTCCCGGCCGCCCTTCCTATGGCAGGCAGCCATGTCCGTCCAGATATTCGCGTTATCCGGTATCTGCTCCTTCACCTCTTCATAAGCCTTCAGCGCCTGGGTAAAGGAACCGTTCTGATAAAGCAGATCTCCCTTCACCCACACATAAACATAGGCTGACGGGTCAAAACGGATAGCGTTATCTATCAGCTCCAGTGCATTTTTCAGTTCTCCAAGGCTCGAGTGGCACAACGCCATTTCCCGGAAAACCTCCGCTTCCCTGCGATCCAGCTCGGAAACTGCCTCCCCGCCGCTGTCTCCGTCCGTCTTGCGCTCCTCCTCCAGCTTCTTAAGCAGTCCGCCGGAAAGCTTCAGCACCTCCTCATACTGCTCCTTTTCCTCGGCCAATGCCCTCTTTGCCTTCACCTCCATCAGATCCAGCTTCCGGCTGTCCACCTCCGCCTGCACGGCCTGTTCCACAATATGAAGCACGTCCTTATACTGCCTGTAAATCTGGAAAACATCGGCCGCCAGCTCATAGGGCCGGGGCAGCGCCGCATAAATTTCCTTAATCCGGTAGAAATCATCCACCACCTGCTGCGCCATATGCAGCGCATAGTAGTCCTCCTGCCTGGTCACAAGGGCGGGCAGGTAGCCGTCGTTAAGCCCCAGGATAATATCGCACACATCCACGCTTTCCTGATATCTCCCCAGCTTGAAAAGCGCATCCGCCTTCTGCTGGTAGTAGGCGGCGTCTTCCCGCTGCTCCAGCGCTTTCCCTGCTGCCTCCAGCGCCCCCTCATAGTCCTCCTGCATCTTCCGTGAGGCCGCCAGAAGGCTGTAGGCAGTGCCGAAGCGGGCGGGCAGCGCCTCCTTCTCACTTTCCGTTACCGCCGGTTCCAGACGGATGCTTTCCAGCCAGGAGAGGAACTGCTCCTCCGCCTTTGCATATTCCTTTTCATTGTAATAAAAACGGCCCAGCAGGCTGTGATACTCCGCGGAGTTTGCCTGATCCGGGACGATCCCCTCCATCAGAGAAACTCCCGTTTTACTGTCCTCATTCTGCAAAAGGCACCAGCCCAGCTTGAAAAACAGGGAAAGGTTTTCCTTTTCCGCCTCCCAGTTTTTCCGGTACAGGGGAATCAGCCGTCCATTGACCTCATGGATGGCGTCTCTTACATCCTGCGTGTCATAGCCGGCGTCCACCAGCGCGATCAAACGCTTTTTGGCTTCCTCCTCTTTTCCCCGTTTCATTTCGAACTGACTGCACCGCAGGCACGGCAGATAGCTTACAGGCTCCTTTTCAAGCACCGCCAGGAAATCCAGGTAAGCGCCGTCCTCGTCTCCCGCCGCCTGCCTGACCTGTCCGGCAATATCCCTCAGCCAGGGATCCTCCGGCGTCTTTTCCGTCACCTCTTCCATCAACCTGCGTGCCTCTTCCTTTTTATCCTTCTGCACCAGTACGGCGGCATAGACCGCGGCCGCGTAAGGGTGGCTGATTCCTGTTTTTCCCAGATCCTCATACAGGCTTTCCGCTTTTTCCGTATTCCCTTCCTGCCATGCGCTGCGCATTTCGTAAAAACAGGAAAGCCACGTATCATAATCCGCGTCCTCCTCCCCTTCAAAAAGGGCATAGGGGAACCATTCCTCCTGGGTGCATTTGTTCTGCACATATTGCAGGAAATCACCGGGGAACTTTTCTCCCAGATCCTCCATATCCTCCATCAGGGAAAATTTCTCGTCTATGATTTTCCAGATTTCCGAGGGCAGACGGAAGTGATCCATCAGAAAGCGCAGCAGGCCGTCCCTTGCTTCCAGCGCCGTCTCCAGATCCACACAGACATCCTGTTCCAGCAGACTTGTCCACAATTCTGTATCCAGCCTGGAGGACAGCCTGCCATAGGCTTCCTTCACCTCCCAAAGCCAGTCCCCCACCGGTCCCTCCGGCAGCTCCTCCTCAGGCTCCTGCGTTTGCGCCGCCAGACGCAGCGCCTGCTCATAAGCCTCCCGCAGACGCTTGAACCCTTCCGGATCATCCTCCGGGTTGGTCCGCGCAAGCTTCTTTCTGTAAGCCTGCTTTATCTGCTCTTCCTCCTTTGTGGGTTCTGTTTCCAATACCAGCCATATCTGTTTTTCGTCCATTGTCGCATCACCTCTGTTAATCTTTCACCCAGCATCCGATCTTCCCGCTCATGAATACTATTTTACTATGTTGGATTTTTACTTTCAACAAAGAAAAACAGACACAAAGAAAAAAGGATCCGTTTTCGTTACTGGTCACTCAGTACTGTGCATTTACTGCACAGTACGTAAGAAAGTGATTCAAGAGTGCATAAATCCCATCGCCGTAGGCGATTTTTAATGGATTTATGCAGTTACTGGTCACGGAGTGAACAGTAACCCGTTTTCAGCCTGATCTGCGTAAACCGTATTTTTCAACGTATCTGTTATCCGCACAGCTTGTTTTTCAGGAAAAAAATATGGCAATTTCCATTTCAAACCGGAAATTGCCATATTAATCAGATTTTTTACCTGTTAATTAAAATATATTACGGATATTCGCATCATAAAAACCGGAATCCTTTGTGCGGATTTCCTCAAAGCATTCCTCCGCACGCTGCGTTTCCTTCCTGCCCAGATGGCCCAGCCCTTTCATAAACAGGCAATGGCTTACGTTCTTCCTGTTCAGATCCTCTTCGAATATGAGGAGATCAGGCAGGGAAACCGCAAAGTAGTCAATCTTCATCTCGTCAAACAGATGGGCTTCTCCGTAAGCTATCAGCTTATTGAAGCGTCCGTACGCCTCCTTCTGCCGTCCCAGCTTCAGGAGGGCCAGGCCCTGGTAATAAATCATTTCCGGCGGCTGGTCATTGTAGTACATGGCTCCTACCGGCTCCGAAATACCTGTGGAGGCCATTGCAAAGCATTCCGCGGCTTCTTCCGCCCTTCCCTGTGCCTCCAGCGTGCAGCCCAGATAATAATAGATGTGGTTTTCCTGGGCGCCGTAAAGCTTGCCCTCTCCCAGATTCCAGGGATAGGAGCCTGCCGCCTGACGGAGCAGTTCCTCCGCCCGTGCATACTCTCCCCTGGCATTATGTTCTTTGGCCAGCTGCAAAAGGGCTGTCACATACTGCTTTGGAATCTTGCCCTCTCCGCCTTCCCATGGATGGAACTGCCTGCCCAGGGTCCGTTCCAATGCCTCTTCATGCCTTCCCAGGATATTCAGCAAAGTGATATATTCCACATACAGATCATCCCTGTCCTGGGTCTGTTCCATATGTGCCTCCAGCAACACCGCCCTTTCCTCAGGGCTTCTGCCAACCTTTTTATAAAGCTGATCCAGCTCCATGAGCACACGGGAATCCCCGGTATTAAGCATATATGCCTTCTCCAGGGAAGCAAGCGCTTTATCTGCTTCCTGCTTCTTGTTGTAATACACCAGCGCCAGGTTGCGGTGTACCGTAGGGAAGGTGTCATCTCTTTCTCTGGAATATTCCCAGCATTCCAGCGCCCTGTCGTACTGCTTTTTATCGTACCACAGATTTCCCAGATAATAGGGCGCCTTGCTTCCTTCCGGCAGGATCCGGCGCACATGCTCCAGAATCACGATATCCTCCAGACGGTGTGGGAAGCAGTAATCACTGCAGGCCTCCTCACAGCGCTGCGCCATGGAAAGCGCCTCCGTCTTATCCCCCAGCTGCGCCGCACAATAGGAAAGAGCTGCATAAATGAGAGGATATACCTTTGTTTTATCCACAAAATCCGCTGCGAAATCCGTAAGCACGCCGCGCGCATCTTCAAAGTCTCCCGCTTCCATATAATCCAAGGCCATTTCCAGGCAGGTATTATGATTGCCGCTTAAAATACGTTTTTCCTCCCAGGACGGCTGTGCATCGTCTGCCGCGCCCTCTTTCTCTGCAATCATCCTCAGCTCTCTGCGGCTGTTTGCATCCAGCCCGTCAATGGCGATAGTCGAAAACGTCCATGCCTTTGCCTCTTCTGTCCTTCCCATTTTTCTGAGAAGACAGGATTTCAGGTTTCTTGCCTTGATGTTATGGTAGTTTCTCACAAGGGATCTTTCTATATGGGAAAGGGCGGCTGCAAAATCCCCTCCGGCACAGTCAATACAGGCCAGCTGATAGAAGGCCGCGTCCTGCCAGGCTCCGTTCCATGTTGCTTTGTAAAACGCGTCATAGGCTTCCTGCATTTTCCCCTGGAATTTCAGGGAAAGGCCCAGCTGGTAAAGAGGCTCCCCGTCATAGGGGTTGGGATTGGAGCGCAGCTGCTTCTCCACCGCCCTGCGGAAGTAAGGTTCGCTTTCCGCGAACAGCCCTCTGTTAAACAGCAGCTTTCCGTAAGCGTTGTTTAAGCGGATGTCGCTGCCGTCCCTGCGAAGCCCCTCTCTGTAATAATCCGCCGGATCATAGGTGGCATGGCGGTACTGCTCCAGATGCAGGCCGTACAGATACAGATCCTCGCAGCTTGCCGCATCCTCAGGCGCAGGGGCCGCCCTGGCAGGCTCCGGTATCTTAACCACTTCCTCCTTCTTGGGCCTGTAGGAAACCAGTTCCTTTCCTTCCTCAGAAATCACCTGAACCAGAAGCTCCTCTTCCCTGATATCCTCCGGCAGCTTCACTTCCTTCCTGTAATGCAGGCCGGGATCCAGCTGTGCGTCCTCCTCAAAAAGGAGCTGCTCTCCGCGCGTCAGACGGATTTTTACATGTTCTTCGCCCATGGTATAAACGGTCACGACAGCGTTCCCGCCTTCCGTTTCCAGTCCCACGGCAGCGTCCAGTGTGGCATTTTTCACCATGCCCACACCCTTGTAGGGCATGAAATACTGGGTAAAGGTCTTTTCCTCATAGGGAGCCAGCCAGGAAAAATCAGGCTGATTATCCGTAAAGCAGCCGGTCATCAGCTCCACATAGGGACCGTCCTCATCCGTCAGGTTCCGATCCCAGGCCTGGCCGAATTCCCCGCAGCCCCAGGTCCACTGCTTCTTGCCGGGCGCAATATGATGATCTGCGATATGCAGGATTCCCGCCTCTTTCCCGTAATCATACCCGCCTACGAAATCATAGTCGGAATGGCAGGCCATGTAGGACGTGGGAACCGGGATGTTTTTATACCGGGAAATGTCCACACCTGCGGAATAGTCCATTTTATAATAGGTTCCCGTGGCTATGGGGAAACGGGATACGTCCCTTTTGCCGTGATCCATCACTGCATGCACATCCGGAGGGAACACGGACTGGGTATTGTCATTGACGGGCACCGCCGGATTGGCCCACCAGAGGAAGGTCTGGGGCACGCTGGTCCGGTTGTAAAGCTGGACGCGGATTTCCAGCCAGGCTTTATCCGGGTACAGGGTAAAATAGGCGTTTCCCTTGGTGCGGAACATGTTCTCCACCTCGCCCACCATAACGGTGGCGCTGCCGTCTTCGTTTTCCTGCATATGGAAGGACACCGGATCATAGGTGCTGGGCCTGTGGTGCTGCGGCCAGTTGAACTCAATGCCTCCTGAAATCCAGGGACCTGCCAGGCCTACCAGCGCCGGCTTAATCACATGATTATAATAGACAAAATCATAATTGTTGGTTTTATCCGTGGCTCTCTGGATTCTTCCTCCCAGCTCCGGAAGCACCATGATTTTCAGATAATCGTTTTCCAGGAAAACGGCGTGGTAGGTTACGTCCTTTTTTTCATCATAGATTTTATCGATGACGGGATGGGGATATACCTTGCCCGAGCTTCCCTGATACACTCTTTTTTCCAGGAACATGGGATTTTTATTGGGTTCCCCGATTCCATAGGTGGGGATTACCACGTTTTCCTCCCAGACCTTTGCTTTACCGTGTTCCATTTATTGCTTCTCCTTTCTCAGACTGATTTCCAATGTGAAAGCGAACTCCCCGCCCGGCTCCAGCACACGGATGGTGTCGTTTTTTATTGCCCTTGGGACATCGTCATAAAAACCGGTGGCCGGCTCCAGCGCGCAGTTATAATCTCCCCTGTAGCCGCCTGCGGTGATCCATACGCCCAGATAGGGCAGCTTATTTGCATCATATTTCAAAGTGCAGCGCACTTCCCGGGAAGGATACCACAGGCCGCACTGTCCCGCATGGCTCCTGCCCTCCCCATAATATTTTACCGCCGAATGGCTTTCAGCCTTCGGCACCCTGGTAAAATCATAGCGGCCATTCACCGCCTCCAGGATGCTCCCCGCCGCCCCCATCACCGGATGGTCGGCCACACAGCGGTACCTTTCAAAATCTTCAGGTAAAAGCAGCCGCATATCCTCCTCATAACGCATCAGGCCGTGGAAGGTCCACAGCCAGGGAAAGGCTGCTTCGGACCTGTTTTCTATCCGGTAACGGATGAAAAGGGAATTGCCCGACAGGGAAAACCGCTTCTCATACAGATAACCGAACCTGCTGCTTTCCCAGGAAAGCAACGGCCCCTCCGGGGTCTCACACACAGTAAAAGGGTGGCTCCATATCTCTCCGTGATCCGGATAGCAGTACGTCCTTCCCTCCCACTGTGTCACACAGGCGTCTATGTTGGGGAACGCATCATCCAGTCCGGAAGCGTCATACCTGGAAAAATCCGGCCCTGTATCCCCATCCCGCGCCGCTGCTGTGTCTTCCTTCCCGTAATCCTCCTGCGGCTGCCGGTATTTCCCTCCCGTATTAGGAGCCGCCAGTTCAAAATCATTTTCCTTCAGGCGCAGGGAAGTGATTTTGCCTCCCAGCCCGGGCAGGATGCGCACCGATAGCGCTTCATTTTCCAGTGTCAGAAATTCAATGCTCTCCATCATATGTAACCTCCAGAATCATCAGCCTGCTGCCATAGTCTCCCCGAAGCCTGACGGCTGTCTGGCTTTTATTTGTCTGACTTTTATTTGTCTGGCTTTTAACTGTATGGCTTTTAACTGTTCGTCTTTTATCTGTCTGACTTACGGCCGTCCGCCTTTTGGCTGCCCGTATTGAACCTTACTTATACATTTTCACGCATAAATATCCCCTGTTTCGGGATTTTTCCTTCCCCGGAATCACTTTATGGGCTTATTATAAGATGGCATCAAAAGAAAAGCTATAATAAATGCATGCAGTCATTTATATAAATCTTGCATTTTCTCCTGCTGCCCTTTACACTGGAAATAAGGAGGGACTGCTGCCATGCTTGTTTATGATCAGTATATATACCCGGAGAAACCGGATATTGACGATGATATCGTCGTGTTCCACTCCGGCTTCTGCTCCACGTCTCCCAACTACAGCTACGGCAAGGATACCCGGGACTACTATCTCATTCATTTTGTCACCCGGGGGAAGGGTACCTACCGGGTAGGGCAGCGCATCTTCCATCTGTCCGCAAACGATGGTTTTTTAATCACTCCCGGCACCACAATCGTACATACGGCGGATAAAAAGGAACCCTGGGATCTGTGTTGGGTTGCCTTTTTCGGCAGGCGCGCTGCCGCACTTCTGGAAAAAGCCGGATTGGACGAAGAGCATCTGATTTTTCATTATGATAAGGATGATTTTCTGGAAAACTGCATCAAGAATATTTACAATGAGAGCCGAACCGGCAAAAACATCGCCTCTATTACAGGCTATTTCTACCTGTTCGCCGGCCGGCTGATAGAACTGCATGAGGAAAAAGAAAAGAAAGAACCTGACATCGTCAGCTTTTCCCGCTTTGACGACGCCGTTATCTATATCCGGCGGAATATCCGCTCCCGGATCACAATCGAAAACCTGGCAAACTACATGCGGCTGGACACCTCCCAGGTCTACCGCATCTTCAAGAAAAATACCGGCATGTCCCCGCAGTGCTTCATCACCCGCATGCGGATGGATAAGGCCTGTGAAATGCTGGAAAAAACAGATCTTCCCGTAAAGGAAATCGCCGAATGGATGGATTATGAATACCAGTCCCATTTCACGAAGCAGTTTCGGAAGGAAACGGGGCTTTCACCTTCGGAGTACCGGGAACGGATTGCGGATAAAAAGAAGCCATAAAAACAGAGTATCGGATACTGGAATTTATCCGATACTCTGTTTTTAAATGACTCAAATGCCTGTTTTGCCTTTATTTTTTATCCTGGCTGCGTTTCCTCCTGTTCCAAAAACCAAAGCCGCCTAATACTGCCGCCGCACCCGCAAATACCGTAAGCCAGGATATCACAGGCGTCATATCTGACGTACCCGGACCTTGGGCCTCACCTAAAACACCGATCTGGGTTTCAGGGATTTCTATCACAGGAGCCGCGCTGTCTCCGAGCACCGCTGTAGCTGGCACAGCAGGCGTCCCCGGTGTTGACGGTGTTCCCGGCGTATCTTCAGGCGGCGGAGTCCCTTCCGTCTCATATTGATTTCTGAATTCCACACCGGCAAGCTTATCCCCTCCCGTTGAGGGATGAAGTACAGCGGCAGCTTCCAGACCGCTGCCGTCTTCGGCATTGACAATATAGACCGTCAAATTGTATATGGTGCGGTCATAGGTGCATTTCGCATTTGTTCCCGGTTCCTGATAGACCGTATAAGTATAAATTCCCGGTCTGTCATAAGTTATCATTGGAAAATTCCCGCTGCCTCCTCCAGTGATAACCATGGAGTACACCCCATTCTCTGCGCCGTCCGGCATGGGATACGACTCGTGTCCTGCAGACAGCTTTACTGTGAAGTCCTCCGCCCTGGAGGGGAGTGTTCCCGAAAGGGAAATCTTCACCGGTATGGAAATCCCCGCTTCCCCGGCCGCAAAGGCTGTCTGTGCATTGAGCATAGTACAGATCACCATCCACAGCAATGCCGTAAATATGCTGATAATCTTCTTTTTCATGTGCCCCCTCCTTCTAATCCGCTGTCTGATAAGGTTTCATTACAGCCAGAATAATGGTTCGCGCATCTGTAAACTCCGTAGAGCAGGTAGACAGGGCAAGCAGCTTAGGTTCCTTAAGCCTGTTCACCTCTTCCAGAGTATTCTCATGAAGATACAATGCGTTTTCCTCTATATAAGCAAGCTCTCCATCTATATCAGCCTGCCACTGCTCCGTATTAAAAATAAAATCATCCGAAACCGGAATCAGAAGGCAGGCAAGGATTTCCAGTTTATATGCCCTGTCGGGCAGTATCAGCATTCCCGTGGTATTATTATCGAAAAATGCTTTCTTTTTATATAACTCAAGATCTCCGAACATTCCGCTGTTTTCCATATGATGCCCATACAGCAGGGAATAGGTGTCAGCAAAGGTTCTGTCATTGCGGGAATCCAGAAATATACTTCCCGCAAGGGCAAAATTGCCGTAAACGTCTTTATTGATATAAGCCAGATTCGTATCTCCCTGTAAAACAGGATAGTCCACCTTGGTGTTATCCAGGCTCACCCAGGCGCATACATCCGGGTTAACGGCCAGCAGCTCCTCAAAGGAGGCGCCGTTTTCCACATCCTGTGTTTGAGGCTTCAGTTTCAGCATGTCCGCCTGTACATCTTTGGCAGCCGCATAAATACGGCTGTTATCCCATAAAGCATAGGCTGCATATACTCCGGCGGTACAGAGGGAAAAAAACACAATGAAGCTGACTATAAAATTCACGGCTTTTAACAGGATTTTTATCATAAATTGAAACAGGCTTATCTGACAGCCCTGCTCCTTTCCATCACACCAGACTGTCGGATTCACAGAGGGCCGAAACGCCCTCTGTACCCGACGGCAGGAATTTACATCGTTAACATACTTCTCCGTTACTTTTCACGGGAGCTGCGTTTCTTTGCGAAAAATACACTCATACCGCCAAAGACACAGGCCAGAATCAGAACATAAGGAACATTGTCAAGAATGACGCCGGTATCAATATCCATATCTTTATTGTTGGTAATTGTCACCGTATCGGAAGCGGAGTCTATTTTACAGTTTCCATCTGATAAAGTATAGGCCGCTTTATCATAATCATCATTCCCCTCCTCATCCTTTGTATAATCAGCTTCTGCAACGGTATAGGTAACACCATAAGGCAGGTTTTCAATGGTAATGGTATCATCGTGTTTCAGATAAAAATCTGTAGGGATTCCGATTTCAATGATTTCCGGATTCTCCTCATAACTGCCGCCTGTAACGCTGTAAGAGGTAGCATAGCCTTTTTCTTTTTCGCCAGTGAGGGTAACGGTCACCTTAAAGTACTTTTCCTTATCTCCCATATTTCCGGTAACTACCTTGGCGATTGCCAGGGAACCTGCGGAATATTCATTCGGGAATTTATCGGCTTTATCCCCGTCCTCTGCCTCGGTATGAACTGCAGCTACACGGAGCCTGCCATTCTCCCCCTGCAGAACGGTTACCACCAGCTTAATCTCCTTATCATAATATGTAACACCAGCGGTTTTTCCTGGAATTTCTTTGAATGAATAGGTATAAACGCCAACGCTACTATAATTATCAGGCAAGGTTATGACAGCGGTCTTTTTCATATTTTCGGAACCCGCTTCCCCCAATTCATAGCTTATACTGCCAATTGTAGGAGTCGGCATATTCTCTACAGTTACTCCTTCCGCAGCATCTGTAACGGAGACATTGGTCAGTTCACTGAAAGTAAATGTCTCGGCAGGTGATGTCGTACCAGGATTCGTCAGTTTATACTCCTTGGTAATTGTTACTTGGGACATGTCCGTATAATTCCCTTCCGCAGCCAATGCAACGGTGCCCATGCTCAGCATAAGAACAATAGCGAACACAATGGATAAAATTTTCTTCATTTGGATTTCCTCCCTTTCCTTTAATGGGTTGTATGCTGATTCAGTACTTCCGTACTGATCAAAGCATCTGTTTCATGGGGGCTATAATCCCCGTCTGCGGAGAATGGTGATGACCTTCCCCGCCACACACTCCATCGGTACCGGCCCAAAGTCCCGGCTGTCAACGGTCTGCGTACGGTAATCTCCCAGGATAAACACATGGTTTTCCGGTACTGTCAGTGGGTATTCCAGCCCTTCCTCAGCATAGGTGGGATACAGGATCTCTCCGTTTTGTGCGGTTCCATTTATCAGCAGCTTTCCGCTTTCATCCAGCATAACCGTATCCCCCTGTCTTGCAAGAATACGTCCGATGTACTGTTGCCCGTTGATATGGCAGACTACCACATCATTCTTGGCATAATCCTGCTGCAGGCGGAAGCCTATCACCAGATCCCCATCCTTTATGGCCGGAAACATGGCATTTCCGCTGGCCTGTGTAATGAAAAACACCCTGGTAAACAGGAACCATACTGCCAGTGTGAGAAACAGGATACGCAACAGGAGACTTACACCGTCCTGTCTTACAAGAACATTCTCTCTGCGTCTGCTGATGATTTCTGCAATAGATTGATTTTTAGTATTCTGTTTCATCACCAGCTTTCTCCATTTCCGTAATGTTTTTACTTTTTTCACATATTACTTTTTCCAGCCGCTTTGCTTCATAATCCGCATATTCCTTCAGAAGAACGTCATACCGAATCCGTTCAGCGGCCAGTTCGGCTTCATACAGCTCATTGAGCTCAGCAATTTTCTTCCACACATCCGCTTCATTGACTCCACCCAAGATAGTTTTTTTAAAGCGAACCTCTTTCAGCCATTTTTTGATACGCAGCCGCTCCTCTTTCTGCGGTGAACCGCGCTCCATATCCTTCTGCATCTGCGAAACGGAACCTATAGCGCCATCGCTTTGTTCCTGATGCCGGTTGAATTTTTTCATTTACACCTCCTCAATTAATCGTCATCATGATTCCTGCGCTTCCTCAGGAACATAAACGTACCGACTATTACAATCATCAGAATCAAAATATATGGTACGGAATCAAGTAAAACACCGGTATCGGGAATCTCCCCCTCCTTACGGTTTATTACAGTTATATTAATCGGTTCTGAAGCATTCAGCGGAATGGTATAGGAACCTTCACTGAGTTCCTTCGGATCCGTGCCCACCGTAAACGTCATCTCATATCCATCCGCATTGCTTTCGTAAATAGTCAGGGTAGAGCCTGTTCTTACTCCCTTCAACACTATGCTGCCATCGTGCTTCAGGCTGAACCTTGCTTCCTTGCTGCCTTCCGAGAGGGTATAACCGTCTCCCTCCGCCATTTCCCGGTCACAGGAAACAATAAAATCAAAGCTCTTCGTTATATCTCCCATACTGCCAGCAACCATTTTCCTGATGGTTACATCAATAGAAATGGGTCTCCAGATAGCATATAAGATTGTTATATCACTTGTTAACGTAATGCTTCCTTCTCCCAGCTTATAGGATGGAACCTCGGCATTACTGTTTTCATCCCAGCCGGCCAGCTCATATCCCTGACGCACGAAATGGGGAGTAGAAGCATCCATATTATCCCAGACAGTTACAACGCTCCCACGATCCCAGGTTTCGCTCACATCATTTCCACTTCCGCCGTTAGCATTATAAATTAGCTTTACGGCATCCCTGGACCACTGGGCTTCAAACTGCATGAGGATACGGGTTACAGGAACATATCTGCCCGGCTGATAAATTGCCCCATTGGGCGCTTTCCAGCCAACAAAGGTCATACTCTTGTCTGAAGGTACAGAATTATCTTTCCAGACAGAATCGTAAGAAGGCAGCATGACGCTGGCCGCATTAATCTCATATTTTCGTTCGTCAAAGACCTCCTGTGTACTGTTATCTCCGCCTGCACCGGGAAGATAGCTGACCTTACCTTCCGTGCCATTCCATCTGGCATAAAGCTTGAGGATTCCATCCTGGTCCACATGGTTTTGGCCCACGGCAGAAGTAAAATCAAAGGGCTGCAGCCTGCCGTCCTGATACCAGTACCAGCCGAGGAAAATATCCTGCACTGCGGGCGGAACCGTCCAGTCCGTAATCCTGCCTCCTTCCGCAAAGCCTTCCTCGCGGTAAGGGACTGATTCATCGTCCGTATAGAGGTAGAACCTTGCCGTAAACTGATTTGGCTCCCATTTGGCATAAAGTTCCATGTTTCCGGAAATTCTTGAGTTTATATCAGGGACATACTGGGTACCGTCAGTAAACCTGGAATCCGTATACCAACCGGCAAATATGTAATTCTTTTTTTCCATTCCCGCTTCCACGGTTTTAAGCAAATCGGTATCATCGTTATAAATCCAATCGTTGTAAAGGTAGTCCTCCTTTTGTACGTTTATTCCGTATGTATCATCGTTTACGTGAAGCGAAAGAGAAATTTTATTCCGGTCATAGAGCAGAATCTGGCACCTATCACCAGGATTCCTGTTACTTGTCCCATGATTAATCTGATCAGGGAATATACTGTCAAATACCTGCTGCATAGAACTATTATCTGCGGTTCTTACACTATATCTATTATTATTCGCGCTAATAGTATTGCTACCTATATTATGATAGCGGCCCTCAAACCTCGGCGTTCCACTGATAGGGGTACATCCTTCTAATTGTTTATAGCCTAAGTTTGTAGTGCTTTCAATATATAACTTTTGGCAAGCTTCCGTATAAATTGTATAATTCTTACCGTCAGATACAAAATCAGGTCTTTCACCGGGAAGCGTTGTCCGCACATAGATAGCCCATAGGACGGATACTACTTTTGCCACTGCCGGAAGATTTCCGGTGCAAACCAGTACACCATTAGTTATGTAACGTTGATTAAACAGATCCCTTTCTAAAGTGTACATATTTGTAACCTGAATATCGTTATTGCTTTTCCTCCAGCCATAGAACTGATTTCCTCCGGAGCTGTCATTTTCCACCCATCCAATCTGCGGCCAGACCGGTACAATGTTTTCTCCGTATTTCGCTGTAAATGAATAGTCAAAGACATTATACTTAGTCCAGTAACCTACTTGTTTTTCAATATACTGAACATTATATTTAGCCTGGTCAGCAGCGCTTATCCGTGCATTCACATCAATTGAGGCATTGTTGGAAAGGCCATAGGTAAATTTCAGCGTAACCCGGGCACGATTATAATATATAAGCATAACCGTAGAACCATCCGGCATTACAAAACGGTTATTGGAAGCAGAAGAATACTGGAAATAAGTGTCGCGGATATCCGGCAGCGTGGCTCTGCCCGTACCCGACGCATTGCCGGAAGCATTCCCCACTGCTTCCCCTCCCGCATCATTGGAATATATAATGTCATGCGTTTGATTCAAAGCTGTAATATTATTTTTCCGTATGGACAGATAACTGCCCGCAGGCGCATAAACAGTCTGTCCGGCTCCCGCAGGAGTATATTCACTGTCATTCGCATTCTCATACATATAAACCAGCGTAACCGGAACCAGCTTCGGCTCCCAGAAAGCATACAGAGTTATGCTGGTAATTACAGGAGCAGTGAAATCAAATTCCATAAATTCCGTATTACTTTCGGACCAGCCGCGGAAGGTATAGCCTTCCCGTTCGGTTATCGGTTCTTCCACCATCTCTCCTGCCGCAATAACAGCTGTCGGAACCGCCATGCCGCCATTGGATACAAAACTTACACTGACCTCATCACCATACCATGCATATAGATTCAAAGTGTTGCTGCCATCCGCAACCGCTTCGCTCACCGTTTTTGAAAAATCAAATTTGACAATATCAGTTACCAGGGAATCCCCCTGTAAAACTGATGACCAGCCGCGGAAAATCTTGTTCTCCACTACAGGAGCATTGTCAGGAGGATTTACGGTTCTGTTCTCTTCTACAGAAAGGGTCAGACAGACAACAGAGCCATCCTGATTGAAGAAATTGACATAATAAAGGTCTTCTTCATCAAACCCGTTCCACTTAGCATAAACAACAGTATCAGAACTTATAACTGTGTCCGTATCAAATTCTGTTTTAAACTCTTCATCCAGGTACCAGCCGCCGAAAGCCTTTTCAGGATTTCCGTCCTCTCCCATCCAGACAGGGGTGGGAAGGTTGTCCACTGTTCCCTTCTCATTTACAAAAACATCTTCCGGAACGGCCACGCCCGCTTCCTCTGCATCTGCCCCGATACTAAACGATACCTTATAAAGCCCCAATGCCGGAACATCATCCTTCTGTTCATTCATTTCTAAGGAATCGCCATACCATGCATACAGTTTTAATATATTACCGCCATCTGCAGCTGCCGCACTCACAGCAACCGTAAAATCAAACCATTCCATCTCTTCCGAAACTTCAGCTAATGGCTCTTCCTGCATAGTTTCCGACCACCCAAGGAAAACCATATTTTCCAAAACAGGAGGGTCGGGTGGGCTAACCATCTGTCCCTCTGAAACGGAAATCGTACTGCACACGGAAGCTCCATCCCGGCTGTAGAAGCTGACATAATAAAGCTCTTTTTCATCAAGACTGTTCCACTTTGCATATAAGGTGATATCAGAGCTGACAACCGTTTCCGAATCAAACACCTCTGAAAAATCTTCACCTGTATACCAGCCGCCAAAGGCTTTTACAGGTTCTCCATCCGTATTATTCCAAACAGGGACGGGAAGGCTGCCGGCATTTTTATTTTTAGTTACGGTAATGTCTCCCGAAACAGAAACCCCCGCTGCAGCTGCCTCAGCTCCTATGTTGAAAGAAACCGTACAGGAATCCTCTGGTTTTATTTTTACTTTTAATAAAGAGTTCTGAGCCCCCAGAATGTCCGCAGAAATATCTTCCGCTTCTGAAACATCCCATTTTGCATAGACGGTCATATTACTTTTCACAGGAGTTCCTGTATCAAATTTCCGGGTAAATCCTTCATCCATATACCAGCCGCCGAAGACCTTTACTGATTTTCCATCCTCATCATTCCAAACAGGGACAGGCAGGTTTCCTATGGTTTCATCCTCGTTTACAGAAACGCTTTCCGGTATGGAAACGCCTGCAGCCATTGCATCCGCGCCAACACTGAAGGAGACTGTGCAGGAATTCGTCATAGAACCGGGCATACTCTCAGACTCAGTACCGGAATGCTCCCCAGATTCACTTTCCTGTACTTCCTCTGTTTCAGACACGGTCATGGTCTCTTCCCCTGGAGCCTTCTCATTTTTCTCCGGGACATCCGATGTCTCCAGAACCACGTTTCCCTCTTTCACGTTACTTCCGGATCCATTTTGATCAGACACTGTACTGGTTATGGATTCATTGGTCATTTCCGTCTCTACTGAGCCCCCAGCATCCTCATCCAACACAGGCGCCTCTTCTGTGAAAACCGGAGTTTCTGTTTCTGCGAAAACAGTCAGCGGAATACCGCTTTGTCCGCAAATACAGACAACACACAGCATCAGGGAAATTAACAGCGACACCTTACTCCTTTTTTTCCTGCTTACTAATCTTTTCATAAGGAATACCTCCCGCCTCTCCTTGCATTTTCTGTGAATCATCCTGTAAAACCGCCTTTACTCTTCAGGGTGAGTAAAATGCCAAATCCAAAAACATCTTTATCCTTCCTGCCCCCATCTTCCTGATTAACAAATGCACATCTAAAGATATTTTTATATTTATAATACTCTTTTGCGTGTAACATTAAGTGTTACAATTACGATAATCCGAGAAAAAAAATAAGACATTGGTTTATTAAAATCCAATGTCCTATCAAAACTTATCTGTTTTACTTTTTTTTATGCCAGGAAATCCTCTATAATCACCGCTTCCGCCTCTTCCTCCGTCATGCCGAAGGTCCGGAGCTTCAGTATCTGTTCATTATTAATCCTTCCAATAGCCGCCTCATGAATGATCTGGGCGTCAATATCCCTGGCGTTGATTTCCGGTATGGAGGAAATCTGCGCTTTATCCATGATAATGGAATCACACTGTACATGCGCATGGCACAGCGCATTGCCGATGGCAATCGGGTGGAAGGTCTGAACGGAATGGCCCTTCGCCACGGAACGGGACACGATCTGGGCCGAGCTTCCGGCGCCGTTCATTTCCACAGTCATATCCGAAACAGCGGTCTGGTTGTCATGGGTCATCAGCTTCTCCATCACAAACAGCTTCGCATCAGCCTCCATGGAAACCTCAGTTTTTCGCACTGTGGAATCCACGCCGCCGATTTGTGCCGTATCAAGCGTAAATACGGCGCCCTCCTCCAGAAAAATCTGCGTCACAGGATTCAATATCCTCTCTCCGGTGCCGCTTCCTTCTCCATAATGCTTCTCCGCATAGGTAACGTTGGCATTCTTTCCCACATGGAAGGCATGAATACCATCATGCCGGCTGTCGTTGCAGCCATCGTTATGGATGCCGCAGCCTGCCACAATCGTAACGTTGGCTCCCTCTTCCACATAAAAATCATTGTATACCACATCCGTGATACCGGAAGCGGATACCACTACAGGAATATGCACCTGCTCCCCCTGTGCCTCACGGCTGATATACACGTCAATCCCCTGCTTATCCTCTTTCCTGCGGATTTTGATATGCTCCGTATCACCGTGGCAAAGCGGCTGTCCGTTATAGCGCAGGTTGAAAGCGCCCTCCTGCTTAAAGCCAAGGTCATCTATTTTGCTTAATACGCCATCAGTAACTGCATCCAGCTTCATTGCCGTTTCCTCCTTCCCTGTCCAGACATGTGCATCCCGCTTGGTCAAGGAAAAGCATGGGGACAATTTCATCCCTGCTGCCGCAGCTCTCCACCCTGCCGTCCCTGACTACCATGATGCGGTCTGCCATGCGGATAATTCTTTCCTGATGGGAAATCAGGACAAGGCTTTCCTTTTTCTCCCTGTGAATCTGCTCAAACTGCTTCACCAGCATGGAAAAGCTCCACAGATCGATTCCGGCCTCCGGTTCGTCGAAGATGCTTACTTTATGATCCTTCGCCATCACCGTGGCAATTTCCACTCTTTTTCTTTCTCCGCCGGACAGCGTGGTGTCCACCTCCCTGTCCAGATATTCCTTCGCGCACAGGCCGACGCTGCTTAATAGCCTGCAGCTGACATGCTCCGGCAGCTCACTTCCCGCCGCCAGGTTCAAAAGCCTGCGCACGGTCATCCCTTTAAAAGCGGGCGGCTGCTGGAAGGCAAAACCGATTCCCGCATTGGCGCGCTGGTCAATCGTAAGCGGCGTAATATCCCTTCCGTCCAGAAGGATCTGTCCCTCCGTCTCCTTAATAACTCCCATCAGGAGCTTGGCAATTGTAGATTTGCCGCCTCCGTTAGGGCCTGTGATGACAAGCATTTCGCCGTCATTTACGGTAAAACTGATATCGGCAACGATGGGAAGCGTTTCCTGGTTCTCCGTTACCGTGTATGAAAGATGTTTCACTTCAAGCATGGGGGTACACCTCTTTCGTCTGAAACTCCTATAAAATACAGGCAGAGGATTCCCCTGCCTGTGTCTTTCCTGAACTGCTTTTTATTGTACACAATACTGATATACATTGCAAGTACAAGTTTGCCATATTAAGGCATATCCGTTACAGTCCGGCCTGCAGGCGAGCATACCAGGACCGGGCTGCAACACATTTCCCGCACCGGTCCGGTTAACCGGCCCGGCCGGGTTTACATTTCAATAACACAGTCCGGCTCAACCTTGCGGCATACGTTTACCACTTCCTTCATGATGCTGTCAAAACGGCTGTCATCCGCATCAATGGTCAGCTTCTGCGCCATAAAGCTCACGGTCGCATTATTGACGCCGTCAATTTTCTTAATGGCGTCCTCCATCTTTGCAGCGCAGTTTGCGCAGTCGAGATCGGTAAGGTTGTATTTTTTCTTCATAATGATATGCCTCCTGAAAATTTCGTTAAAACATATGATTGATTGTTCATATGATTATATTATACAAAGACAGAGGCTGTTGTCAATGCTTTTTTTTATTGAAACGCCAAACTTTAAAGCGGCAAACCTGCTTTTTTATTAATATGCCAAACCTTGAAACACCGCACTCTTTCCCTCTGCATGGCCCCCATGCCTGTTATCCCTGGAACGGCTCCGTAAAATACCCCATTTCCGAAACCGGTTCCCCTCCGGCCCTCAGATGGCTGGTATCCCCCGCCGTCTGACAGCGGAAATATGCCGTTCCGGGACAGCGTTCCTCGGAAGCAAGCACCGTGACTGAGGCAGGCGCCAGGAAGAAGCCGCTGGTGAGCACCACCGGGGAAATGCCCAGAAGATGGCTGCACAGAAACAGTGTCACGCCCATATGACAGAACAGGACGATTGTGGCATCATGCGCCGCGCCCTCCGTTTTGCCGGTACGGTAAAGCCCTCCCTCACGCACATAGCCGTATTTTGCCAGGAGCGCATCCAGTTCACCCGAAATTCTTACGTACTCCTCCATCACCCGGCCGCTCTTCATCACTTCGGTATTTCCGAACCCGTCCTTATCGTACATCTCAGGTATTTTCGTCCAGTATTCCGGATAAAAATCCCAGGGTATCACATTTTCCCCTCTGGTGGGATCGTTAACAGGGCCATGGAACTCTCTCAGCCAGTCAAAGGTTTCAGCCGTCCTGCCCATCTTTTTCAGGCTCAGCGACGCCGTATCCCGGGCTCTCCCCAGCGGCGACACATAAAAATCCGTCACATCCCATCCGCTCACGCGCTCCGCCAGAAGCGCAGCCTCTCTCCAGCCCTTTTCCGTCAGCGTATCGTTAGCGTAATCCGGCTCCGCGTGTCTCACAAAAATAATTCTCATCCCTATGCTTCCTCCGCAACAAAGTTTTGTATCCATATTCCTTTTTTCACAAGGATAAACCCAATCACACACTTGATTATATCCGCCATCTGGCATATCAGATACAGCGGTACGATAGGCAGGCCCGAAAAGCGGCTCAGGCAGAAGGCCAGCGGTATGCTCACCACCCACATGAATGCGCTGTCAAACAGGAAGGTAATAAAGGTTTTCCCTCCGGAACGCAGCGTGAAATAGCAGGCATGCATAAAGGCCTGGATCGGCATTACCATCGCGGATATCCAGATAAACTGCTCCGCCAGGTGGCGCACCTCATCCGTCGTATTGTACATTCTGGGGAAGAGCGGCGCAATCACCGCCATCACGGCGCCGATGCCCAGGCAACTCACCACGGAGAAAAAGATCATCTTCGTATCTGTATCCTTCGCCTCTTCCATCTTTCCCGCGCCCAGAAGCTGGCCGATAATGATGGAAACGGAATTCCCCAGAGCCAGGAAAACCACGTTGAAGAGGTTAGAAATCGTGGAGGATATGTTAAGCCCGGCAATAACCGCCAGCCCCCGCATGGAATAGCACTGCATCATAATCGCCATGCCTGCGGACCACAACGTCTCATTTAACATCAGCGGCAGCCCCTTGATCACAATCTGCCCAATCAGATGAGAGGGTATTTTCAGCGTCCGGTACACGCCTTCCATATACGGCGCGCGCTCCCGGTGGACATGCGTCCAAAGCACCACAATCAGGCACTCCACATATCTGGAGATTACAGTGGCAATCGCCGCGCCCACAACACCCAGGGCAGGCGCACCGAACTTTCCGTATATCAGGATATAATTCAATACCAGGTTTACCAGCACCGCCGCAATCCCGGCCTTCATGGGAAGCATGGTCTCCCCCGACTCACGCAGCGTACTGGAATACGCCTGCGACAACGCATACGGCGCCAGCCCGAAAAGCATGCATAGCAGGTAGCTGTAGCCGAAGGAAAGCGTCCTTGCCACATCCCCCGCCTCCGAGCTTTCATGCAGATAGAGGGAAATCAGGCTTTCCCCGCCGCCGATGAACACAGCGATGCCAAGCAGCACCAGCGCCGCGCAGAACCACAGCTTGAACCGGAACGCATTCCGCACGCCCTCATAATTTCCGCATCCGTAAAACTGGGCGCCAAAAATTCCGGCCCCCGATATTGCGCCAAAAATGCAGATATTAAACACAAAAAGCAGCTGGTTGGCAACAGCAACTCCCGACATCTGCTCCGTTCCTACCTGCCCGACCATAATATTGTCCAGCAGTCCCACAAAATTAGTGATTCCGTTCTGAATCATTATCGGCACCGCCACAGACAGCACCAGCTTGTAAAAGTCTTTTGTCCCTATCAGTTTTTTCCGTAAGCTCACTTTATGTAAATCCCCTGTTTTCAATATTACAGCCCCGTAATTATGCGGGGCTGCCGTTTTCTTTTTTTAGTTTTTAAAAATGCTACACGCTGATGCTGTAGGAAGCGTTAAATTCGCCGCCCGCTTCCAGGGAATTGCTCCATTCCCGTTCCTCCAGCGTGCCGTTGAAATCCCTGTGATCGCATCTTCCATACCAGGGCTCAACACAGATAAAAGGCGCATTTTTCCCCGGCGGCGACCAGATGCCGAAAAGAGGCGCGTCAAACCGGACCGTCACAAAAGTATTTCCCTTTGGATCCACCAGTCCCAGGGAATGGGCCTGTCCGCCCTCAAGCACCAGCGCATCCCTGTCGAAAAGCGCTTCCTTTACCGGAAGCCTTCCATCCTCCAGAAGATATTCCTCATGCTCATCCGTCGCCAGGCCGTCCGGTCCGATAATCCTTGTTTCCACCGGTCCTGCCGTATCAAACTGCAGGGCATAGCCGTCTTTATTTCCCTCTTCATTCAAAGGGCAGGCAAAGGCCGGATGCCCTCCGATGGAAAACCAGATTTTCCTGCTGTCCGTATTTTTCACCCGCCAGAGCACTTCCAGGGTTCTGTCCTTCAGACGATACCCCAGCTCCAGCCGGAAATCAAAGGGATAACTTTTCCTTGTCTCCTCATCCGAATCCAGCGCCAGCCAGATTTCCGTATCCGTACCGGATATCCGCGTAAACTCCCGATCCCTTGCAAAGCCATGCTGTGACATGACATATTCCTGTCCGCCGAAGCTGGTCTTTTTATTCTTATAATTTCCTACCAATGGAAAAAGCACCGGAGACACTCTCTTCCAGTATGCCGGATCGCCGCTCCACATATATTCCCTGCCGCTTCCGGCATCCTTCAGTGACTGAAGCTCCGCCCCAAACGATGCTATCCGGGCCGTAATTTTCCCATTGTCCAGCTCAAAATACCCCATACCGCTCCTCCTTTTTATGGAATTGTAACATATGCAGTGTACTGCGATTAAAGCCAACCATGCCACTGCCGCTTTATATCCGCAATTGTACTGCTAAAGCACCGCACAGCTCAGGATAAACATATCAGCTTCCCTCAGTCGATAATGTCATCATCCCCATACAGGCTGCCGTCCATTCCGTTTTCCACCGCGTCCCGGATAATCTTCGTCACACGCCGCGCCCTGGAGAAAATCCACAGATCGGAAACACCGTCAAATACCAGGAAAACACCGATAAATTTAACAGCAATATTCATCGCCTCAAAAGGATTCCAGATCAGGACGCCCCCGAAAGCCACGGTCAGCACTGCAAACAGCAGGGCCAGCCACCAGAAGCTGTACTTCGCCCTGCACAGGTAAACCGCCTGCTGCAAATCGTAAATGCCGTGGAGAATAATGATAATCCCCACAATCACCGGTATCAGCCTGATTACGAATTCCGGCTTCAGCAGAATCCATACGCCGATGGCCACGAAACAGATCGTGAGCAGCAGGTGGATCTGCTTCATGAACGATCCCGCAGGTGAGGAAAAGAAGCTTACCAGATAGACCGCTCCCATCAGTACCAGAATGGCTCCCAGCACCATACACACGATTCTGGCCGACACATCCGGCCATACGAACAACACCACTCCGCATACAATACAGAACAGCGCGGTTAAAATAAAATTAAGCTTCAGCTCCTGCATAAAATCTTTCATTTAATTCAAGCTCCCCTCTGCGGTTCCTCCGCTTCTGCGGCCAGGGCCTGTACGGCTAAAGTCACAGCATATTCTACGTAACAGTACAGTCTTGGGCCGAACTGTTACCGCATCCGCCCATTAAAAATCGCCTTCGGCGACGGTCGGATGCCTGCTGCCACCACATTTTCTCACGGTCTGCGCAGCAAATGCGCAGACCTGCCTGAACTGTTACTATTCTACCTTTAACTTACTCTCAGCCTCTTCCCCTGTCAAGCCTTCTTCCTGAAAACCAGCCAGCCCCAGTAGCCAAGCATGGCGCCAAAGCAGTTTAACAGAAGATCGTCCACATCAAAAGCGCCAAAGGAGGAAAACAGCTGGAACACCTCAATTCCCGCCACAAACAAAAACGCATTAACAAGCACCTTCCACCAGGCTGCAAAGCGGGAATCCACCCAGGGCAGAAGCGCCCCGAAGGGAATAAAAATTGCCACATTCCCAAACAGGTTCTCAAAACTGTTCAGCCGGTCCCTGTACACAATATACATCCGCACCGTCTTAAACAGCCTGAAATTAGCAGTCTCCAGCCCCCGCAGAATTACGCCGCTCTGCCAGGTATCCATAATCTCCTTCAGATCAGCGAAAGGGTATTTAAAAATAATAAGCCTGATAGTAAGCATCAGATAAATCAAAAAAACAGCCCTGCGGATGTTTTCCCGTTTTTGTTTCTGCAAATGATATCCTCTCTGCCCCGGTGCGCTCCTGCCAGACACCGGATCAATAGCTTACTTCCATCAGCGCCAGTCCACAGGCAGGAGCCAGCGGCCCCGCATTTTCCCGGAGCCCGCTTTCCAGAATAGCCGGCATCTCTTCAGGCCTGCGGTTCTTCTTACCTGTTTCAATCAGAGTCCCCATCAGGATACGCACCATGTGGAATAAAAACCCGTTTCCCCGGAAGGTAAAATGGATTTCATCCCCGCATCGGACAATTTCAATAGCTTCGATGGTGCGCACCGTGGATTTTTTCCCCTTCTTTGTGGAAGTAAACGCCTTAAAATCGTGAGTGCCCTCCAGGTATGAGGCCGCTTTGCACATGGCCTGCACATCCAGCTTTTCCGGGACCTGCCAGACATACCTTCTTTCAAATATATGTGGCACGCTGCTGTTTAACACCCGGTAGCGATAGGTTTTTCCCTTCGCGCCCAGCCTGGCATGGAAGCGGTCAGGCACCTCTTCTATGGAAATCACGGCAATATCCTCAGGAAGATAGCTGTTTATCTTCTCCATCAGGGCCTCCGCAGTCAGCTTCGTATCCATATGGAAGCTGGCGACCTGACCGTAAGCATGGACGCCTGCATCCGTGCGGCCGGAGCCATGGATTTCCACCGGTTCCCCGGCAATGCGGGACAGCAGGCGTTCAAGCTTTCCCTGGATGGTGTATTCCTTCGCATTTGTTTCCAGGAAACTGCTGTCGGAAGACTCCGCATCCTCCCTGCGGCCCGCATTCGTTCCGCCCTGCTTCTGCCAGCCCTTATATCTTGTGCCCTCATATTGAAGAACTATTTTGAAATTACGCAATCAACAAACCTCCCAGGGATTCTTTTTCCCTTCCATGAACAGCTTACAGCTGGAAAGGGAATCCCTTACCACCGTTTTTGTATAGTTATCCGTATAAAACGCCATATGATGGGAAACCGTCACATTGGGGAACCCCCGCAGGATAGCAAGCTCCCGGTTGGAAAGCACATCTGACTTATGGTCGTAATAATACAGTCCGAACTCATTCTCCACCACATCCAGGGCGGCCGCGCCTATTTTTCCGTTTTCGATTCCCGCAATCAGAGCCTCGGAATCGATGAGCGCGCCTCTGGCCGTGTTGACGATCACAACGCCGTCCTTCATCTGTGACAGCGTTTTTTCATTCACCAGATGGAAGTTTTCCTCGGTCAGAGGCGTATGCATGGTGATTACATCCGCTTCCCTCCACAGCTCCTCCAGGGAAACATACTGTCCGTAACGCTTCACTTCCTCGTTTTCATACAGATCATAGGCCAGGATACGGCAGCCAAAGCCGCTCAGGTTACTGATAACGGTACGTCCTATGCGTCCCGTCCCAATTACGCCCACCGTAAGATCCTTCAGCTCCCTGCCCTGGATTCCTTCCAGCGTATAATCCTGGATATTGGTCCTCTCCAGGATACGTTTCATTTTGCGGATGCTCATGAGAATCAGCATTACTGTATAATCCGCCACCCCATTCGGCCCGTAGGGCGCATTGCCCACATGGATGCCGAATTCCCTGGCAGCCTCCAGATCCACATGATCATAGCCTATGGTCCTTGTGGTGATGTAACGGATGCCGTTCCTGGCAAACTCCGCCATCAGCTCCCTGGTAATCTGGGAGGTAATGATATCGGCGCATTCACAGCCCTCCGTAACGGATGCGATATTATCCATATCCGGCGCATCCGGGCACGTGGAAAGCTCCAGCCCCAGATCCCCGGCATATTTTTCAAACCATTCCGCTTCATCAAATTCCCTTAAATTAAAAACCGCTACCTTCTTCATTATTCTTCCAGGTCCTCCTTATTCAGCCTTCTGAACCGGTTAAAACCGTTTATCAAAATCCGTATGCTGTTCTGTGTCGTTTCAAACAGGCCCGCTTCATACATATTCAGCACAACAATTCCTACGGGCACCGCCAGGATCATCCCCAACACGCTTCCAATCTTATAGCCGATAAAGAGAAGAAACAACGTTGGAACAGGAGGTACTCCGATGGAATCCCCCACGATCTTGGGCTGTATAATCTGACGAAGCAGCTGGGCAACTCCCCAGATTATCATCAGGCTCAGCGCCATGCGGTAATCCCCGGCCAGCAGTTCAATCAAAGCCCAGGGCCAGAGGACCGCGCCGGTCCCAAAGATTGGGAAAAAATCAAGAAATGCGATTAAAAGCGCAATGAGCAGGGAATATTTCACCTTTAAAATCCATAGCCCCACCATCAGCACAAGATAGATCCAGATCTCAATTTTAAACTGTGCCTTAAAATATCCCCCCAATGCCCCTGTAAGGCTGGAGGACAGGATATTCCACTTTCTGCGGAAGCTTTCCGGCAGATTCTTTTTCATAAACCTGCCGATGTTATCCTTTTCCGCCACGAAAAAATAAGCGGACAGAAGGCACATAATCGTACTGACGATAATCGAAGGAATATTTTTTGCAAAATTCCCCACTGCAGTTACCGTAGGCGCGCTCAGCCCATTGACGGCCTCTCCGATATACTGGCCCAGCCTGTCAATCACCGTGGTTATTTTATCCCGGAAATCCAGCGGAAAACGGGCGTAGAGATCCGTGAGGTTATCCCCCACCTGATTCATGTCCCGTTCCAGGTTATTCCAGATGGATGGCAGTTCGGATACAAATCCGGCGCCCTCGGATACCAGCTTGGCGATAATCAGATAGCCCAGGCCGATGACCAGCGCCAGCACCGCCACAATGACGATGGCGGAGCCTGCCTTCCTCCTGATTTTAATTTTCTGTTCAAAGAAACGCACCAGAGGGTTGGCTATCATGGCAATGATCCAGCCCACTACAAAAGGCATGAAAAATCCCAACAGTCTGGGCAGCACAAAAATCACCAGCAGCAAAAGAACCACCGCCGTAAGCAGATTCAGCACCGCCTTAATATACTTCGTTGAACCGGATTGCTGCATATCCCGTACACCTGCCTTTCCAGTCTGCTTCGGGTTAATCCGCCTGCGCTCCCTCCCCTGCAAGCAGATTGTCAATCAAATCATAGATTTCTTCCCGTCCCTGCTTGGTCTGGGCGGAAAATGGAATGACCACCGCATCCTTTTCCGCTTCCAAGCCCTGCTTCACCGTTTTTACAGCCTTCGGAATCTGGCTTCTGTTCAGTTTATCCATTTTTGTGGCAATAATAATCGGATGATATCCCTGATACAGAATCCACTGATACATCTGCTTATCATTGGCGGAGGGTTCATGGCGGATATCGATCAGCAGGAATACCGCCTTCAGCTTTTTCGAGCTGCGCAGGTATCTCTCAATCATTTTTCCCCACTGGGCCTTCACCGCCTCATTGGCTTTCGCATAACCGTAACCCGGCAGATCCACCAGATAGAAAGCATCATTGATATTGTAAAAATTAATGGTCTGTGTCTTTCCCGGCTGGGCGGAGGTCCTTGCAAGGGACTTTCTGTTCATAACCGCATTGATGAGGGAGGATTTTCCCACATTGCTCTTTCCTGCAAAAGCGATTTCCGGAAGTGTGTTGTCAGGCAGCGTACTTGTTATGCCGCATACGGTTTCCAGGTTTACATTTTTAATTATCATATTGGTTCCTTTCTGCCTGCCCTTTTTCCGGCAGCCTGACCATGGGCAGACCGCCGTGCCTGTCCGGCCGCTTTTTATTTTTCTGCAAACGCGTGCCGGATTACCTCTTCCATTTTTTCCACCAGAATGATATCCAGGCCGCTCTTGATTTCCTTGGAGATTTCCTCCACGTCCTTTTCGTTTTCTTTGGGAACAAGCACTGTCTTCATTCCCGCAGTCTTGGCTGCCAGCAGCTTTTCCTTCAGGCCGCCGATAGCAAGCACACGGCCTCTTAAGGTGATCTCACCCGTCATGGCCACATTTGCCCTGACAGGAGTCCTGGTAATGGCGGACAGCATTGCCGTCGCCATGGTGATGCCTGCGGAAGGCCCGTCCTTGGGCACTGCTCCCTCCGGGATATGGATATGGAAATCATAGGCGGTAAAGGTATCCTCCGGCAGGCTGTATTCATCGCTGACGGACCGGATGTAGCTCATGCCCGTAAGCGCGGATTCCTTCATCACATCTCCCAGCTGTCCCGTAAGCCTGATTTCCCCTTTTCCGGGCATCATGTTCACTTCAACCTGCATGGTAACGCCGCCTACGCTCGTCCAGGCCAGTCCGCGCACAATACCGATATCGTCCTTATCATTGGCCTTATCCCTGGCAATTTTACGTTTGCCCAGATACTGCTCCAGATTCCTTCCGGTAACATGAACCGCCGGCTTTTTCTGCTCCAGCAACTGTCTTGCCGCCTTCCGGCATATTTCCCCGATCTTTCGCTCCAGCTCGCGGACACCTGCCTCGCTTGTATAGGAAAGTATGATTTCCCGCAGCGCCCCATCGCTGATAGTCAGCTTCTTTGCATCCAGGCCGTTCTTTTCCAGCTGCTTTGCGATCAGATGCTCCCTGGCGATGTGGAATTTTTCATTGGCCGTATAGCTTGTCACTTCAATGATTTCCATGCGGTCCAGCAAAGGCCTGGGTATTTCCGCCGTGGAATTGGCAGTAGCTATGAACAGCACCTCGGACAGATCCACCGGGATTTCCACATAGTGATCCCTGAAATGGTTGTTCTGTTCACTGTCCAGCACCTCCAGCAGCGCAGAGGAGGTATCACCCCTGTAATCACTGCTTACCTTATCAATCTCGTCCAGAAGCATCAGCGGATTTTTCACCCCGGCCTGCTTCAGTCCGGTGACAATGCGTCCGGGCATGGCGCCCACATAGGTACGGCGGTGTCCTCTGATTTCCGCCTCATCCCTGACGCCGCCCAGGCAGATGCGGACGTACTTTTTATTCAGGGATTCCGCCACGCTTCTTGCAATGGAGGTCTTGCCTGTTCCCGGAGGTCCCACCAGACAGATAATCGGACTGTCTCCCCGCTTTGTCAGGCTTCTGACCGCCAGGAATTCCAGGATTCTCTCCTTTACCTGCTCCAGACCGTAATGATCACGCTCCAGAATCTGTTCTGCCCGCTTAATGTCTGTATTATCCTTGGAAACCTTATCCCAGGGCAGCTCCAGAAGGGTTTCCAGATATCCTCTTTCCACGGAGGATTCGGCGCTTCCCTGTCCCAGGCTCCTGAAACGGTTGATTTCCTTCTGTATTTTTTCCTTGACCTCCCGGCCCGCCTTCAGCTTGTTCAGCTCCTGCTGGAACTGCTCCGCATCGGACATTACATTATCTTCACCCAGCTCTTCACGGATATAGTTCATCTGCTCACGAAGCATATATTCCTTCTGGTTTTTCTCCATCCGGCCCTTGACCTGTTCCGTAAGCTCCGTCCTGATTTTGGCAACCTCGATTTCCTCATAAAGGATTTTCGCAAGCACCTGATAACGGGTTCCCAGATCGACAGCCTCTAAAACCGCCTGCTTTTTGTCAAAGGTAACAGGCATGCTTTCGATCAGTTCATCCATCAGCACACCCAGGCTGAAGGTGCCGTCAAAATGCTTCAGCATAGTCTTACCGATTCTCGGGAAGAAGGAACAGAACTCCATGAACAGCTCACGAAGATTGCGCATCATGGCTTCTTCTTCGATGGTGCTGCCCTCGGCAACGCCTTCCAGATGGAGAGGGGATTCCACAATTTCGATCTCCCCTACCAGATAATTTTTCTCTTCATCCGAAAAACCGCGCAAAATTGCCCGGTCAAGCCCTTCTACAAGCACGCGCACCACATTTTCAGGCAGCCTGGTTACCTGTTTGATCTGGGCAAGACATCCCATATGATATACCTTGGTATAATCCGGATCATCCTCTTCCACATCCTTCTGGCCTACCAGAAAAACCCTCTGATCGCTCATCATAGCCTGTTCCACTGCCAAAATGGATTTTGTGCGGCTTAAGTCAAAATGAATCACCAAGCCCGGAAGCACTGTCATACCACGCAGCGCTACTGTGGGTACCTGAAGGACTCTTGTGGAATTTCCATTCTGTTCTTCTGAGGATGCATAATCTGTTATAATTTCATCCAAATTCATATTTCCTGCTTTTGTATTTTCTTCCATTTTGATTATCCCTATATCTTGGCAAGCAGCCGTACTGCTCTCTCTCCTTTTCCGAGCACGGCCGGCCTCATCTGTTTGTTTTTTTACTGCTCCCGCTGTCTGCCCTTCATGAAATCATCCAGCGCGCAGCAGCTGTTATATATTACCATAAACGCCGCCCTTAAAAAAGGGCGGCGTTATCTTAACCAATTACTGTGCTTCTCTATAATCTTCCAGCCGTCCCCCGGTTTCCCGATGGACAACCAAAGGCTTACTTTCTCCGTCCACGGCTTCTTTAGTGATAATGCACTGTTCAATTGTGTCATCGGAAGGGATGCGGTACATCACATCCATCATCACATTCTCCAGGATAGAACGAAGTCCTCTCGCACCGGTCTTTCTCTCCATTGCCTTCTCGGCAATTGCTTCCACTGCATCAGGCTCAAAAGTAAGTTTAACATGGTCAAAGGAAAACAGCTTCTGATACTGCTTCACCAGAGCATTCTTAGGCTCTGTGAGAATGCGCATCATTGCTTCCCTGTCCAGTCCCTGGAGGGATACATTCACCGGCACACGGCCGACAAACTCCGGAATCAGACCATACTTAACAAGGTCGGTAGGTGTCACCTCTGCAAGAAGCTCACCCATCTCCCTGGTACTCTTATCAGCTATTTCAGCATTAAAACCGATCGATTTTCTATCCAGGCGCGTTTCCACAATTTTATCCAGGCCGTCAAAAGCTCCGCCGCAAATAAAAAGAATATTGGAAGTGTCAATCTGTATCAGCTCCTGATGGGGATGCTTCCTGCCTCCCTGAGGCGGAACGCTTGCAACAGTGCCTTCTATAATCTTAAGAAGCGCCTGCTGTACACCCTCTCCTGATACATCTCTGGTAATGGATACATTTTCGCTCTTTTTTGTAATTTTATCTATTTCATCAATATAAATGATTCCATACTGTGCTCGTTCCACATCATAATCCGCCGCCTGAATCAGCTTCAGGAGAATGTTTTCCACATCCTCTCCTACATAGCCTGCTTCCGTCAGCGTTGTAGCGTCCGCAATTGCAAACGGTACGTTGATAATCTTGGCAAGTGTCTGTGCCAGATAGGTCTTACCGGAACCCGTGGGGCCGACCATGATGATATTGCTCTTCTGAAGTTCAACATCATCCGCATCCTTCTCTGCGGTCACGCGTTTATAATGATTATATACCGCAACCGACAAAACCTTCTTCGCTTCATCCTGGCCGATCACGTAATCATCGAGGAATTCCTTTATTTCCACAGGCTTCAGAAGATTGATGTCCATCGCTTCTTCCGGTGCTTCATCTTCATATTCTTCCTCAATAATATCCGCACAGATATCTACGCACTCGTCACAGATATAGACACCATTCGGGCCAGCAATTAATTTACGGACCTGATCCTGCGTCTTATTACAAAAAGAACATCTTATCTGGTCGTCTGAATTTCTACCTGCCATTTTTTTACCTCAATTTGTAACTGTTCAGTCCCTTCCCAGTTGCTGCCAGGCTCCATCTTAAATCGCCTTCGGCGATGGATTCAGGCGCTCCTGCATCACTTTCTTGCCCTCAGCGCATTTACTGCGCCTGGCTGGCTGAATAGTTATCCTTAATTTTCCCTTCAAAAATACTTTGCCAAAGTACAGCTGTCCGGTCCCCTGCGGCTGCAATACAATGCCGTATGCATCCGTTCCGCCCTGCAGGGCGGACCCGCGGGGAACATTTGACATCTGCGTCAAAACTTACCGGATACACCGCCGCAAAGCGGCAGTATACCCGGAAAAAATTTATGCCTGTTTCTGGGCATCTGCTCTTGATATGATAACGCTGTCGATCAGTCCGTAAGCTTTCGCTTCTTCCGCCGTCTTCCAGTTATCCCTTTCGGTATCTGCCATAACGACTTCAAAATCCTGACCGGTATTCTGTGCAAGGATTCTTGCAAGCTTTTCCTTGGTCTGCAGGATATGCTTCGCAGTGATCTCAATCTCGGTTGCCTGCCCCTGCGTACCGCCGGAAGGCTGATGAATCATGATCTCCGCATTGGGAAGGGCCATTCTCTTGCCCTTTGTGCCGCCAGCCAGAAGGAATGCCCCCATGCTGGCCGCCATGCCGATACAGATGGTGGATACGTCACATTTTACAAACTGCATGGTATCATAAATCGCCATACCTGCCGTCACAGACCCTCCGGGGCTGTTGATGTAAAGATGGATATCCTTCTCCGGATCCTCGGCTTCCAGGAAGAGAAGCTGTGCCACAACCAGGCTGGCCGTGGTATCGTTCACTTCCTCCCCCAGGAAAATAATTCTGTCTTTCAAAAGCCTTGAATAGATATCATAGGAACGTTCCCCATGACTGTTCTGCTCAATGACATAAGGTACTAAACTCATTTTTCTGCCTCCGTTTCGCTTCTTAAGTTTCTGTGCAAATATGTGTTTCGGGAATGTACGGTCAAAAGTATATGAACTTAAACACACTCTATAGTATCGCACATACGTTTCTTTTGCAATAAGGCATTCATTTAATTAAGAAAAGTTTTATAACCTTTTATAGATTATTCGTAACAGTTCAGCCTTTGGCCGAACTGTTACTGCATCCGCCCATTAAAAATCGCCTTCGGCGAGGGGCGGACGCCTGCTGCCGCCACTTTTTCTCACGGTTTACGCAGTGAATGCGCAAGCCCGCCTGAGCTGTTACGATTATTCTTCACTCTTCGCTTTTTTAGCCTTTGCTTTTTTTTCCTTCGCGTTCTCTCTTACGAAATCAGCTGCCTTGGAAACTGCCAGGTCTTCCATGATCTGCTTCTTGCCGGCTTCTCCCATGATTTCCCTTACCTTATCGGTTTCCATCTGATAGGAGGCTGCCATCTTCTCGATTTCCTTATCGAAATCTTCTTCGGAAGCTTCAATCTTCTCAGCGGCCGCCACTGCTTCCAGCACCAGTCTGGACTGGATTCTCTTCAGGGCCTGAGGCTTGATGGATTCCACCATGCTTGCAGGAGTCTGTCCGGTGTACTGGCAGTACATATCCAGGTTCATGCCCTGCATCTGCAGTCTCTGTGCGAAATCATCAACCATCTGTCTCTGCTGTGTCTCGATCATGGCATCCGGGATTTCCATCTGCGCTTCTGCGATGATAGCTTCGATTACGGCATCCTCTTTGGCATTCTTGGCATCCTGTTCCTTCTTCTCAGACAGTTTCTTTCTGATGTCTTCCTTATATTCAGCCAGGGTTTCAAAATCAGAAACCTCTGAAGCGAACTCATCATCCAGCTCAGGAAGCTGCTTTTCCTTAACTTCCTTGATGCTTACCTTGAATACGGCAGGCTTTCCGGCCAGTTCCTTCGCCTGATACTCTTCGGGGAAGGTTACGTTAACCTCTACGTCTTCTCCGGCATTCTTTCCAATCAGCTGCTCTTCAAAGTTATCAATGAAAGAATGGGAGCCGATAGCCAGGGAGTAGTTCTCGCCCTTGCCGCCCTCAAAAGCAACATCGTCAACAAAGCCTTCAAAGTCAATAACTGCAACGTCTCCGTCCGCAACCGCTCTTTCCACGGTCACCATTCTGGAATTGTTCTCCCTCTGCTGGTTCAGATCCGCATCCACCTCTTCATCGGATACTGTGATGTCGATCTTCTCCACTTCCACACCCTTATATTTTCCAAGGGTTACTTCCGGCTTCAGGGCTACTTCCGCTGTGAAAATAAAAGGCTTTCCTCCTTCGATCTGCGTTACATCTACCTTGGGGGAAGAAACTATTGTATCTTCGCACTCTTCCACAGCCTTTTCGTATGCTTCGGGAATCAGGGCATTGGCAGCATCTTCATAGAAGAATTCCTTACCGTACAACTGCTCGATCATCTTGCGTGGCACTTTACCCTTACGGAATCCGGGAATCTGAATTTTTCCCTTATTTTTCTGGTAAGCCTTTTCAATAGCAGCTTCCAGCTCTTCTGCCGGAACTTCAATTGTAAGCTTTGCCATGTTTTTTTCCAGTTTTTCCACCTGTAAACTCATTTTACTGCTTCCTCCTTGTATTTCACTTTCGTGATTCATGGTTCTTATCACTTATCGGCGTCGGTATGGGACTTCAAGACCAACCAACTTTTATCCTGCATAAACACAGGCTTTCCGGGGTATTACCACCCAATTTATGCCCGCCCGGCGCCAATGTCTCCGGGTGTTCACAGTCATTTTACGATTATAGCATAAAGTATTGAAAAATACTAGCTTTTTTTGGGTTTTTGTATTATAATGAAGGTCAGCCTGTGCGGGCGGCAATTTACATTCCCTTCTGGACAGCCTGTGTTACTTTAATAACTTTTTTCTGATACCAAAGGATTCCTGAAGTAAAGAAAGGGTGGCATAGCGAAACCTTACAAGCCTTCCCGGAGTCTGCCCGGGAGGGCTTTCTTAATCTTTAGAACTGAATCAGAAAGGAACCGATCTGTTATGGAAGAAAAGGTGGCAATCATCGGCATTTTTATCACGGACAACGCGGCCGCATCAAAGGTCAACGACCTGCTTCACGAATTCAGCGACTGCATTATCGGCAGGATGGGTATTCCCTACCGGGAGAAATCAATGAATATCATTTCCATCATAGTCAGTGCCGATCCGGGCCGCATCAGCGCGCTTTCCGGGCGTCTGGGCCGGATTGAAGGCATCACTTCCAAAGCCATGCAGGCGCAGGTCAGGCCCGGCCCTTCCCCCAGATAACGCCGGAAATAATTTTCAGGCACGTCCAGTGCAGAAGAACCGGGCATAATTTTCAATCAATGGAGGAAAACTTATGAAAAAAATCTTATCCGTATTAGCAGCGCTCACGCTGACCGCTTCCCTGCTTGCAGGCTGCAGCGGCAAGGCTGCAAGCACACCGGCTGAAACTGCCGGCCAGGCGGAATCCGCCTCCGCTGCAGAATCCACTATGGAATCAGCGGCCGAAACAGAAACTGTTTCCCAGCAGGAAACTACTGTGGCCGAAACAGAAGGAAGCCAGCCCGCAGAGGCTTCCGGCGAAGAAACCGCAGTACGCGTCATGGCGCTGAAGGGACCTACGGCCATGGGAATGGTACAGCTCATGGATACCGCAGAAGCCGGCCCTGTAGGCGGCAATGCTTATGAATTCACAATCGCAGCATCCGCTGACGAAGTGACGCCCCGGCTGGTACAGGGAGATGCGGACATCGCCGCCGTTCCCGCCAATCTGGCAAGCGTACTTTACAATAATACCGAAGGCAAAATCCAGGTGCTTGCAGTCAACACCCTTGGCGTGCTTTATATAGTAGAAAGCGGTGATACCGTGCAGACTGCCGCCGATCTGAAAGGAAAGACAATTTACGCCAGCGGAAAAGGCTCCACTCCTGAGTATGCCCTGAATTACATTCTTTCTTCCAACGGAATTGATCCGGAAAAGGATGTGACCATCGAATGGAAATCCGAGCACTCCGAATGCGTTGCTGCCCTTTCCTCCGGCGAAGGCGGAATCGCCATGCTTCCCCAGCCCTTTGTAACCACGGCCCAGGCCAAAAACGACAGCATCCGCATCGCCCTTGACCTGACGAAAGAATGGGATGCACTGCAGGCCGGCGTGGAAACGCCCAGCGCCCTTATCACCGGCGTAGTTGTGGTACGTACGGATTTTGCAGCAGAAAATCCCGAAGCAGTCAGCGCTTTCCTTGATTCCTATAAGGAATCCGTTGATTTCGTAAACGGCAGCACCGAAGATGCAGCGGCCCTTATTGAAAAATATGACATCGTTCCCGCCGCAGTTGCCGTGAAAGCCCTTCCCTACTGCAACATTACTTTTATAGAAGGAACTGAAATGAAAGAAAAGCTTTCCGGCTATCTTAACGTCCTCTTTGGCCAGAATCCCAAGGCTGTGGGAGGAAAGCTTCCTGCTGACGATTTCTACTACAGCAGATAACCATACCCTTAGGAGATTTCAGAATGCGCAGACAAAACAAAGCCATTCATCCTGACAAAAACAAAAAAAAGCAGACAGCGGATAACCGGCTCCGTCCCTGGGCGGTGGCCGTCTGGCTGGCAGTCTGGGAACTGGCCAGCCTGTATATCGGGCAGGAGATACTTCTGGTATCTCCTGTTTCCGTCTTACGCCGCCTCACCGTCCTCGCCGTCCAGTCCGATTTCTGGGGTTCCATCGCCTTCTCCTTTTTCCGGATCATAGGCGGTTTCCTCCTGGCATCCCTGTGCGGCACCCTGCTTGCCTCCCTTTCCGCCGCCTTCCGTTTTGTCCGCGACCTCCTGGCCCCCGCCATGGCAGCCATCAAAGCCGTTCCTGTGGCATCCTTCATCATCCTGGTGCTCATTTGGGTTCCCTCCCGGAACCTCTCCGTCGTCATCTCCTTCCTGATGGTGCTGCCGGTCATCTACACCAACGTCCTGGGCGGCATCCTCAGCACTGACCGGAAGCTGCTGGAAATGGCCCAGGTTTTCCGTATTCCGCTGTTCCGCCGCATCCGCTACATCTATCTCTCCCAGCTCCTTCCCTATCTGCGGACCGGCTTTTCCCTCTCTCTGGGACTATGCTGGAAAGCCGGCGTTGCCGCCGAGGTCATCGGCATCCCCAAAGGCTCCATCGGAGAAAAGCTATACGAAGCCAAAGTATACCTGGAAACCCCAGACCTTTTTTCCTGGACGCTGGTCATCGTACTAATCAGCGTCATCTTTGAAAAGCTGTTCCTCCGCTTCATAGACAAAACCGTAGCCCTCATAGAAAAAATGTAAAGGAGAAAGATTCCTATGCCCGCCGATATCCAAATTACCGGACTTTGTAAAAGCTACCGGGACAAAAAAGTGCTGGACAACTTAAGCCTCACCATCAAAGCCGGCTCCATCACAGCCCTGATGGCTCCCTCCGGCGCCGGCAAAACTACCCTCCTGCGCATCCTCATGGGCCTGGAGACCCCAGATTCCGGCACTATCCTGGGCCTTACAAACCAACGCATCTCCGCCGTCTTCCAGGAAGACCGCCTCTGCGACAACCTGAGCCCCGTATCCAACATCCGCCTTACTGCCGGAACCCACTTTCCCCGCCGCGCCATCACCGACGCCCTGGAAGCCACCGGCATCCTCTCCTGCGCCGCCCAGCCCGTCCGCGAACTCTCCGGAGGCCAGCGCCGCCGCGTCGCCCTCCTTCGCGCCCTTTTAGCCCCCTACGACCTCCTCCTTTTGGATGAACCCTTCAAAGGCCTGGACGCCCAGACCCGCCTCCAGGTCATAACCTACACCCAAACCGCCCTCCAAACCGCCGCCGCAGACTCCCCCACCCCCAAAACCGTCCTCCTTGTCACCCACTCCCCCGAAGAAGCCACCCTCCTCGCCACCCAAACCCTATCTCTCGTTTAAATCTGGAAAAAAGACGATGTTTTCTTATCGCTTCCGAAACGGGCGATAGCCGCCAAAACAGCAATGTCCGACGAGCCTGCGAGGAGTTCTGCTGTTTTAAGGCTTCCCTTCGCCCGTGCAGGAAACGATTAGAAAACACCGCCTTTTTTCTACTGCACGCTGAAAACCCATACAGCCTCCGCCCGCCACAACAAAAACATCCCCGCCTCCCACTCCCTTTCCTCCCTGCTCTCACGCCTTTCCCACCCCTTAAATTTAAAAAAATCATTTCCCAATAATTGTCATAATAATTAAATGAATTCCGCAAATAATAACATCAAGATAAGCGACGGAAACAAACGGAACGCCGACACGCAAGTTCAGACATCCCCCTGGATAAGCGAGCGGCACAACGGATGGAGCCGCTTGCTTATCTAAATAAAACAAAGAAAAAGAAACAAGAATTACGGAGGTGAATTCAAATGGCAAGTTCAAACAGATCTAATAGAGTAGAGGTCCCTGAAGCAAAGGCAGCAATGGATCGTTTTAAAACAGAGGTAGCTTCTGAATTAGGCGTTAACCTGAAAGAGGGCTACAACGGAGACCTTACTTCCAAAGAAGCTGGTTCTATCGGCGGAGAAATGGTTCGTAGAATGATCAGAAAACAGGAAGAGCAGATGAAATAACTCTCTCTGAATGCAGATATCCCGGCTTGCTTAATGCAAGCCGGGATTTTTGTTTTCCGGAATATAAAGCTGTCGTAAGACACGCCATTCTTTCAGCCCTTACCGATTTTTCAGTTTCCCGCAGGCACCATAATCTGGATTTTTTCCTGGGAGTCCGTCTTTTTTTTCTTTTTCAGTTCATCCATCAGATACTGAATGACGTCCTTTCTTGTAACAATACCTATAAATACCTTATCATCATCCACCACCGGGACAAAATTCTGATGCATCACCTTATCCAAAAGGCCTTCCATATCCACATTCACATGCACCGGCTTATTATCCCGATTACGTATCATTTCCATGACGGAAATCTCTTCCATCTCATGAAGCTCGGGAAAGCCTTCCTTTTTCAGCTTCCAGAGCACATCTCCTTCCGTAATGGTTCCGATATATCTTCCCTCGGAGGAAAGCAGGGGAACAGCCGCATACCCGTGGTGCTCCATTTTTTCCAGCACCTGTCGGAGACTGTCGTCCTCCTCCACATAAGCCACGTCGCTTTTAGGGGTAAGAAAAAATAAAATATTCATTTGCTGCTAATACTCCCTTTTCCGTAACTGCCGGGTGTCCTTCAGTTACCTATTCTTTCTTATCTTGTGTATACAATCTTCTCTGCAAGCGCATCCGCCGCATTTTTTCCCTGGAACAGTTCCACTATAGCCAGCCCGAAGGGAATTGCGCATCCCATTCCCCGGCCAGTAACCACATTCCCGTCCACCTCGGCCGAACCGTGGGTAACCACGGAGCCTTCCAGATGGCACTCAAAATCAGGGAACGAGGTTGCCCTTCTGCCCTTCAGATAGCCTCTGTGACCGAAAATACTGGGTGCCGCACAGACTGCAGCCACATATTTATTCTCTGACGCATAAAATTCATCCAGCTTTTCCATCAGTTCCTGACAGTTCTCCAGGTTCTTAGTCCCCGGCAGCCCGCCCGGGAGCACCAGCATGTCCAGCCCGCCGAAATCAACTTCGGAAAATACCTTGTCCATTTTTACAGTAATACCATGGGAACCCGTGACCTCCCGGCCGCCGGTCACTGAAATCATATCGATTTCAAGTCCGGCCCTTCTGGCCAGATCCACCACAGTTAAAGCCTCAACCTCTTCATAACCCTCCGCAAAAAAAATACCGATTCTGCTCATTATTCACACTCCAATCCCGAACTCAATATGTTCAACTATGTTTTTTACCTACTCTTTGTGTCCTTGTTCATTGTATCAAAAATCCGGCCAATATCCAATAAAAAAACTGTGAATATTTCCTTAATTTTGTTTACATTATTTGTGTTCGGACCCACCGTATGCTAAACTGGAGACAGGCGGGCTGTACTGGCCCGCCGCTGACACAGCGCCCGCCCGGTAAGCGGGAGAAAAGAGGTATTTATCATGGAAATAGAACGGAAATTCACCGTACGCAGCATCCCGGGGAATCTCTCACAATATCCGCACCATCTCATTGAGCAGGGTTATTTGAATACGAATCCGGTTGTCCGTGTCCGCCGGGAGGACGACACCTGTTATCTTACCTACAAGGGCAAAGGCCTTATGGCCAGGGAGGAATACAATCTTCCCCTGAATGAAGAAGCCTACCGCCATTTAATCCAAAAGGCGGACGGCAATATCATAGGCAAACGCCGTTATCTCATCCCGTTGGAGCCCTATACGATTGAGCTGGATGTTTTCCTCGAACCCTTCACACCGCTAATTATCGCAGAAGTAGAATTTCCTACGGAGGAGGAGGCCAACGCTTTTATTCCTCCCGACTGGTTTCTTGAAGACGTAACCTGCAATCCTGCCTACCATAATTCCACCCTCAGCTCCATTCCTGAAAACGAACTCAAGGAAGCTCTGAAAAAATACGAAGAAAGGCAGAAAACAACTGTGGAAGAAATATGACAAAACTAAAAAGGATCTTGCTCATAGCCACCGTACTGCTGGCATCCGCAACTGCTGCGGTTATGATTTATTTTTTCTGCTTCACTCCTTCCGGTTATCGTATCTCTGTTTCTATTCATGGTTTTTCAAAGCTTACCGATCATGTCTATGTGGAAAATGGCTGGAACGGAAAGCCTGAGGAGCTGCTTGCCACGCTGGAGGAAGCAAGGCAGAGAGTGACTGAACTGTTCGGTGGAATGGAAAGCGTCCCCACGCTTATCATTTGTGACAATGAGCACAAAATAAAACGCCTTGGCGGCGACCATGATACCATGACTCTGCTGATAAACGGTGTGCATTCCTATACATCCCTCTCCTCCGAATTTCTGACTGCAGACGTTCTCGCCCACGAAATGACCCACGCGGAAACCCACCAGCGGATCTATCAGAACAGCACGGACACCTCATCCATTCCCATATGGTTTGATGAGGGGCTGGCTGTGCAGAACGACTACCGCGAGCCGTACAGCAATGAAACCTGGCTGAAGCTGACGGACAACGGACAGAATATCCCGTCCCTTTCCGAATACGGTTCCGGAGAAACCTTCTTTTCCGGTAGCACGGAGGACAGAAGGGCCAGATACTGTCTTGCGGGACATGAGGTATCAAAATGGCTGGAAAAGAATGGGCGAAGCGGCCTGCTTTCCTTATTAAAGAGGGTTAATCAGGGAGAAAGCTTCAGTGAGCTTTATTTTGCGGTCAGCCCGTAAGGTTGGCAGTCTGTTTCTTTTTCAGTGTATTTTTTTCGGTTATATTGACGAAGCTTATTCCCTGGCAGAAGCTGCACCGCAGCAGAAAGGAGCATCATGCCGGCAACCCTGTATATTTCAGATCTGGACGGAACACTGATGAAAAATGATCAGACCATATCCGCCTTTACTGCCGAAGCCATCAACATGCTGGTGAAGCAGGGACTTCATTTTTCCTACGCCACTGCGCGTTCCATTCTCACCGCTTCAAAAATAACGGAAAATATAACGGCGGGAATCCCTGTTATCGTTTACAACGGCAGCTTCATTCAGGACAGCAAAACCCGTGAAATATTGTATTCCCGTTTTTTTGACAAAACATCGGCAGAGCTGATTCTCAGGCAGCTTCTCTCCTCCGGCGTTTATCCGATAGTCTATTCCCATACCGGCGGCTGTGAAAGATTCTCCTACTGCAGGGACAGACAGAACAGCGGGATTTCCGCTTTTCTGTCAGAAAGAAGGAATGATGTAAGGAACACTCCGGTTGCTGATGCCGCACAGCTTCCCACCGATGACTGCTTTTATTTCACCTGCATCGACAGCGAGGAGAAGCTATATCCATTATATCTACAATTTAAAGAAGAATTTTACTGCGTTTATCAAAAAGATATTTACAGCGGTGAACAATGGCTGGAAATCATGCCTACCAAAACCTCAAAGGCCAATGCCGTACTGCATCTTGCCCGGCTTCTGGGCTGCCGCCACATTGTCTGCTTCGGCGATGGAATAAACGATATCCCCATGTTCCGCATTGCCGATGAATGCTACGCTGTTGCCAACGCAGCTCCCGAACTGAAAGAGATTGCAACGGACATAATCCCCTGTAACAATGAGGATGGAGTGGCCAAATGGTTGCTTGCCCACTGCCTTAATCAAAGATAGTGAAATCCGCCCGGCTTCTGGAACGCCTGGGCTTCCGTCTGGAAGGGCATTTTCTGGAGGATGCGTCCTTCAAAAAGGATGCGGCAGGCAGGCCGGTTTATATCAGCAGCTTTTACTATGCCCTTCTCAGACGCGAGTGGTTGTGAAAATCTCCTTTACCGTGTCAAAGGCAATCTTGGGTCTGCGGTATTCATCCACGACTCCCTTGTTGTTATGGCATCTGGCACGGGAGGCAAACCACTGTCCTTCCTCCGTTACGCGGCAGTCGGCAAACTGCCATATAAAGACGCCGGTGATATCGTCATCATTCATGTAAACTTCAAGATTTTCCCGGATAATATCCGCCTGCCGCTCCTCACTCCATTTACATCTTGAACGGTCACGGTACCCATAGATGGCCCCTGCGCCAAGCTCGCTCACAATGATGGGCTTGCCTGCGCCGCCCGCCGCTTTAATCCAGTCAGTTTCCTGACGGTTGCGTTCCTCCACCGAGCAGTCCTGATACCAGCCGGAATACATGTTAAAGGATACAATGTCAGGAAGATCCAGACTGATATCCGTAAAATGGCGGCAGGTAGCCGAGGTAGTGGGCCGGGAGGCATCCATGCTCTTTATCTGCGCATACTGCCTGGCATATTTTTCCCTCCCCTCTTCTGTTTCGCTTGCACATTCATTTAAAATTCCCCAGATAATAATAGAAGGATGGTTGTAATGATTTTCAATCATTTCCCGGATACAGTCTTCACACTGCCTGTCAAAATTGGGGTTCTGCATGCTTTCAAGCCCCAGTCCACGGGCATGATTTTCCTCCCAGACCAGGATTCCCCGTTCATCACACAGATCCAGGAATCTTTCATCGTTGGGATAATGGCAGGTTCTCAGCGCATTCGCTCCCGCCTCCTGCATCAGCTCCATATCCTGCGCCATAAGCTGAAGCGGGATTGCACAACCTACGGAAGCATAATCCTCATGACGGTTAAAGCCCTTCAAATACACAGCCTCGCCGTTTACCATGATTTTGGAACCGTCCAGGGTTACTGTCCTGAAGCCCACCCGTTCAATCAAATCATCCGTCGGCTCTCCGTTTACCGACAACACTGCCTGAAGGAAGTAGAGAGCGGGCTGCGCATTGGACCATGCCTGCACTTCGTCAAATTCCATAGCAAAAACCAGACGTTCTTCACAGCCGGCGCCCACTGTCACCGTCTTTTCCATACAGCATCCGGCCAGCTTAACCTCCAAGCTGATCTCCATTTCCCGCTCGCTCACATTACATACGAATACTTCTGTTTCAGCGCTCCAGCGGCCGCATGTAAGCTGCGGCGTAAAACGGATATTTTTTATGTAGGTATCCGGAATATACTCCACTGCGGCAGGCCGGGTAATTCCGCCGTATGTGTAATAATCGTTGGGTATATGAAGCGCCGAATGCTCACCGAAGGTATTGTCCACAGCGATCCTCAGCTCATGCTCTCCCTTTTCCACATCTGCAATCACTGCCGAAAAAGGAGTGAAGGCGTTGTAATGGCTGACAATCGCCTTCCCATCAAAAGAAACGTCAGCCGTATGGCTTACCCCCTTAAATTCCAACCTCAGGTTTCCCGCATTTTTAACATAAATCTTCTTCCGGTACTCACCCCTGCCCCTGTGCGCCAGGAAATCAGGATGCTGTTCCCAGCAGCCCGGCACGGGAAGCTGATATTCACCCTCAAATCCTTCCATCCTGAACTCCCACATTCCGTCAAGCTCCTGCACCTGCCTGATATGATGCTGTTCAAATAATCTGATCATTTTTATATCCTCCTTGTTTTGCGAAGTAAAATGCGAGCCCCTCTGGCGAGCAGAGGATTTTCCCGCCTATCGCATTCCTGTCCGCGATGGTATGTTTTCAAATGTGAAAAGCGCTTTTGCACCTTCCCTCTGCGCTAACCTGCTTCAATTCCATGGATTCCACATTGCTGCAGATAAATGCTTCATCCGCTTTTAATTTTATGTTTTCCAGACTGATATTTTTCAGCTTATGTTCGGGCAGGCCCTTGATTTCAATTCCAACAGCAGCGCCGCCGCCCCTTACATTGCTGATATGGATCCCGTTAAAGTCCGATGGTTCCCGAGACTTTGGCATAACCGTGCTGTATTCATAAAACATATTGATCTGGATCGCCTGATCTGAAACATCATTGATTTCCATGTTTTCAATCCTTACGTCATGAACAAAGCCGCCCCTGCCCCGCATGGATTTCAAACGGATTCCCTGCATAGTGCCGCTGATTTGGCAGTCATGCATGTAAATATTCCTGACACCGCCCGATATGGCGCTGCCAATCACCACACCGCCGTGTCCGCCTGTCATATGGCAGCCGCGTATTTCTATGTTTTCACAGGGCCGGTTTACCCGCCAACCATCCTCATTCAATCCCGAATTGATTGCGATGCAGTCGTCCCCTGTAGAAAAGGTACATTTTTCCACCAGCACATTCCTGCAGGAATCCGGATTTAATCCGTCCGTATTAGGTCCTTCTGTAAAGACACTCACGCCGCGGATCGTCACGTTTTCACAGTATACCGGATTCAGCGTCCATTGGGGTCCGTCCTTTACCGTAAAATCCTCCAGCAGCACATCGCGGCAGTTTATGAACTGAATAAAAGACGGACGCAGCGCATCCTCTTCGGTACCGTAACGCCTTTTCTCCGGCTCCCTCCCATTCCATTCCGCATAGGCCAGATCCTCCGCCGCCCTCTGCTGCAGCTTCTTCCAATGCCACCAGGCAGCGCCGTTTCCTTCAAGCACGCCTTTCCCCGTAACTGCAATATCAGTACAATCCTTCGCATAAATAAGCGGAGAATAATTATTGCATTCCGTCCCTTCCCGCAGATATATTCCCATTATAAGTACTGTGCAGAGAAAAAAACATACAGATATTGCGGATATAAAAAAAGGAACAGCAGATATTGCTAAACAACCGCGCTTATCTTTCAGCGCATTGATTCCTTCCTTTTTCTGAACTGTGTGGGAGCCATGCCATATGCCTTTTTAAAAACACGGGTCAGATTCAGCGATGAGGAAAAGCCTGTTTCACGCGCAATTTCCTCCATGCTGTATCCGGTATCCATCAACAGACTGTGGGCCTTTGACAGCCGTACATTATTCAGATATTCCAGCACGGTAGCCCCGGTAATCTCCTTAAAGGTATGGCACAGATGATATTTGTTCACATTGCACGCCCCGGCTATCTCCTCCAGCCCCCGGATTCTCCCCATAATGCTGATTTATGTAGGTAATCGCCATCCTGATCTGCGCCGGAATCTGCCTTCCTCCCACAGTCTGCTCCCCCTGTATACATTCCACCACATACATAATCAGCTGGATCAGGGCCGTATGCTGAAGCTTCTCCGAAAGGAAACCGCTTTTTTCAAAATAACCGTTTACTCTTTTGAAAAAATCAAGCATAAGCTCCGTCTGTTCCTCATTCAGATGTACGACACAGGGTACCAGCTTCTCCCGGAGCAGCCGCAGCTCCTCCCGGCTTAAAAGGGTGGACAGCGCCGTCTCACTGAAGTTCAGTACAAACCGCTCATAATATTCAGCATCCCGGCTCTGTGCATAATGGATGTCAAATGGCCTGAGAACAGCCATGTCCCCCCGTTCCAGGGTGAAGCATATGTTATCATAAAACAGATAACGCTTTCCTCCCAGCATCAGAAAAATTTCATAGCCGTCATGATAATGCTGCACCGGCATATCATGCTTTTCCATATTCCTTAAATACTGGATATAAATATCATCATGGGGCGAAAATGCTTTTCGTTTCATAGCGCCTCCCTGTCTTCCACCGCAGTCCGATTACGCGGAATGTTTTCTAATCATAGGACGTATTTTCCACGGATATAAAGAAGCGGCACGGCATAGCCAAATGCTATTCCGTGCCGCCTGAAATACTCATAATTAAAAGGATATCTTTTCAATACCCTCACAGTTATATTTCAAACTACTAAAGCCCGCTTCCTGCTTCGTCAGGCAATCAGCCGCTGATCTGCAGAAGCTTTGACTTCAGCTCGTTTTCCATACGGGCCATTTCCGCTTCCGCTTCCTGACGCTTCTGTCTGCCTTCCTGCTGGATGCGCATTACATCGTCCAGTGTGGAAATCAGGGATTCGTTGGTAATCTTCAGGGTTTCCATATCCACAATACCGCGTTCGGATTCCTTGGCAGTCTCAATTGTCGCCGTTTTCAGTGTGGCGGCATTCTTGCGGAGCAGTTCATTCGTCATATCGGTCACCTGACGCTGTGCCGCAGCGGCCTGTGTGGAATGCTCCACGCCAAGGGCCAGAACCATCTGGCTTTTCCACAGAGGAATGGTATTCACTAAAGTGGACTGTATTTTTTCCACCATAAGAGTGTCGTTATTCTGAACAAGACGGATCTGCGGCGCCGTCTGGATGGAAATCATGCGGGTCAGCTCCAGATCATGAAGCTTCTTCTCAAAACGGTTGCACATGGAATCCAGATCCCTGGCTTCCTGCGCATCCTCAGGCAGGCCTGATTGCTGCGCCCTGGCGGTAATCCTTGCCAGATCACCCTCGCGTACTTCCTTCAGCTTCTTCTTGCCGGCCAGAATGTACATGGAAAGCTCTTTAAAATAGGTCTTATTCAGTTCATACATCTTATCCAGGGTAGCCGCATCCTTCATCAGCTGCACCTGATGGCCCTCCAATACCTGGCAGATCTTATTGATATTGGTTTCCGCCTTCGCATATTTCGCCTTCATCGCTGTGATTTTGTTCGCGGATTTCTTAAAAAGCCCGAATACGCCTCTTTCCTCTTCCGCATCAAAGCTTTTCAGTTCTGAAACAACGCTTCCGAGAAGCTCCCCGACCTCGCCCAGATCCTGTGTTTTAACATTATCCAGGGCTTTTTCGGAAAAATCGGCCATTTTCCTCTGGGCGCCTGCGCCGTACTGTAATATCAGGTTGGAGTTCTTCAGATCTATCTGTTTTGCAAAATCGTCCACCATCTGTTTTTCTTCCACGGTGAGCATACTGTCGTCCCAGCCAGCCTCCTCCGGCTTCAGCGCAGTTTCCTGCTGCAGCACAGGCGCCGCCTTGTCCTGAAAAGGATCCAGCGTCAATGTTGGCGTTGCAGTAAAATCCTTGAATTCTTCACTCATTTTGTTATGCTCCTTTTGTCTTTGATCAGTCTTAGCTTCCTGCCTTCATACCCGGTTCGGTCAGCCCTTCCTGTGCCAGCATCGTCTGCAGTACGGAAATATCCGTGGCAACATCCCATGCCGTATCCTCGAACAGGCTGTCCAGCAGATTCTCAAATGCCAGATTCAGCGTATCCAGCGTTTTCTCAATCTCCGTTTTGCCGTTTTTAATGTTTTCTCCCTGAACAGGCTGCCTGTCCAGTTCCTCATAAGCGTCCAGAAGCTTAACAGTAGTGGGAAGATAATACTCCATAAACTTATGGAGATCCGGAGCAAATTCCGGATGTTCCTTCACCCTCTGGAAAATTTTCTCGACTATCACCTGCATATGGGAAATTTTCCCGGAAATTTCCTCGCCCGGTATGGCATCGTTGCTTTTCTTAATCTGGGCGATATAATTATTTCCGGTCTCTATCATTTCCTTCACTTCATCGGAAAGGCCTCCGGTCTGTCTTTCCATCTCTATTGCCTTTTCTTTTTCCTGCTTCTGCTTGTCCTCAAGCTGCCTCTGCGTCTCCTCATACTGCTTATAGGTTTCATGGCTGACAATCAGACAGGTCTCCAGCCGATCCATGTGTCCCTGCTTAAACCAGCCGATTTTAATCAGCTTCTGCAGATCATTGCGGACAAACTTCTCATTTTTCCCTATATGCTCCGCCAGCTCCTTAACGCTGCAGTAGGTGCGGCCCTTCAGACCGTCCACATATTTACGGAACCGCTTCACCCTGCCGAGCATGGAGGTTCCCTTCCAGGCCATAATACTGGAACCGCCCAGAACCAGGGCAAGAATAGAAATGGCTATCGTCATGCCGGGCAGCCAGGTGCTGGCAATGCCCACAAGCGCAATTATCAGTATCCCCAACGCAGAACATCCGGCCACCGTAAAGCCCACCGCCGACAGCGCGGTGCCTCCGGCCTGCGCCCCGAAGGTCTTGGCAAACAGCGGATGCTGCATCAGGCTGTTCTTCGCTGAATTAAATGCATTCTGCACGCTGGTATTCTGGACTCTCTGCGCCGGACGTCCATACTGCCACTGTCCGGAAGCCGGGGTCCCATACGGAATACCGTTCTGGCGTCCCCAGGGTGCTCCCTGTCCCGGGGCGCCCTGTGCGGGATTTCCCTGCTGCCAGCCGCCGGCCCCGTTCTGATAAGGCCCTCCCGGATTAGACCCGTCCGGTCCTGCCTGCGGTCCTGCCGGCCCATTGCTGTAAGGAGGGCCCCATTGTCCGTTATTGTTCTGATAAGGTCCCTGATTTTCACCATAACCTATATTTTTCTTAATATTCCTGCTGATTGTGTCAAGCCCGTCCGTTACCGTGCGGCATATATTCTCATTCAGCCTTCTGAAGTCCTGCGACTTGACTGCATCATCCACCATGTCCCTGATATTATTCCCCAGGTCCGTCCAATCTTTATCACTCATTTTATTCTCCCTGTCTCTATCAGTGCCCCTCACGATAAACGTATGGATAAATTATATATGATATACCCCAAAAAATCAACGAAACCATATCTTAAATTCCTAATGTTTTTCTTAAGATGTGGATAGGTTGTGAACCATAGCCGGATGGGGCTGGTTTTGGGGCGGGCGGTTCCGGCGGGGGTTGGCGGCTTTGGGGGGCGGAGGCTGGCCGGAGGGCCGGGGGTTTTGTGCGTTCCGTCGGGAAAATGGGGTATTACTAACAGTGCCGCAGGTATAAAGTGTTGTCTAAATGGCTTGAACTCCTCACTTCGTTCGTCAGACAAAGCCAAAAGGGCAGACAGAACTTTATACCTGCGGCGCTGTAAGTAATATCTCCCATTTTTCCGTAATCCACTTTCAAAACCCCCGGCACTCCGGCCAGCCTCCGCCCCCCAAAGCCGCCATCCCCCCGCCGGAACCGCCCGCCCCCATCCCCACCCCAAAACCAGCCCCATCCGACTATGGCCGCAACTTCTCTTCTTAAGAAAAAATTAGTGTGGTCTGTAGTGGAGGACATGGTTTTTATAGTGTTGGATTAAAAGGGGGATGATTTCTGTTATTCCAGGAAGACGGAAGTCTCTCTCTTTTTAAGTAGGTTGGTATGATGAGCGGAAGTAGTGGGATTGGATTTCGGTGAAGAAGTTTTTCGGGACGCGGTCCGTCCCGAAAAAACTCTTCACTTATGTCAGAACTGGCGGCGGCGGGCCTGTAGGCCGGCTTTGCCGAAGAAGCCTAGGTAAGATGGTTCTTCGCATAGCCTGTCGGGCGGGAGTTCTTCTTTTTTTACTTTGTCGCTGTCAAAAATATCGCATAGTTCCATCATATCCTGTACCACTTCTTTTCCCAGGGGATTATAGGGGGAAGGGTTATATGGCGTTCCGAAGGGGTAGCCGCCTTCCTGCTCCAGGTGTCCTCCCAGGAGGACGTAATCGTCCATTTCCTCCAGGCGTTCATAGAAGCGCTGCAGATTCTTTCTGTATTCCGAAAGCGGGATGCAGGGTTCCAGCTGGAGGAGTACCATCTGGCCGGAACCGATGGCGTCTCCGGTAAAAATCACCTTGTGGGTGTGGTCGATGAATACCACGCTGCCCGGCGTATGGCCCGCAAGCTCCATTACTTCAATGCCGCAGCCTCCCAGATCGATCATTGTGCCGTCTGGAATGTCCAGGACAGCATCGTAGTTGATGTCTCTTCCGGCGAGCATGGTCTTTTTCATGATTTCCAGTACATCTTTTTCTTTGGAGGACAGGTAGACCGTCTCAAATTCATCCGCATGGTACATGTGGTCGCCGTGGCAGTGGGTCAGGGCAAGCTCCAGCGGCAGATGGGTGATTTTCCTGATCCAGGGGGTTATTGCTTCCGGGCCGAAGCCTGTGTCAATGACCAGGGCCGCCCTGCTTCCTTCCACCACATAGAAGGAGCTTCCCGTATAATCCTGCAGCTTAAAGACGCCGGGGCGGACCATGTCAATCCGGTAGCCCTCCCGTTTGCTTCTGAAAAACATCCAGTCCAGAACCTCCTTCTGTTCCAGCAGCTCTTCTCCTGTCATTTCCGGCTTCTGGGCATAAAGCACCCTTTCATTTCCTGCCGCCCTGAGGCTCCTAGCCAGGGTCAGGCATCCGTGGAGCAGCTTGCCCTGTTCAGACCATACCTGTCCGCCTGCCGGACAGTAGCTGTCATTTTCCCTGCCTGAAATCCAGGCAGGAACATAGGATGCCCTTCTGACCTTCCAGGTCTGGCCCGCGCCTCCTGAAACAGCCACGGCGGCAAACAGATCCGGATAGGCTCCCATCATCTCCCAGAGCATGTTGGCCGCACGGCCTGCCCCGGCGCAATAAATCCTCGTTTCGTCAATGGGATAGGTCTTCACAAGCTCCCTCATCCGTTCGGCAATGTCCATATGCTCCGTACCCTGGTTCACCGTTACCTGCCAGAAAAAGCAGGGATATTTCTCCTGGTTCCAATCCACGCCTTTTCCGTCCTCTTCCAAATACAGAAGCAGCGGATAACCTTCCCCTGATGTTTCATGGCTCCAGCCTTCCGGTTTTTCCAAGTGATTCATTTTCTGTTTTTCCATCCCCATACCTCCCTCTTATTTTGTAATCTAATATGACTGTTCGGTACTATTGCTGTATTCTTATTCTGTCTCTGCCCTCCTCTTTAAGCAGAAAAAACCGCCGGCGGCGGTTTTTTCCTGTCTTGTATTATAACACTGCCGTAAGCAGCCCGAGGGCCGGGAAGGGCAGTATTCCTGCTTTTTTAGTTTACCGGCAGCTGTTTATCTTCCGTACAGTCTGGTCAGCGTGCGGATTTGTTCCGCAAGCTGGGCACTGCACTGGCCTTTTTTCAGACGCCACTTCCAGTTTTCCCCAAGGGTGGAGGGGGTGTTGATTCTGGCCTCAGCTCCCAGTCCCAGCCAGTCCTGCACCGGGATAACGGCTGTATCGGAAACACTGGAAAGCGCCGCTCTCACCATGGCTTCCGGCACATCCTTACTTCTTTTCACATGAAGGTACTGCTTGGCAAAGGCCCTGTCGGCCCTTCCGATTTCCTCCACCCAGGCCGTTGTGGTCTGGTTATCGTGAGTCCCCGTATATACCACGCTGTTCCTGGTATAATTATGGGGAAGGTAATCACTTTCTTCTCTCGGGTCAAAGGCAAACTGCAGCACCTTCATGCCCGGGTAGCCTGTCTTTTTTACCATTTTCAGGACCGCAGGGGTCAGATAGCCCAGATCCTCCGCAATCACCTCTTTTTTGCCCAGCTTCTCCTTCAGGGTCTTAAAGAAGTCATAATCGGGTCCCTTTTCCCAATGGCCGAACTCTGCAGTGAGATCTCCGTAAGGAATTGAATAATAAGATTCAAAGCCGCGGAAATGGTCGATGCGCAGAATATCATACAGCTTATAGCAGTAAGCAATGCGCTTCATCCACCACTCATAGCCCGTTTCTTTATGGTATTCCCAGCGGTATAAGGGATTGCCCCAAAGCTGTCCGGTCGCCGAAAAAGCATCCGGCGGGCAGCCTGCCACCGCCAGGGGTGTGCAGTCCTCATCTAACTGGAACAGCTCCGGATTTGCCCAGGTATCCGCTCCGTCAAGGGCCACATAAATGGGGATATCCCCCACGATCTGTATTCCTTTTTTGTTGGCATAGTCCTTCAGTGCAAACCACTGCTTTGCAAAAAGGAACTGCTGGAACTTGTAAAATGCAATTTCTTCGGAAAGCCTGCCGCGGTATTCCTCCATGGCTTCCTTCCTGCGAAGCTTGATATCCTCGTCCCAGGTAAGGAAGCTTGCGCCGTCCAGAGAATCCTTGATAGCCATGTAAAGCGCGTAGTCCTCCAGCCAGAATTCATTTTCCTTTACGAATGCCTGATAGTCCGCATTCTCTTCGATTCCGCTTCTGTCAAAGGCTTTCTTCAGCAGTTTGAAGCGGGAATGATACATCTTTTCATAATCGATATAACATTCATCCTCTCCAAAATCCATTCTATCACATTCCGAACGGGTAATCCAGCCTTCTTTCACCAGGCTTTCCAAATCAATGAAATAAGGATTGCCGGCAAAGGTGGAAAAAGACTGGTACGGGGAGTCCCCGTAGCCAGTCGGTCCCAGCGGGAGTATCTGCCACAGCTTCTGCCCCGCCTGTTCCAGAAAATCAACAAACTCATAAGCCTCTTTTGAAAATGCACCGATTCCGTATTCCGAAGGAAGGCTGGAAACAGGCATTAAAATACCACTTCTTCTCATATCTCTACCTCCTGCATATCGCCGGCCCGCCTGCGATACCGCATCAAACTACCCCTTCTCAGTTAAGCTTCCAGATGTCCCTGTTGTATTCCCTGATGGTTCTGTCGGATGAGAAAAAGCCTGCTTTTGCGATGTTCACCAGCATCATCTTTTTCCACTTTTCCCTGTCCCTGTAATCCTCCAGCATCTTATCCTTCACTGCGATATAATCCTCCAGATCAAGCAGGGTCATGAACCAGTCTTTATTCAGAAGCTCCTTGTAAAGGCGCTCCAGATTCTCCTTATGGCCGGACTTCATCGCCTGCTTTCCGATGATGAAATCCACCGCCTCTTTGATAACGGGGCTCTTCTCATAATAATCCTTTGACACATAATCCGCTTTTTCGTAATGGTCGATCACGGTTTCGGAATCCCTGCCGAAAATATAGATATTATCATCACCCACCAGATCATGGATTTCCACATTGGCTCCGTCCGCGGTTCCCAGTGTCACGGCTCCGTTTAACATAAATTTCATGTTGCCTGTTCCTGAAGCTTCCTTGGATGCCAGGGAAATCTGTTCGGAAATGTCGCAGGCGGGAATCAGCTTCTCCGCATAGCTTACATTGTAATTTTCCACCATTACGATCTTCATATATTTGCTGGCCTCCGGATCGTTGTTTACAATATCCTGAAGCACCAGGAGAAGATGAATGATATCCTGGGCAATGATGTAAGCAGGCGCCGCTTTGGCTCCGAAAATATAAGTTACCGGTGTGGAAGGCTTTTTGCCTTTTTTAATTTCCAGATATTTATGGATAATATAAAGCGCATTCATCTGCTGGCGTTTGTATTCATGAAGCCTCTTGGCCTGAATGTCAAAGACGGAATCAGGATCGATGTCCACGCCTTCCTTTTCTTTAATAAAAGCCGCCAGCGCCTGCTTTTTCTCCATTTTAATGGCTTCCATGCGGTTCAGGAAATCCGCATCGCTGCCATATTCCAGAAGCTTCTCCAGCTCATCCGCATCCTTCTTGAAGCCGCTGCCGATTGTTTCCTCTATAAGGGCAGCCAGTTCCCTGTTGCAGGAAAGCAGCCATCTGCGGAAGGTGATGCCGTTTGTCTTGTTATTGAACTTCTCAGGATAAATCTCATAAAAATGATGCAGCTCGGTATCTTCCAGGATCTGCGTATGAATCGCCGCAACGCCGTTCACAGAGAAGCCATAGTGGATATCCATATGGGCCATATGGACTCTCTTATCCTTATCAATGATCTGTACCTTGGGATCCTTATATTTTGCCTTCACCCGCTTATCCAGCTCGTCAATGATGGGGATGAGCTGGGGAACCACCTTCTGCAGGTAAGCATAGGGCCATTTTTCCAGCGCTTCCGCAAGGATGGTATGGTTGGTGTAAGCGCAGGTTTTGCTCACCACCTCAATGGCTTCATCCATGGTGAATGCCTTATCCTCCACCAGGATGCGGATCAGCTCCGGTATGATCATGGAAGGATGGGTGTCGTTGATCTGGATAACCGCATGCTCGTTCAGCTTGCGCAGGTCATAATGCTTCTCCCTCATTTCCTTTAAAATCAGCTGGGCAGCATTGCTTACCATGAAATACTGCTGATAAATACGAAGCAGGTTACCGGCCTCGTCGGAATCATCCGGATATAAAAACAGTGTCAGGTTTTTCTCCACATCTTCCTTGTCAAACTGGATGCCCTTCTTTACCAGATCCTCGTCTACGGTTTCCAAATCAAACAGACGAAGCTTGTTTACGCCGCTGTCATAGCCGATCACATCGATATCGTAAAGTCTGGAGGTCACCTTCTGTTTTCCGAAATAAACGTCAAAGCTGGTGTCCGTTTTGGTCAGCCAGGACTGTTTTTCCAGCCATTCATCCTTTTCCGCCGTCTGCAGCCTATCCCTGAAAACCTGCTTAAACAGGCCGAAATGATAGTTCAGCCCAATTCCTTCTCCAGGAAGCCCCAGCGTTGCTATGGAATCTAAGAAGCAGGCCGCCAGCCTTCCAAGGCCGCCGTTTCCCAGGGAGGGTTCCGGCTCAGCTTCTTCAATCCTGGACAGCTCCCTGCCCTTTTCCTTCAGAATATTCTCCACCTTCTCATAAACTCCCAGGTTGATCAGGTTGTTGGAGAGCAGCTTCCCAATCAGGAATTCCGCGGAGATATAATAAACCTTCTTCTTTCCGTCCGTGGGAATCGTTGCATGCATCATCCCCTTTGTCAGGTTCAGAAGCACATAATACAGCTCCTTATCCGTTGTCTCTTCAATCGTCTTTCCATACATTTCCTTTGCCAGAGCGCTCATTTCCTGCTCCAGCCGCTCTTCCAGAATCTCTCTCTGAATCGTTTCCATTAATGCCACTTGTTTTTCCTCCTGTCCTGTCCGGTTCTTTGCCCGGGTTATGATTGGAACCCATGTTATCAACATATAATATCCAAATACTGCATTCTTACTATTGAAAAGTCAAGCACAACAGCCCTGCCTTCTCCGCCCTCCAGAAGCCTGCCCATTTCCTCCATTGCTTCAGAGGATACCCGATAAAAATCCTGCTTTACCGTATTCATCTGCTTTCCTGCATATCCCATAAGAGTGATGCCGTCAAAGCCGCACACCGGCCTGAAAATATCCATTTCCTGCAGCGCCCGCATGGCTCCGATTGCCATCAGATCCGAGGCGCACACGATGATATCCCGGTTCCTGGCGTACTGAAAGGTCAGCTGCCTTGCCTTTTTCTCACTGAAATCGCCTTGCCTGACAAACAGGGAAAGCCCTTCCTGCGCAGCCAGCCGCTTCATGCCTTCCAACCGCTGCGTTGTGACGAATCCGTTTTTCTTTCCCGCGATATAGAGAATCCGGTTTCCCTGGTTCTCATGCAGCGTTTTTCTCGCCACATCGTACTGTGCCTTTTCATGATCAATCGCAACCGACGATGTGCTCTGATTAACAAAGGGCGCATCCACTGCCACAATCTTAAACTGCTGCACTTCTATCAGTTTATGCAGAACCTTATCCTCTCTGCTCATTCCGTAGATAATAATTCCTTCAATGGCCTGCGCTCTGAGATAATTCTCGATTTCCGCCACACTCCAGTCCTTTATCATGGAAAAAAATACGGTGATGACATCCAGCCCTTTTTCCTGGGCCTTGTTAATGGCTCCGGAAAGGTACTGCATATCAATTTCATCGATTGCCTGGGTCTGCGTGTTCAGATTGACAAGCAGCGCCACTCGTCCGGCCTGTTTGGAAGACAGCGCGGAGGCAATGGTATTGGGCGTAAATTTCAACTCCCGTATCGCCTCATTGACTTTGATCCTGGTCTCTTCACTCACATTGGGATAGTGGTTAAGCACCTTGGAAACCGTGGAAATAGCCACTCCTGCCTTACGCGCCACATCCCTGATGGAAGCCATATCATTCCTCCTTCTGCGTTCCCCTCGTACGGAAAACGTTTTCTACAGACAAATAATACTCCATCCCCCTGCAATTGTCAATAATCGCGATAAAAAAAGTGGTTCAGAAGATATAGCTTGGTTACTGTTCACTCAGTACTGTGCATTTACTGCACAGTACGTAAGAAAGTGATTCAAGAGTGCATAAATCCCATCGCCGCAGGCGATTTTTAATGGATTTATGCAGTTACTGGTCACGGAGTGAACAGTAACATAGCTTACAGCCGCCTGATTTGCATAAAAAAAGACAGCCTGCCGGGACTCTGACTCTCCCGCGGCTGTCTGCTTTATCTGAAAAGTATGTATAAAAAAGAAGCTTATACTCTTGTTTCCTTTGAAGAATTCATAGCTTCCTGCATCTGCTTCTTGGCTTCCGGATCGGTTTCCACCATCAGCTGATGTCTTACTCTTGTTTTCATATATTCCGTATCAATAACTAACGCTGCCTTGCAGGCTGCAACCCTTACTTTGGCATCCTCATGCTCAAGATAATGGGTTATCATATTAAAGGAATCTTCATCCCCTATTTTCCCCAGCGCATCAAGTGCAACTACCAGCACATCACTGTCTGCTTTCCCCATCATTTTAATAATAGGCGCTGTTTTCTTCTTTTCTGTAAGCTTTTTGATTTTTTCAATTTCTTTTTGATCGTTCATTTCTGCTGCCTCCTGATTTTTCTCCGGAGTCCGGGGTTCTTCTGTCCGCCGGGCTTCCGCCGTATTTGTAAAGCGCCCGCCATTCTGGCTAATATCAGGTCAGCATAGCTGGTGTCTTACTCACTATCTACTACTTTAGACCTAAATTGTGTCCAAACTGTGTCCTTGATCTAAAAATACTATTAAACCGTATTTTTTCCTTCCTTATCTGATAAAAAGGGACAGCCCCGGCGGAACTGTCCCTTTATCAGACGGCCGCTTTACGCGGGCCGGCTGTTCTTTATTTTCTTACAAGATGACGCGGCACGCCGTTTACATACAGCGGCTGCAATTCGCCCATGATGAGCGGTCTTGCATATTTTACATAGCCATCATTTACGTCACAGCCGTCTTCGGTAATCCATTCAGCCGGAACAGGTCTTTCCACGTTGGCGATTGCATGGATATCGTAAGCGCTGGTACCGCACTGATAAGGATCGTCTCCGTTTCTGTCCAGAGTGATCATCATGCCGGTCTTGCCTTCTTCAGCTGCCATAACAGCGTCATGTCCTACCTGGAATGCTTCGTTGATATCTGTCAGGGAAGCAAGATGGGTAGCTGCACGCTGCAGTGTGGAGAATTCTACCGCACGGGTCTTCAGCCCTGTCTCAGCCGCTACCTTGTTAGCCAGAGTAGCCGCACAGCCGGAAAGCTGCTTGTGTCCGAAAGCATCCACGAAATCGGAAGCATTGCCCAGCTCGCATACGAAACGTCCGTCAGCCAGAGCGATGCCTTCAGATACGGCAATAACAACGGAAGACTTGGTTTCGGACAGATATTTTACCTTTTCCATGAACTTGTCCATATCAAAGGTTACTTCAGGAAGGTAGATTGCATCCGGTCCGGAGCAGTCATCACCGCGGCTTAATGCTGCTGCTGCGGTCAGCCATCCTGCATGGCGTCCCATGATCTCAACGATGCAGACGGTGGGCTTCTCCACACCGAAGGACTCGTTGTCGCGGATGATTTCCTTCATGCTGGTTGCAATATATTTTGCTGCGGAACCGTATCCGGGGCAGTGGTCGGTTACCGGCAGGTCATTGTCGATTGTCTTGGGAACGCCCATGAAACGCTGAGGCTTGTTATGAGCAGCCGCATAATCGGACAGCATCTTTACGGTATCCATGGAGTCATTTCCGCCTGCATAGAACAGACACTCAATATCATGCTTCTCCATGATCTCAAATACCTTCTCGTATACTTCTTCATGTCCTTCAATCTTAGGCATTTTGAAACGGCAGGAGCCTAAAAATGCAGAAGGAGTTCTCTTCAGTAATTCAATACCTGTCTCGTCATCCAGATATTCGCCAAGGTCAATCAGGTTGTCCTGTAAAAATCCCTGAATACCATGAACCATACCATAGATTTTCTTTACTCCAAGCTTTTTAGCTGCGGCATATACGCCTGCAACGGAAGAGTTGATTACGGCTGTCGGTCCGCCGGACTGTCCAACTACAATGTTTCCTCTCATTTTGACATCTCCTTTTAAAATTCTTGATTTTATAGCCTTTTTCCATAGTTCGTTAAAATTATAGCAGATTCATTTCCCTATTACAAGTGCTACTCTCAGAAAAAGTTGAATGCGCAATACAGCCCGTAAACAGCCAGCAGAGCGGCCCCCTGTATACGGGAAGCTTTTTTCCGGAATAAAATAGGAACAATAAGGACCGCCATCACAAGCGCCCCCAGCGGCGCGTCCACACGCACCGTCTGCGCCTCCAGCTCAATCCCCGTAACCGTAGCCGGAATCCCGATTACCAGAAGCAGATTCAGAATATTGGCCCCTATAATATTACCCAGCCCCACATTTTCACAGCCTTTAACCACCGACATGATGGAAGTCACCAGCTCCGGAAGGGAAGTCCCCAGCGCAATGGCCGTCACCGCAATCACGCGCTCCGGCACTCCCAGATATCCCGCAATAATAATCCCGTTATCCACCAGAAGATTAGCTCCCCAGAACAACAGCACCGCACAGAAAGCCAGAAGCATAAGATTCCTGGGAAGGGAAATCTTCTTCAGCTCCTCCAGGCTCTCCTCCGTCTCCGCCGTTTCCTCCTCCTCGGATTTGGAACGCACCATGTTCAGCCAGGCATAAACACCAAACAGCACAAGAAGCACAATCCCGGCCATTCTGTCAAAATGCCCTGTAAACCACCCATAAGCCGTCAGCGCCAGAATCGTAGCAAAGAAAAACAGACTCCGCCACGCCAGCGAACCAAACTCAACCTTCTTCACCGGACGCAGCAGCTGCGTTAGCCCCGCGATCAACGCCGTATTACAGATAATCGACCCAAACGCATTCCCCGCGCTAATCGCCGCCGACCCGTCAAAAGCCGCCGTCGTAGACACCAGAATCTCCGGCAGCGTCGTCCCAATACTCACAATCGTAGCCCCGACAACAATCTGCGGGATCCCAATCTTCCTGGCCAAAGCCACCGAAGCATCCACCAGCTTGTCCCCGCCGAAGCAAATCAAAACAAGCCCCAACACAAACAACAAAATCACCGAAACCATTTCCATTTCCTCCAAAAAAACATACTCCGCTGCTCATATCCAGCCATCACAAAAACCAACATTCCCCGCCGCCCCAACACAATCCCCCTCGAAAAAACACCATTCCACACAAAATAAATCCCACCCCGACGAACAGCTACCAGTATACCTTCCCACCCCAACACTCGTCAAGCAATTTACACCCCAGAATCTATCCCTCCAATTCTATCTCTTCAATTGATTCCCACTATACCATCAATTTCCCGTTCTCCCCTTTCCACCTGCCCTTCCAGGGATAAAGGCATCCGCCGCAGTTTTGCCGTGTACCGGCCGCTGTACGCCCGGAGCCTGCCGCCGTCTTCCGGACCGGTGTGTGCGGCCCGGGCAGCGGAGGGATGCAGGGGGATTTTATGCTCCAGTCTCAAAAACGGAGATGTTTCTTACTGCTCCGGAATGCCAGGACTCAGCCGCCCCTAGTGGCCTGTCTGACGAAGCACCGGTTAAGTCGCCTGCGATGCCAACCGATGCTGAGGAGTTCCGGCCACGTTGGCTGAATCCTGACATTACGGAACAGTTAGAAACACCCCGTTTTTGAGACTGGAGCATAAAATCCCCCTGCATCCCTCCGCTGCCCGGGCCGCGCACACCGGTACGGAAGACGGCGGCAGGCTCCGGACGCACAGCGGCCGATACACTGGCAAAACTGCGGTGGATGCCTTTATCCCGATCTTCCCTATTGAGTTTCGGGCGCGGAGCATTTATAATAGGAAGCGCCCATATTTTTCGGGCGGTTATTTTTTTGCAATCAATTCATCTTTAAAGCTGTATGGGGGGACTCTACTTATGAAAAAACAGACAGGAAACCAAATTACGGAAGGTGTTATCTGGAAGCAGCTTCTGCTCTTCTTTTTCCCGATTCTGTTCGGCACTTTTTTTCAGCAGCTCTATAATACCACCGATGCCGTAATTGTAGGCAATTTTGTGGGAAAAGAAGCGCTGGCGGCGGTGGGCGGACCGGCGTCAACACTCATCAACCTTCTGGTGGGCTTCTTTGTAGGGCTCTCTTCCGGCGCTACCGTTATTATTTCCCAATATTACGGAGCCAAAAACAAAACAGATGTAAAAAGGGCCGTACATACTTCCATTGCCCTGTCCATCGCCGGCGGCGCAATTATCATGGTACTTGGCATTATTTTTGCAGGGGCGGCTCTGCGTCTCATGAATACGCCTGATGATATCATGCGCCTCTCCGTTGTTTATATGCGCATTTATTTTCTGGGTGTGATTCCTTCCCTGATTTATAATATGGGATCCGGTATACTGCGCGCTGTGGGAGATTCCAAACGTCCGCTGTATTTCCTGATCCTCTCCTGCCTTGTGAATATTGTGCTGGATATTTTCTTTGTGGTAGGGCTGAAGCTGGGTGTTGCCGGCGTTGCCATTGCAACCGCCCTTTCCCAGGTAGTCAGCGCAGTTATGGTCCTTACCGCCCTGATGCGGACGGAGGATTCCTACAAGCTGTCACTGAAGGAGATCCGTTTTTACCCTGGAATGCTGAACAATATCATCCGTATCGGCCTGCCCGCCGGGCTGCAGTCCACCATGTATTCCATTTCCAATCTGATCATCCAGGCAAGCATCAATTCCTTCGGTACGGATACCATTGCCGCCTGGACGGCCTACGGAAAGGTGGACGGCATTTTCTGGATGATCATGGGCGCCTATGGCGTGGCCATCACCACCTTTGCCGGTCAGAACTTCGGCGCGGGAAAATATGACCGGATTCATAAAAGCGTCCGCGTCTGCCTGGGCATGGCGGCCTTTACCAGCGTCCTGCTCAGTGCAATAGTCCTGCTGGGCGGCAGGGTTTTCTTCCGCCTGTTTACCTCCGATGCAAATGTTACCGCCATCGGCCTGCAGATGATGCGTGTGATCTCACCCAGCTACATTACTTATATATGTATTGAAATCCTGGGCGGCACCGCCAGGGGCTGCGGAGATTCCGTCATTCCCATGCTGCTCACCTGCTTCGGCATCTGTGTGCTGCGTGTGGTGTGGATTCTGGCCATCGTGCCTCTGCGTCCGGAGCTGTCAACCGTGGCCTTCAGCTATCCGCTGACCTGGACGGTCACCTCGGTTATGTTTATCGTATATTATCTGCGGGGCAACTGGCTGAAGCGCAGCCGGCGGCTGGAGTAAGATCGCAGTACTTCCTTATTAAAAAAACGCCGGTTTTGATAACCGACGTTTTTTTACCCCCCTTTTAACCTCTCTTTTTTATATCCGTCCTCCCCCTGCTGTTACTTTTCTCTTTGTCCGGCAAGGAACCGTTCCATAAATTCTCTGTAATCTCCGGCCGGCATGGGTCTGGCGTATACATAGCCCTGTATGAAATCACAGCCCATTTCCCGCAGCATATCCACCAGCTCCATATCCTCCACGCCCTCGGCCACCGTTTCCATTTTCAGCGTCTCAGCCAGGTTCAGCATACAGGCTACCACCGCCCGTCCCCTTTCCTCATACTCTCCCCGCTCAAAAAACCTCCTGTCAAATTTCAGCACATTCATAGGAATATCCTTCAGGATGTTCAGGGAGGACTGTTCCGCTCCAAAATCGTCCATGGCGCAGGAAAACCCGTGTTCCTGCAGCCCTTTTACAATTTCGCGGAAAATGTCATGATTTTCCACAATCACGCCCTCGGTAAATTCCAGCTCCAGATATCCGTCGGGTATTTCGTACTGTCTTTTCAAGCGACGGCAATTTTCTGTAAAATCAGGCTGCAGCATGGTTGTCCTGGATACATTGACAGAAATACACAGGGGTCTTCCCTGCTGCCTCAACCATTGCTTCAGGAACCTGCAGGCCTGCTCTAGCATATAATAATCCAGGCGGAATATAATCCCCTCCCGTTCAAACAAACCGATAAAATCTGCCGGGAATATAAGTTTCCCGTCTGCCCCGCGCCAGCGTACCAGGGCTTCCGCCCGCAGGACTCCCGATTTTTTCAGGGAAATCTGTGGCTGGAGATACATCTCAAACTCCTCTTTACGCAGTGCGTCAGCCATTGCCGCTTCCATGGCCAGCTCCCGCACCACCCTGCTGCGCATCTTTTCATCATAAACAGCCATATGGCTTCCCGGAAGGCTTTTAACGCTTTTTTCAGCAATGTTGGCTCTGTCCAGCATCTCATTCAGACTGAGCCGATCCTCCGGCTTTTCCATCCGATACGCACCGCAGGCAAGCTCCACGCGGAACTGGCGGGAGTCTCCTGAAAAACCGTTCAGCTTTTCCGTAATCCACCGGAAACGTTCCTCCAGCTCCTCACTTCTTTCAAAGCTGCGCAGGACAACGAACTTGTCGCCGGATATTCTGCCGAAGGTTTCATAAGGCTTCAGCGTTTCCCGGATGCAGTCGGCCCAGTACTTTAAAAAGCGGTCCCCGGTTTCATAGCCGTACACATCATTTATGTATTTGAATTTTTTCAAATCCGAGTACCAGAGCACGTATTTCCTGTCCGGATTTTCACTGAGAAGCTTTACTGCCTGGACCCTGAAGCCTTCAAAATTCAGGAACTGCGTCAGCTGGTCGAAATAAAGGATTCTTCTGTTTTCAAACTGCAGCTCTTCCTTAATCAGGAAGGTGGATATATAGCTGGCAAGCATGCCAAGAATGGCAAGCTCGGACCAGTATTTCGTTATGTTTTTCAGGCCGATGAAGCCAAGGAGGCGGCTGCCTGCAAATATGGGCGTCAGGCAGAAGGATTCCGTTTTATCCCTTTTCAGCCTCAGATAAAGCCCTTCATCCTCCCCGGCAAGCTGCTCCACATTTTTTATGACCACCTGCTTTTCGTTGCTCAGGATTTTTTCCCAGCAGGCAATGGTTTTCTCCGAAATGGGCTTCTTTTCCAGAACCTGGTATTCCTCCCGCCGCTGATTCCAGACAGCCACTCTTCCTTTCCGGGAAAAAAGCAGCATAACGCCTTCCTCCGAACCGTAAAAACGGCAGATTTCGGCCAGCAGCTCCCTGGAGGCCTCAACCACGCTCTCCGCCTCAATCAAAGGCCTCATGCAGGAAGAAAGCATATTCTGGCCATAAAGGGAACGCTGGATCACCTCATCCGTCCGCTCCGGCCTGGAAACATCCATTACCACTTCCATACGGACAAGCTTTTTTTCCCATTCCACCAGCTTATCCTTCAGAATATAATCACCGTCTATTACATCATTATGATGCTTCCATATATAATACTGATCTCTGCGCAATACGGCATTGGTGCAAAACGGGCAGGGCTCCTTCCTGTTCTGCAGCACCTCATAGCACTTTTTTCCCTTGTAGTCTCCCCAGGTTTCCTTTATCCGTCCCGGTTCAGCCACACTGATCAGATACAGCTCATAGGTTTTGGGATCGCTCAGATAGATAAAATCCTCAGCGGTCTCAAGCGTCAGAGCCTCTGAAAAAGCCAATGCATATTTTTCAAGCATATAAGTAAAAAAAGCCTCCTCCTCGGAAAGCTCTTCCAGTCCCGCCAGCCGCATCATCCTCTGCCTTTCTTTTTGCAGATATAATCTTATTCTTCTATTATAAATATACCACTGCAAAAAGCAAGTTTTTATTCATTTCTTCAAATGGTTCTTATTCCCTTTTCAAAGCCGCCTTTTTGAGGTACTATTAAAGTAAGGAAAGGTAATGGCAACAGTTCGGTCAGCCCAACTGTTGCAGGTAATGACGGGGCGTTTGCAATTAATAAAAAGGGGGCTTTTATATGGCAAACACAATTATTACAATCGGCAGGCAATTTGGCAGCGGCGGCCATGAAATCGGCAAGCTCGCGGCACAGAAGCTGGGTATCGAATGCTATGACAGCAGGCTGATCCAGCTGGCTTCCGAAAAAAGCTGTATCGGCATGGAGCATCTCAAGCCCGTGGATGAAAAGAGGGCAAATCCCTGGCTCTATACCGTACCCTCGGATTACTCCAATGAAATGACCGGCTTCGGGCTTCCCATGAACGACATGCTGTTCAATGTGCAGTCCCAGATCATCCGACAGCTGGCAGATAAGGAATCCTGCATCATCGTCGGCAGATGCGCAGATTCCGTGCTGGAAAGCTATCCGAACGTCATATCCGTTTTTATCCGGGCCAATCATCCTGAGCGCGTTAAAAGGATCATGGAGCGCCAGAACATTTCAGCAAAAGAAGCGGAAACGCTCATCAAAAAGATGGATAAGGACAGAAGCCTTTACTACAATTTCTTCTCTGACAAAAAATGGGGACGCGCCGAAAGCTATGATCTCGTCCTCAACAGCACCGCGCTTGGCCGTGAAAGATGTGTTGACCTCATCTGTTCCCTTATGAAGCAGCTGTAAATCCCTTACATAATACAATACAGCTGCGCAGTTTAACTGATTCCCGAAAGGGTTCCCGGGCCGTAAGGCTTTCGGGAATCCTTTTTTTTTGTTTTTCCCACTTTTTTGCACTATCTTAACCTATGTAAAATGTTTGTAAAATCAATGCAGAAAGCATGTTTTTCCCGTTTTCTTTCATTATAATAGGCCATGTAAATATTATGTTTGAAACATGTTGAGAAAGGGTAAAGAAATGACTATCAGCTTCTCTTCTTTTCTGTCACAGCTTCTTTCCAGCCCGGTTCTGGCGGTCACCGTTGTGCTGACTCTGGGCGTAATTCTCGTCAATGGCTGGACCGACGCTCCCAACGCCATCGCCACCTGTGTCTCCACAAGAGCCATCGGCCCGAAGGCGGCAATTCTCATGGCGGCGTTCTTTAATTTTCTCGGAGTTTTTGTCATGACAATGATCAATGCCAGCGTGGCTTCCACCATCTATAATATGGTGGATTTTGGCGGAAACCCGGATCAGGCCCTCACCGCCCTGTGCGCCGCTCTGGTAGCTATTGTCTCCTGGGCTGCGGCCGCATGGTGGTTCGGGATTCCTACCAGTGAAAGCCATGCGCTGATTGCCGGATTGTCCGGTGCCGCGGTTGCCATGCACAACAGCTTTGCAGGAATCAACGGCTCCGAATGGATCAAGGTTATCTATGGCCTGATCCTCTCCACACTTTTAGGTTTCCTGCTGGGCTGGCTGTCGGCAAAAACTGTGGAGACGGTGTGCAAAAACATGGAGCGGCCCAAAACCACCGGATTTTTCGGCGGGGCGCAGATTGCAGGCGGGGCGGCCATGGCCTTTATGCACGGCGCACAGGACGGCCAGAAATTCATGGGTGTTTTCATGCTCGGGATTTTTCTCGCAAACGGACAGGATAATGTGACCAGCTTCCGCATTCCCCTGTGGCTCATGATTCTGTGCAGCGCCGTGATGGCCCTGGGCACCTCCATCGGTGGCTACCGCATCATTAAGGCCGTGGGAATGGATATGGTAAAGCTGGAAAAATACCAGGGCTTTGCCGCGGATATGGCCGGCGCGGCCTGTCTTCTTCTCTCCTCGCTGACCGGCATCCCCGTCTCCACCACACATACGAAAACCACGGCCATCATGGGCGTGGGCGCGGCCAGAAGGCTTTCCAGTGTAAACTGGGGAGTGGTCCGTGAAATGGTGCTCACCTGGGTTCTTACCTTCCCGGGCTGCGGACTGATTGGCTATCTGTGTGCCAGGCTGTTTTTGTTTATATTCTGAACAGTTACAAAACATTATTTCATTTCATTGAAAGGATATTGCAATGGGTAGAAAAAAAGAAAATAATTATTTTGACATGTTCATCCAGGCCGTAACCTATTCCTGCCAGGCGGCGGATATGCTGAAGGAAAACTTTATCAGCTTCGATCCCGAACAGCTGCCGGCCTGCATGGAGGCCCTCCATCATATAGAACATACGGCGGATCTTGCCAAACATGATTTGATGGAAAAGCTGCTGAAGGAATTCATCACTCCCATCGACCGGGAGGACATCATGGAGCTCTCCAGCGCGCTCGATGACGTGACCGACAGCCTGGAGGACATACTGCTGCGGCTGTATATGTTCCGCATCACTTCCCTGCGCGAGGACGCCGTTTCCTTCGTCAGCATTATCTGCGACTGCTGCTGCGCCCTGAAGAAGCTGATGGTGGAATTCCCTGAATTCCGCAAATCCAAAGCGATTAAGGATATGATAATCGAAATCAACCATCTGGAGGAAAACGGCGACAAGCTTTACACAGAAGCCATGCGCAGGCTGTATTCCGAATCCGGCGACGCCGTGGAAATCCTGTCCTGGACCGCAATTTATGACAGACTGGAAAAATGCTGCGATAAATGCGAGGACGTGGCGGATGTGGTGGAAACGGTTATTCTGAAGTACAGCTGACGCCAGGGAAATGGAATCCGGGCTGCTGTATTTTTACAGCGCCGGTTTCCTGCCGGACAGGAGCGCACTTTCCCGGGAGCAGCCAGGATTTCCTTCGCCATGTTATTTTATATAATTTTCATTTTTTATTTCCGTCATGCTGTGTTATTATAAAAAACACACTGGCTGCCGATTGTGTAAATCCTATCTGCCAAGTTTATTTTTACATATACAATCAAATCGATTTTTCTGTCCAATCGGACAAAGATCCCACTATGAAAGCAAATATTTTTATTCCATAATAACAAAATCTATTACCATAATAACAGTAAGAAACGGTTGCCATGTGTCGGATTACCAGCTATAATTAAATGGAAGATAGATATTTACACATAGCTTACGGAACAGGAGGCTGTGTGCAGGAACACGAAGAAAAAGAAATGACAAATGAGGCTGATCCGCAGAACATTCACCATGAGGATCTGGCTTTAAAAACGGCGGCGCAGTATTTCGGCGAAGAGCTTCTGCCCCTGCTGGGGATAACCGACAACGTACGGTACGTTGCCCCCACTGAAAATGTGACGCTGGAAGCGAAACAGATGTACCAGGATTTCAACTACATCTCAACGAATAATCTCTGGGTACATCTGGAGTTTGAAAGTGACTCCGTCACACGCAAGGATCTGAAACGGTTCCGGGAATACGAGGCAACAACGGCCCGAACCTTTAATGTTGCGGTCATTACTTATGTAATCTGCTCCTCTAAAGTGAAAAGGCCCATAAGCTCACTGGCAGAGGGCATCAATGTTTATCATGTGAAGCTTATCCGTCTGAAGAATAAGGATTCGGACCGGCTGTTCGCCTGCGTAAAAGAAAAGCAGGAGCAGGGAAAGCCCCTGGAGAAAGAAGATCTGGTTTCCCTGCTTCTGACGCCCCTGATGTCCGGGAATATGGGAATCGGGGAACGGATTATAAAAAGCTTGAATTTTATACAGTATGCTTCAAAAACGGTAACTCCGATTGAACTGGAAAAAATGAAGGCCGTGCTGTATACATTAGCTTTTAAATTCTTAAATAAAAAGGAATTGGCCGAAGTGAAGGAGGTAATTGCAATGACAGAACTTGGAAAAATGCTTGTAAATGACGGATTTGAAAAAGGGCTTGCCGAAGGTGAAGCAAAATTTGTAGCTATCATCAGGAAAAAGAGAGCGAAAGGGCTTGATGCTTCTGCCATAGCAGAAGAATTGGAACTGGAAACCGCCTATGTTGAAAAAGTAATGGAATTAATCGCTGAAGGCCCTTCCGTGAGCGACCTGCGGATAGCGCAGATGATTCTCGGACAGTAACCGTCGGCTCACAAACAATATGAGCCGCAGCCGGTTTGATTTGATTTCATTTGCCTGCTGCGGCTGCATTTTACCCGTTTTGCTTTTCTATTGAAGCACCGCTTTATCCCATCTGTTTTTCAGCCGCCATTCTCACAGCCCCATAATAAATCCCGTACAATGCCGCAAAAAATCCAACCGCCATTGCCACCGCCTGCCAAATCCACATATTTCCCGTAAATACAGGCATTCCCAAAGTATCAAGAAGCAGCTTTCGCGCCCCGTCATATATCAGCCGGCCGCTGGTAATAAGAGCCGGAGGCAGCGGCAGCAGAAACAACAGCATCAGCTGTCGGTTATCTAACCTGGCAATCTGTTTCCCGCTCATTCCCAGCTGTCCAAGAATACTGTTCCGTCTTTTCTTTTTTTCACCGTCACTGAGGGCCTGCGTTGCAAGAATTGCCGCCCCGGTAATTTCCAGAATGACAGACAGATATACCAGGCAGATAAGCAGCACATAAATTTGAGAAAGCGATTCCTTCTGCACCCACTTGCCTGACAGGTAATCCTTATCCGGATATATCAAAGAAGTGACCGCCCGTCCTGTTTCCATAGATAGTAAATCGTCAGGGGGAACTGATTCATCCCGGGAGGTTAACCCCTCGCAGGAAGCTGACTTTCCCGGGGAGGCAGGCCTCCCTTCGGAAACAGATTTCCCTTGGGAAACAGATTTCCATTGGGAAACAGATTTCCCATTCCCCCTGTCCAAAAGAACAAGCCCGCCGTCCGTCAGCTGTTCAAGCTCCGCGCTGTTCAAAGGCTGCTCCGTAACTGCCGCATACAGACCGTACCGTATCTCCATCCCGTCCGTCACCTTATCAGGAACCACAACAACATAATCCAGGCCATTGCCGTAGGTATCATTCTGGCTGAACGGCTCTGAGAAAACGCCTCCTGCATTCAGCTCATATCCATTCACCTCTATTGTCCCGGCCTTCTCCATATAATCCGAAAATTTGCCGACAAGAGACGGCGTGCAGTGGACATAGCAGGAATTTTCGTAAACCTCCGGGATTTCATATCCCAGCATCTGCCTCAGATAAAGATAGTCGCTCTGTTTCATATACGTATCCGACAGATATTCCGCATATATAAGCCGCTGCGGCTTTTCCAGCTCCTGCGCCGCCTGCCGCCTTAAAGAAAAAAATTTCCTGCTTTCCCAGCCATAGATTCCGTAGGAACAGCTCTTTTGTATGGGAAAGCTTTCCCCAATCCGTTTTTCATAAGCGCTGAAATCCATCATACCGCCCGGATGCAGTATCATTATATCAAACACATTCAGCTCGACGCTGCGATCCGCAAAAATACGGGCAGCAGCCCCTGTTCCAAAAAAGAATACCGCCAGCATAAATAAAACTGACAGGATTCCAAGCACCACACTCATGGAACGAAGCTTTGACGTAAACTCCCTGAAAATAATCAGATGATTTTTCCGGTACGCCCATCCCTTCCTTTTTTCCAGCTGTGAAGCCAGAAAAGAGGGCACGCTGAAAAAGAAAGCAAAAAGGCCAGTCACCACAAACGCCAGCCCCAAAAGGACATCGTATCCCTTCCCCATGGGCCGCAGTATGATCAGCATGTTACCCAAAGCATAAACAAGCAGTGACAATATGAAAACTCCCGGGAAAGAACTTTTCTGCTTCAGCAGCCTGCCTTCGTTCTGCCGATCGTAATACAACAGATCATACAGCCTGATTTTCCGGAGCCGCCTTTTATTTTTATGCAGGGCAAACAGATACATTCCGTCAAAATATAACAATGTCACTCCTGCCGTCTGAAAGGAAACGGAAAAACCAAGGGTAAACGTCATGCCAAACATTCTGAGCACCGCGGCCTCCACAAGCCTGGACAACAGAATGCCGGCCAGCAGTCCGAAAACAAACGCCATGCCTGCAATCATCAGATTTTCATATAAAAACAAACCTGCAATGGTCCGGTTAGACAGCCCGGAAACCATATATATACTCAGCTCCCTGCTGCGCTTCCTGAGCATATAGCCGGTCATATAGCTTACAAGCCAGCCCAGCACAAGAATTATCAGCAGGGATGTGGCAATCACCATAAGCGGCAGTATCTCCAGCCTGGGAAGCCTTTTGACCTGCTCAGAAAAAATCAGCGCATTATAGGCATACATACATGCCACGGCACAGCTTATCGTAATAAAATACAGCACATAATCCCCCAACTGCCTTTTTGCATTGCGCAGCACCAGTTTTCCTAGCATTGGCCGTCACCTCCCAAAAGAGAAAGCACGTCCAGGATTTCGTGGTAGAATACGCCCCTTGTCTTCTCTCCTTTCACAAGCTCGTTGAATATCTTCCCATCCTTCAAAAACAGGATGCGCTCCGCATAACTGGCGCAGAATGCATCATGGGTCACCATAAAAACCGTGGTTTCCAAATCTTCATGCAGCTGTGAAATAATTTCCAGAAGCACACGGGCGGAATGGGAATCCAGAGCCCCTGTCGGCTCATCCGCAAAAATTATTTTGGGGCCGCATACCACAGCGCGGGCAAAGGCACAACGCTGCTTCTGCCCTCCCGACGTCTGAAAGGGGAATTTCCCCAGCACATCGCCAATCTGCAGCTTATCTGCAATCTTCCTGACCCGCAGGCCAATTTCCTCCGGCCCCAGTCCCTGAATCGTCAGGGGCAGCGCCATATTTTCTTCCAGAGTAAGCGTATCCAGCAGGTTATACTCCTGAAATACAAAGCCCAGGTTATCCCGCCGGAACGCGGCAAGCTCCTCCTCCCGCAGCTTTGTAATATCCTTTCCATCCAGCACAATATGCCCGGCGCTCACAGAATCAATGGTGGAGAGACAGTTGAGCAGCGTGGTCTTCCCGGAACCGGAAGCGCCCATAATACTGATATACTCTCCCTTACGGACATGGAAGCTGAGCTGATCCAGCGCCCGGGTTACGGTACCCAGGCCGCCATAGTATTTTTCAATATTCTCCACCCGTAGAAGAATTTCTTGTGCACAGCCCAATTACCCGGCCTCCCTTCCATTTTCAATGACAACATCCCTGTCTGCAAATTTTAATATATACGTATATGCGATGTCTGAGGCAGATTCCATGTCAATTTTATAAGTTCCCCGCATACGCAGTGAAAATCCGGTCTCAAAGGCATATGTCCGGGTGATCGCCGTCACATTTCCTCCGGAATCCCTGATACTCTCCTCTGTAACAGCCGGTATGATGTTGCAGTAAGGGAACTGCCCGTCAATAACCACCTGGGTAATCCTCCCCTCTTCCTGAATCCATTCCACTCCCGGTGAATCCGATCGGATCTGCCTGGATCCGCCCAGGAAAAACAGGACTGCAGCCAGAGAAATAAAAACAACAGCCAATATCCAGGCAGCCTTCCGTCCGCCCCTTTTCCTTCCCTGTCTGTATACACGCTCCATAATGGACACCTCCTTAATATTTTGGACCGGCAGTCCTGCAAAAGCTCCTGCTGCCTGAATCCAACCCCATTGTACCGGGAGGCGCCTCTTTCTTGTATACATGTTTCCTGATCTTATGTGACAAATCTGTAAGATACCGTAACAGCCGGTCATCTGAACAGTTACAGGATACCGTCAGCCGCTCATATCCAACATATGCTGACTGAAAATTTACAGGCAGCGGGGATTAAAACAGCACCATCCTACACCGTGAGATGCCCGCTTTTAGGAAAGGTCAGGCGGATCGTTGTAAATTCCCCCGGCTCAGACAGCGCATCCATGGCAATCCCCAGCCTGAGGCAAAGCTGCCTGCACAGATAAAGTCCGATGCCCGTGGCCCCCTTTCCCGCCCTTCCGTTGCTCCCTACGAAGCCCTTGTCAAAAATCCTTCCGATTTCACTGGGCAGAATACCGACGCCGTTATCCGTCACGGACAAGACCACACTGTCCCCCCTCTTCCCGGATTCCACCGTGATTACGGGAGAAGCCTCACTCCGGTATTTCACACTGTTGATTATGACCTGGCTGATAATAAAGACTATCCATTTGCTATCCGAATATACGGTATCCCCAATTCCGTCCGTATGAACGCAGGCCCCGCTCTGTATCAGGAACTGCCTGTTTGCGGCAAGCGCCTCAAAGACACAATCCTTAAGAGAGATTTCCCGGATAAAATAATCCTTTTCCACACTCCCCAGCCTTGCAAAAAAAAGCACCCGCTCCACCTCGCGCTCAATCTGCTCCGTCTGCGACATAATTTTCCGGATCACATCCGACCTGTTATTTTCACACAATAACTGTATCCCAGTCATGGGGACCTTGATTTCATGCACCCACTGTTCTATAAAATCCCGGTATTCCGTGTTTGCCCTTCTGTTCTGCGCCACCTCGTCCGTCATGGACTTCAGCGCTTCCTTCATTATCTGAAAATATACCTTTTCCGCGGCGGACACAGGCTTATCCGCAATCTCCGCTGTCAGATACTTTTTCTCCAGAGAATCCGTCACTGACAGCAGATACCGCAGCCTTTTGTAAAGGCGCACATATCCGCAGCACAGACTGGCAGCAACGATGAGTAAAAAGCATATCCACAGCAGGAGCATTTCCTGGGGCGTAATTCCATAAAGAAGCAACAGCATAGAAAAGAAAAAACCGCCTGCAAGACAGGTGAGAATCACAGCCCTTGTACTTTTAAGATAATCGGAAATTGTCATATTTTATATCCCATCCCTCTTTTTGTCTGTATCAGGTTTCCGGCTCCCAGCGCGCAGAGTTTTTCCCGTATCCGCATCATATTCACGCTCAGCGTATTGTCATCAATATGGATCTGGCTGTCCCATAAAAATTCCACCAGATCAAGCCTTGGGACTATTTCTCCCGCGTGCGTGAACAGATAATACATCAGCTTCAGCTCTGTTTTTGTCAGCTCCGCCTCCCGGCCGCCAAAGGACAGCGTACCCGCGGCCAGGCTGAGGCGCATTCCCTTATATTCCGGCAATTCCGCCTGTTCTCCTCTTTTGCCTCTTTTCAGCAGCAGCTTTATCCGGGCAAGCAGAATCGGCACATTGTATGGTTTTGTGATATAATCATCTCCGCCAATCGTCAGCGCATACAGCTCATCCATGGACGTATCCCGTCCTGTCAGAAACAGGATGGGCGTATCTGAAAAGCTTCTGATATCGGCGCACAGATGATATCCGTCCCTGCCCGGCAGATTGACATCCAGCAGTATCAGATCCGGAGCCAACGCCCCTACCAGCTCTGCTACGTTACCGAATTCCTCTGCGGCCTCCACCAGATAACCCGCATTGGACAGGAGTGTTTTCAATTCCTCCCTTATCAGCTCTTCATCCTCTATAATCAATATTTTATCCATCCGGCCCTGTTCCTCCTCTGCCCTTCCTGACGGCAAATCAGAGCATTATTACCATACCTGGCCTGCCGCCGCTTCCCTGCCCCAAGCTGCAGGCCGTCTTTTTTGTCCGGCAGCTTTTTCTATATTTATGCAGGGATAATACAAGTATAGCATTATCTGTGCCGGAACAAAATAATACAAAAACAAAACAAGAAAATACATTTTATTTTTCTCCCGATCACCTAATATAAAAAGGTACTTCATTCCACAAAAAAGGGAATGCGGCAACTGTAATTTTTTTAATCATCCGGGAGGGGATTATCCTATGACACCAATGAAATGGTTCTATTCCTTTATCAAGCCCTATCGAAAGCGGCTCTTTCTGGGATTGTTTCTCGTAACATTTCTGGCAGGACTCGCCATCATTAATCCTATCGTCAGCGGTAAGGTCGTGGACGACGTTATCAGCGGCGGACAGTATCACAAGCTGCCTGTGCTTGTGGCCATACTTCTGCTGGTGACGGCCGTGCGAAGCGTTCTCCGCTTCCTGGTTCCCTATAACTTCGAAATCTGTTCCCAGGGTGTGCTGTACAAAATGAGGGATGCGGTTTACAGAAAGCTCCTGATGGAAGACTTTGACTTCTATAACCGCAACCGCACCGGCGACCTGATGAGCAGACAGACAGGTGATATGGATGCCATCCGCCATTTCGTGGCAAACGTCATCTCATCCATTTATGAAAATATCCTGTATTTCTGCTTCGCGCTGGTCATGATCTTTACCATCAATACGAAGCTGGCGCTGTGCATGCTCTGCATCCTGCCCTTTACGCTGGTACTCACGCTCTGCCAGTTCAAGCAGGTAAAACCGGCCTTCCATAACATCCGTACCCATTTTTCCAGCCTGAACGCCTTCGTCCAGGAAAATATCAGCGGCAACCGGGTGGTAAAGGCTTTTGCCAAGGAAGATTACGAAACCGAAAAATTCGAAGTCGAAAATGACGGCTACAAAAAAGCGGAGCTGGACTGTGCGGCAATCTGGTCCAAATATGTGCCTGTTTTTGAATTCTTTTCCAACATACTTACCGTTGTGCTCATGCTTTACGGCGGCATCATGGCCATCCGGGGCGAGGTAACCCTGGGCAGCCTGGTAACCGTAAACGGCTACCTGTGGATGCTCAATATGCCCATGCGTATGGCGGGCTGGTTCGTCAACGACGTACAGCGCTTCGTCACCTCCGTGGAAAAAATACATACCACATTTTCCGAGGATCCTCATATCTGCAAGCCGGAAAATGCCATTACCAAAAAGCATCTGAAGGGAAGCATTGAATTCCGCAATGTATCCTATCAGGCCGAGGGCGAGGATATTATCCAGAATGTAAGCTTTTCTGTGAAGCCCAACCAGACCATCGGTATCCTTGGTCCTACCGGCGCGGGGAAATCCACCATCATGAACCTGCTCTGCCGTTTCTATGACGCAACGGAGGGCGAGGTGCTGGTGGACGGCGTCAACGTAAAGGACATGGATTTATACGAGCTGCGGGACAATATCGGTATGGCCATGCAGGATGTATTCCTCTTTTCCGATACCATTGAGGGAAACATCGCCTACGGCCGGCCCGACTGTCCTTTTGAGAAGGTAAAAAAAGCGGCCATTGCCGCGGATGCCAACCATTTTATCCAGGCTATGCCGGACGGCTACGACACCATTGTGGGGGAACGCGGCGTCGGTCTTTCCGGCGGCCAGAAGCAGCGTATTTCCCTGGCCCGCGCCCTGCTTAAGGACCCTGCCATACTGATTCTGGACGACACCACCTCCGCGGTGGATATGGAAACAGAATCCTACATACAGAAGCAGCTGAAAAACCTGGAGGGCAACCATACAATTTTCATTATTGCCTATCGTATTTCTTCCCTGAAGGATGCGGATCAGATTCTGGTTCTGGATCACGGCCGTATCGCGGAACGGGGAACACACGATGAACTACTTGCAAACAACGGCTATTATGCCCGGGTTTTCGAGCACCAGTATCACACACCGGCAAAGGAGGGACGTTAAAATGGCACGCAACAGATACGATATCGACGAAGTCATGGAAGACCATTTTGACTTAGGGCAGCTCAAAAGGCTCGGCCATTATGTCCTTCCCTTTAAAAAGGATATGGCCCTGGCGGCCTTCCTCATGCTCTCCGCAAGTGCGCTTACCATGCTCATTCCCCGTTTTTTCATGACGGTGATGAATGACATTATCCCCCAGGGGGATGTTAAGGGACTGCTGCGAATCAGTTTTTACACGCTGCTGATCATCCTGTATTCCGTGTTCTCCCTGAAGGCCAAAATAAAAATTACCAACCGGGTGGGCCAGTCTGTCATCCATCAGCTGAGAACCGATATCTTCTGCCACCTGCAGGAGCTTCCCTTCTCCTACTATGACGACAGGCCCCACGGGAAAATCCAGGTCCGGGTCGTAAACTATGTAAATAATTTAAGTGACCTTCTTTCCAACGGTCTGCTGAATACAATAACGGACCTGTGCAGCCTGATTTTCATCATCTTTTTCATGCTCTCCATCAACGTGAAGCTGACACTGATGTGTATGTGCGGCCTTCCCGTACTGGCGCTGTTTGCCAGCCTCATTAAGAAAAAGCAGCACCGCGCATGGCAGATACAGAGCAACAAGCAGTCCAACCTGAATGCTTATATTGCGGAAAGCATCAACGGCATCCGGGTGACCCAGTCCTTTGTCCGCGAAAAAGAAAACAGCGGAATTTTCAACCGCCTCAGCGACGGCTACCGCCAGTCCTGGATGCGCGCTGTCCGCTTTAACTTTATGATGGGGCCCACCGTTGACGTTATTTCCGCAGTGACCACGGCGTTTCTGTATGTGGCAATCGTGGATATGGCCATGAGCGGCGGAACGGCTTCCGTAGGTGTACTGGTTGCCTTTACCGGTTATATCAGCCGTTTCTGGTCTCCCATCACCACACTGGCAAACTTTTATAACTCCCTGTTAACGGCCATTTCCTATTTGGAACGTATTTTTGAAACCATCGACGAGCCTGTCGCTGTCAAGGACGCCCCCGGCGCAGTGGAAATGCCGCCTATCATTGGCAAAGTTACCTTTGACCATGTATCCTTCTCCTACGAGGAGGGCATAAAAACACTGGATGATGTGAGCTTCACGGCCATGCCCGGCGAATCCTTCGCTATCGTAGGGCCTACGGGCGCGGGAAAAACCACCATTGTCAACCTGCTGAGCCGCTTCTACAATATCGGCAGCGGAACGGTTTATATTGATGATACGGATATCTCCAAGGTGACGCTGCATTCCCTGCGCACGCAGATGGGCGTCATGATGCAGGACAGCTTCATTTTCTCCGGAACGATTATGGATAACATCCGCTACGGCAACCGGACGGCTACGGACGATGAAGTAATCCTGGCTGCGAAAACCGTATGCGCCCATGACTTCATCATGCAGATGGAGGACGGCTATTATACCCAGGTAAATGAACGCGGAAGCCGGCTTTCCGCAGGACAGCGCCAGCTGATTTCCTTTGCCCGCGCACTGCTGGCCGACCCGAAAATACTGATTCTGGATGAGGCGACCTCCAGCATCGATACCGAAACGGAAATCATCCTGCAGAAAGGCCTGAACGAGCTGCTGAAAGGACGTACCTCCTTCATCATCGCCCACCGTCTTTCCACCATCCAGAACTGTACGCGCATCCTGTATGTGGATAAAGGCAAGATTCAGGAAAGCGGAAGCCATGAAGAATTGCTGCTGAACAAAGGACCTTACTATAACCTGTTTATGTCCCAGTACAGCTTTATGAAGGATAAGGCCGTGCAGTAAAATCAGAGCGCTCTTGAAGCACTTTCTTATGGACGGCGCAGTAAATGCACCGGCCTGCGGAACAGTTACCATCAAAGTTCATTACCTGAGGGCGGATCGCTTCGCTTTCGGTCATGAAAACGGCCTGGCCAAAAGTCCCCTTTACTTTTGGTCAGGCCGTTTCTTTTATGTTGCTTTCGTTTGTCCAAGCTGTTTTCGTTTGTCTTAGTTGTTTAATGTAGCAAAATGCCCCGCAATAATTTTTCATTCAGCTCATATAAGGCTATCTTCTGGTCCATAAAATAGACCAGTTCATAAGCTTCTTCATAAGGAAGCCATTTTATATCCGTATGTTCTTCCGACAGCTTTACTGTCCCGTCAAATGGCATGGCGAAAAAAATCATTGGAACTACCACAACATTCTTTCCCCACAGTTCCTGTGTTTCTTTATCAAAAATATTAGCCGGAAGGCTGCTTGCGCTTTCCAGAGGATAAAGAGGCAGATTCTCCATAACGCCAGCCTCTTCCATAATCTCTCGCCGGGCGCCTTCAGCTTCTGTTTCATTATCCTCCAGTCCGCCGCATATTCCCTGCCAGCAAAAGGGCATATCTTCTCTTTGAAGTATTGCATATTCATAATGATTCTCTTTTTTACGATATAAATAGATATGAACCTGCTTAGGCTGTCTTGCCATGTGGATTCCCTCCCTGAAATTTTTGCTGTAACTTATACCCAATCTGTTGTGCTTCCTACTTCGAAGAAGGCAAGTAACGCAGCAGGTCTATCTCCGTATCCTGTCCGTCAATGGAAAGAAACATGGTCAGCTCGCTGTATCCGTCCTGTACCTCAAAGGAATAGGTCCTGTTTTTCTCCCAGCTCTTCCCTGTGCTGTTTTCTTCCAGATAATGCACGCTCACGCCGCCCTCTTCCATCTGCGTACGGCCGCTGATTTGGATGTACCAGGAATCATTATACGTTTCAGGTATGGTAAACTGTAATTTTCCATCCGCATATCCAATGCTTTTTTGCAGGCTCTCTACCGGATCCTGTTTTTTGGACATTATCAGAAAAAGATCCACAGCGATGATGAAAAGCAGGACGGCGCCTGCGATCACTATCGCTGTTATTTTCTTTTTATCCATATGTTCATCCTCTCTGCCTTCTGCTTATTCCTGTTATTAAGTTACCTTTCCTCTTTTGCAATGAGCCGGTCTATTTTCTGAATCAGTTCCTTCCAGTCCATAACCGTCAAATAAGGAATATCTTCAGCAAGCGTCTGGTTTGCCTTTGCGCAGGCGCCATACCACACAGGACTCATGCCGGCCTGGTAAGAGCCCTTCACATCACAAATCAGATTATCTCCGCAGTACCAGATTTTTTCTGCAGAAAGCTTTGCTTTCGCACAGGCCATCTTAAAAATCCTGGGATGGGGCTTTTTAAACAGATAATCGCAGGAAGTCATAATAAACTCGAAATGGTTCTCCGGAAAGAATCTGTTAATCCGAAGTGTCAACGTTTCCGAATTCTTCATCATATTGCTGACCACCGCGGTCCGGATTCCCTTTTCATGAAGAAAACCGAGAAGCTGCTTCATACCGGCTGTCGGATATCCCGGCGCTGCATGATCCCAGAAAATACGCTCCACTTCATTCCAGGGAATGTCCAGCTTGATATCCAGATACTCATACAGATACCTGTTAAAGGAAGCACAGGAAAACTCCCCTCCGGGGAAGGCTCTTTTTTCCGGCCCGAAAAGCTCTGTCATATCCTCTGACAGCTCATCTGCCAGCTTCTGGAGCTGTAAAGCGTTAATCTGCCGCGGATTGCTTACCGCCCTTTGCAGCACAGCATGATTCCCCCTGATGGTATCATAATCTGTCTCATCGATAAGTGTCTGACCGTAGTCGAACAATATCATTTCCGGTAACTGAAACATAACAGCTCCCCTTTCCCTGTTCCCGTCTTTTATGCTTTTCCCCTTCCGGCATATCCCATTTCCATATGCCGCACTGCCTCCCACTGCCGTTTGGTGCTATGCCGCAAAACGGCTCAGGTCCTTCAGGTCTTCCATGCTACCTTCATTATACAGCCTTCTCTTTTGCATGCAAACCTTTTATAAAACAGTTGTTTCAAAAAGCGTAACATTACAGATGGCGCTGAACCGTTACCGAAAAGCGGCAATCTTTCTAAAAAAAGCGGCCCCGCCTATTTTCTTTTTTCCGTAATCTATCTATAATAAATAGGGATCAGAAGCTTTTCACATCCTTACAGGTATATGAAGCTTAACACTCCCTATCCTCAAAGTCTTATGCGGTTAAGCCGCATGCCGTCTCCCCGGGCTATCGGGAAGGCCGGGAAAAGCTCTCCCGGACGTTTTTTCAGCATGAATAAAATTACAAAACATAAGCGCCGAAACGCGCAGACAGGAGCAAAAATGAATCAACTTTATTTGGATCGCCTTGGCCGGGTATGCGCCGAAATTGAAAAGAAAGGGCTGGCACAGATGATCGTAAGTGATCCTTTAAGTATCTGGTATCTTACCGGTGTCTGGATTGAACCTTACGAAAGACTCTATGCGCTGTATCTCAGAACAGATGGGAAGCATAAATTCTTCCTGAACAAGCTTTTCGTCATCCCTGAAATTGATGTGGAGAAAATATGGATGACAGATACGGACGACTGTATCGGAACCGTAGCGGCTGCAGTGGACGCAAAAGCTGATATGGGCATAGACAAAAGCTGGCCTGCACGCTTCCTTCTTGATCTGATGGAACGCAATCCCGGAGTACGTTATGTCAATGCCTCCTCCTGTGTGGACAACGTCCGTTCCATCAAGGATGAATATGAAAAAGAAAAAATGCGGGAATCCTCCCGGCTCAATGACGCCTGTATGGAAAAAGCCGCCGCTTTCGTAAAAGCGGGCATGACGGAAAAAGAATGCGCTGATTACGTCCGTTCTCTTTATCAGGCGGAAGGCGTCGAAGAAGGCTTCAATACCATTCTTTCTTTCGGGGCCAACGCCGCGGATCCCCACCATGAGCCTGATGATACTGTTTTAAAACCGGGTGATTGCATCGTAATCGATATGGGCTGCCGCAAGGACAGCTACTGTTCCGATATGACACGGACCTTTTTCTGTCAGGAAGCAGATCCCGATTATGCGAAAATCCACGACCTTGTCAGAAAGGCCAATGAAAAAGCCGAAAGCCTTATCCGTCCCGGCGTCCGTTTCTGCGACCTGGATAAAGCTGCAAGGGATTACATTACACAGGCGGGCTACGGCGAATATTTTAACCACCGTCTGGGACACTCCATCGGCCTGCAGGATCATGAGCCAGGCGATGTAAGCCTTTCCAATACCGCAGTTGTGCAGGAAGGAATGACCTTCTCCATCGAACCGGGCGTCTATCTTCCCGGCAAATTCGGCGTCAGGGTTGAAGATCTGGTTCTTGTTACCGCAGAAGGCTGTGAAGTCCTGAACAAAGTCGATAAGCATTGGAAAACCATCGGTTAAGGCGGACACGAACACTCGTCCGCAGCACCTTTGCCCATTGAAAAAAACACCGTCCGATTCCGGAGCTCTCCGAAATCGGACGGTGTTTTCAGTGAATCTGTTTTTTACAGCGCTGTTTCCTCCCGGCTCATCCACATGCCGTTTGTAAAGTCGGGAATTGCCACCGGCTGCCCGCCGAGGGCAATAGATTCCTCAGTTAATGCGGAAATACTCATCCAGGCCGCCGCATCATAAACATCTATCGGACAGGGCCTTTTTTCCAGAACACTTTCAAAGAAAGCTTTGAATACCAGCCAGTCCATACCGCCGTGCCCTCCGGTCACGCCGTCATTAAGGAAGCTCTTCCAAATCGGATGATCATACTCCTTTTCATATTCCTTCGCATTCCCCCAGTATTTACTAAAGGCAAATTCATCTTCCTCGGAATACTTCTGATCCAGAAATACGGTGTCATTTTCCTCTTCATACATCCCCTTCGTACCGCATACCGTAAAATCCCTGCTGTAAAACCGGGGCAATGTTGTATTCAGCGTCAGCAGAATGGTTTCCCCTCCCGCACATTTGATAATAGTATTCACCACATCTCCCTGGGCAAAACGCGTATTCACCAACGACTTGTTTTCCGGATTCCTCTCCGCGGCATAAGCATGCATCCCCACCGCCTTGGAAGCCATGGAGGTCAATGTCAGCATACGGTTTCCGCTGTTGATGCCAAGAATTTTTGCAATCGGCCCCAGCTCATGCGTAGGATAATTCTCCGCATTGCGGTGTATGTAATTACGCAGACGGTAATGACGCATCTCACAGCCTGTCCCCACCTCCGTGCGCAGATCATGCATATAACCGCCCCGGCAGTGCACCACTTCCCCGAACAGCCCCTGCTTCACCATATTTAACGCCATCAGCTCCCGCCTTCCGTAGCAGCAGTTTTCCAGGAACATAAACGGCGTCCCTGTCTGTTCGTAAGCATCCACCAGATCCCAGCACTGCTTCACGCTATAAGCGCCGCCAACCTCCATTCCCACTGCTTTTCCGGCCCTCAGGGCTTCCACCGCCACCGGGATATGGCTTTCCCATGCACAGGAAATGACAACAGCATCCACATCCTCCCTGCGCAGGACCTCACGGTAATCCGTCGTTACCGCCGGCAGCCTTCCGCACATTTCCCGCGTCAGCCTCCCCCCTTCCTCCGCACGGTCTGCGTAAGCATCGCATACTGCCGTTACCTCCACCATCGGCATCTGAAGAATAACCTCCTTCATCAGCCCATGTCCTCTGCTTCCCAGTCCAATAACTCCTACCCTTAATTTTTCCATTTGGTTTATCCCCCATTTATTATTTTATGTAACTGTTCAGTACCCCTCACAGTCACTATTTTATTTCCTTTTATTCTACTTTTACCATATCCAAAATTATATTTCTATAGGAATTGGGGGATAAAATCTTTGAATTCAGACATATATTTTTTCTGTTGCCCAAGCCTCCCGGCTTATCCTCACACAACAGACGGAACAGGCCAAAGCCATCCTTTCCTACCTCCGCAGCGCCAGGTAGGCTCTGGGAGACATCCCCACGATTCGTTTGAAAACGGTGCTGAAATAATTCTGATCATGGAATCCCACCGCTTCCGCAGCCTGGCCCACACTTTTCCCCTCCTCTAAAAGCCTTGCCGCCTGCCGCATCTTCATCTGGTTAAAATACTCCACCATCCCAATTCCCGCATAGCGTGAAAAGGTTTTCTTAATGGTGGATTCACTCATACTGCACAGTTGGGACACCTCCTGAAGAGACAGCCGCTCCGTCATATGCTCCTCCAGTACCCGGACAATGGCGCGGTAATTTCCGGCGCCGGCGGATTCAATCACCGTAAAGCCCTCTCCCCGCCTGGAACAGGCTGACAGGATAATATTTTCAATCCCGCTGACGAACAGATGGGCATCCGCTTCCCTGCCGGCATTGATCTGATGCACAAGTATCTCCTGTTCAAACCGGAAAATCCGCTCCGACTTTGAAAGAAGTCCGCAAAGCATTTCTATCTCCCCCTCCAGCAGCCGGAATCTCCGCTCCTTCAGCGCAGGCATGACATCCGCGGCAAAGGTCACCACAATGATGTGCGGCATAGTCCCCTTTTCCGACCAGAAGCTGTGAAATTCCATAGGACTGTGGAGAACCGCCTGTCCTTCCTCCAGCATAAAAATATCTTCGCCCGCCGTCACCCGGATAGCTCCTTCCACCACGCAGACCAGCTCCCAGAAATCATGGGTCTCCCCGCCAAAATAATAATCTTTATCAAAAATACGCTCAAAAGCGCTGAACAGGGCGGAAATGCGGATACATTTTTCCACCACGCAGCCCTTCAGTGTTGTTTTCATCCCCTCTGCCTCTTTTCCAATCACAGTTCAGATCAGGCTGAACCAATGCCTTTTCCATTCAAACTGTTCTTTATATCCCCTATATCCCCGGCAAATGCGACCTCCGGCAGCCTTGGAAACCTGCTTTTTTTCTCAGCTGTTTATTTATTCTATCATGATTTACACCAAATAAACATTCCCAATTCCGTGTCTTTTTGTCCTTGACATACGTGCTCTATCATGATAGAGTGAACACATACTCTATAACAATAGAGTTAAATAAGAAAAAGGTGATATACAATGAAAAAAAACAATAAAATAAGTGAAGCCGAACTGGAAATCATGAAGGTGATCTGGGAAGCCGGGGAACCGGTGCCCAGCACGGATATTGTCCGCCGGCTTAAGGACAAATGCGGCTGGGAAGACACCACCATTTATACCATGCTGAGCAAGCTCGTGAAAAAGGGCGTCCTCATACGGGATAAAAAGGTGGTTTCCTACTACTCGGCCTCTCTCACGGAACAGGATTACATGCTGGAACAGACGGAATCCCTGGTAGACCGCCTGTTTGCAGGCGATTCCAGACAGCTTGTTTCCATGCTTGTGGAAAACAGGAAAATCAGCCGGGAGGATATCAGGGAACTGCGGCAGCTCTGGGAGGCGGATGATGAATGAATTCCTTCTCCTCCTGCTTTCCATGTCCCTGTCAGGTACTCTGCTGGCGCTGCTTTTATTCCTTCTGCGCCCTCTGTTGAAAAGGAACCTGAGCCGGGCCTGGATGTACTACATCTGGTGCATCGTAGCCCTCCGGATGCTGCTGCCCTTTGCCCCACGGCAGAACCTGGTGGGCAGTCTGCTTGCGGATCCGTCAGCCGCCATGCGGCAGTTATCCGCACTATCCGCATTTACGGAGGATACAGCCCCTGCCGCTCTGCCCTCAGACCAGGTGCTTAACAATGCGGTTTCCAAAGCCTTCCCTGAGAAAGCTTCCGGATCCGTAAAGGATGCGGCTCAAAAGCCGGACACACTGTCCGCCGCCGTTCCTGCCGCATTGGATTCCGCTCCGCCCGCCCTGGCGGCGGAACCTGTATCCGCTGTTCTTTTCACCCTTTGGCTTGCCACGGCAGTTTTCCTGTTTCTGCATAAAGCTGCTGCCTCCCGCGCTTTTCTCAGAAAGCTGTATGCAGCTTCCCATGCCGTCACCGCACAGGAAATCACCGCCTGTTATGCTTCGGTCTGCAGGGAACTGTCCGTGCGCAGACCTCCCCGGCTGCTGGCCAGTCCCGAAACGGATACCGCCATGCTGGCAGGTATGCTTCGCCCCGCTGTTATTCTGCCTGCCGCAAAAGAACCGGATATGCGCTCCCTGGCCTGCATACTCCGCCACGAGCTGATCCATTACAAAAGAAAGGATGTCTGGTTTAAATGGATTTTCCAGCTGACAGCCTGCATCCACTTTTTCAATCCGGTTTCCCATGCGGTCTGCCGTGAAGTCAGCCGCTGCTGCGAACTTGCCTGTGATGAAACCGTGGTAAAAAATATGACCCCCGGGGAACGGAAAGCCTATGGCTCAACGCTTCTGAACGCCCTGGAAGCCAGGGGACCGGCACACATCAATCCTGTTTCCGCATCGCTGTGCGGCAACGCAAAATTCATCAAAGAAAGGCTGGATACCATTAAAATGTCAAAGAAAAAAACAACCCTGATCAAGGTACTTACCCCTGCCCTGACTGCCGGCCTGTGTTTCGGCGCTTTCTATCTGGGCGCATGGGCCGCTCCCGCCGATCCTCTGCAGGAAGAAAGCTTCCTATCCGGGAAAAATGCGGTTTCACCGGTATCACTCACCGCCGCTTCCTCCCTGATGCCCGTTTCCTCACAGGCTCCAACAGCAACACAACAGGCTCAGATTCCGGCAGGCTATACGGCCCTTCGGACCGAATCGGTCTCCCTGGAGGCCGTAAAGGAGCTGCAGCTGTCACTTTCCTATGAGGATGTAACAATTTACCCTTCCGCCGACAATACGCTGACCTACATATTCTGCGGAAACAATTCCTGGAATTATGCAGAAAATGAAATTGCAGCGCTCAGCCTAAAAGACGGCACGCTGGTCCTGGAATCCGGTGTGTGGAATAAGGCATGGTCCCGCCTGTCTTACCGGAAATGGCAACCGAAGATCTTCCTTTATCTGCCCGCCGACCTCAGCGCAGACCTGTCCGCCTCCATCGGAAGCGGCAGCATGAAAAGCACGATGGCGGTAACGGCTGATACCGTAGCCCTGGATACCGCTTCCGGAAGCATGACCTTTTCCGATGTAAACAGCCGCAGCGGACTTGTTGTTTCCAACGGCTCCGGTTCCACAAAAACAGGCTCTCTTACCTGCACGAAGGCGGAGCTGGACAATTCCAGCGGCAGCCTTCGCATGAATGCCGTAAACGCCTCCATGAACGGTATTATTTCCAACGGCTCCGGCTCCCTCACAGCGGGCAATATCACCGTTGGCACAACTGCGGCGGCGGCCTCGGATTACCAGTGTATCATCAGCAATGCCAGCGGCCATATGGAAACGGGCGATGTAACGGTCTCCGGCAGTTTGAATCTGTCCACTGCCTCCGGACCCGCAGCTCTGGGCCAGGTATCCGCAGCCGCCTACACCGTCTCCACCGCAAGCGGCAGCCTGAAGCTGACGGGCCTGAACGGAAACGGCAGCCTCTCCTGCGCAAGCGGAAGTATCAAGGCAGGAACACTGATCCCCACCGGACCGGTTTCCATGGACAACGGCAGCGGCAGCATCCGGGCCTCTATCCCGGAAAATACCGGGCTGGAATTTTACGCTGCCCACATCGGCCCAGGCAGCATCAATGCCTTTTTCCCGATACCGGATAAAAAATCCGCCTCCGCACAATCTCCGGTCCAATACGGAAACGCGCCCTACTTTCAGATTACCGCAAGCACACAGACCGGATCGATTACACTGAACAAAAAGTAACTTCTTTTTCTTATTTTCTAACAGCTTACTGCCCAATAACCTGTCAATAACCAACGCCGCCTGAATAAAACAAAGGGCGGCGTTGGTTTTGCGCCCTGTTGAAAAAAGGTGAGGGCTGACTTTGGAAGCTTGTTTACCATGTTTGCTCCCACCTTTTTCCGTATGGACGTATAAAAGGAAATTATTTATGTATTTATAAAATGAAATTGCGTATGGATGCATAAATCAAATACCCCGCTGCTTGCAGCGGGGTATTTGACCCTCGCGGCAGTCGCCAAATATCCATGCAAGCATGGCTACTTGGCTCGTTGCTCGCGGGAATAAAATTTATTTTCTACATTTGCCGAAAAATGTGTTGACAATCATATTAGACATGTGTAGAATACAAATATAGACAAATGTAGAAAAGGAGCTGATATTTATGGATACTATGAAAAAACTGCCCGATGCGGAGTTTGATATCATGAAAGTAGTCTGGGCAAACGAACCCCCGATTACAACAAATATCATCATGGAGCAGCTTGGCAACGGGCGGGCCTGGAAAGCCCAGACCGTTATCTCGCTTATGCTCCGGCTTGTGGACAGGGGCTTTCTGAGCACGGAGAAGCAGGGAAAGGAGCGCACCTACTACCCCCTGGTGAGCAAAGAGGAATACCTGAAGTTTGAGACAAGCAATTTTGTAAAACAATACCATGACAATTCTGTCCTGGGCCTTGTCAATACGCTTTATAACGATAAGGCTCTCAGTGACGCGGATGTTGATGAATTGCTCCGGTGGGCAAAAGAACGGAGGGGATGAAATGCAGAATTTTATAATAACGCTGCTGATATGTTCTGTTACCATGTCGGTGCTGGGCATATTCTATATGGCGGTTACTCCGTTGCTGACAGAGCGCTATTCCCCGAAGGGCCAGTACTATGCGTGGCTGATTATCATAATCGGACTCATCATCCCCTTCCGGCCCCGTTTTAAGAACCCTTTTGTTAAAATAATATCCACGGATACAACAATGCCTGCCATTCAGTTAGGCAGCGGTACCCAGCTTATCTCCCCCATTGCCCCCACTGCAGCTTCTCTGCCTGCCCCGGCCTCTCCTGCCATGCCGTTGACCTGGTGGCAGGCCGCCGCCGCTATATGGGTAACGGGAATGGTTATATACCTTATTTACCATATGGTAAAGCACTGCCGCTTCCTCAAAATGACAAAGCGCTGGAGCGATCCCATTACGGATGCCGAAGTCCTGAAGCTGTTTCAGGATATCAGAAAAGAAGCCGGCATTTCCGGTAAAATCGACCTCTACCAATGTGAATGTGCCGGCACGCCGATGCTGACAGGCTTTATCCACCCCAGGATACTTCTCCCCCACATAGATTTTGCCGCAGATGAGCTTCGCTTTATCCTTTATCATGAGCTTGTCCACTATAAGCGTAAGGATCTGTGGTACAAGAGCCTCATACTGCTCGCAACCGCCGTTCACTGGTTCAATCCGCTTGTGTATCTGATTGCAAAAGCCATTAACATACAGTGTGAAATATCCTGCGATTCCGAAGTGGTGGACAGGACGGATGCCGATACGCGGCTCCATTACAGCGAAACAATCATAGGCGTGGTCAGATACCAGTCGAATCTGAAAACCGCACTGGCAACTAATTTTTACGGAGGTAAAAAAGGCATGAAAAAAAGAATATTTTCCATCATGGACACACGAAGCAAAAAAACAGGCATTGCCGTCCTCTGCGGCGTACTGCTGCTCACCTTTGGAACCGGGTTTGCCTCTGCCGCAAATGAGGATACGGATAACGCTCCCAAAGCTATCTATACCCAGGAAAGCTTTTCTTATGGCTACAGGTTCCAGCCCACTCCCGAAATTTATGGAAAGTATTTCTCCATGGGCCTTTCCATCTCAGAGGATGGAAAAAAGCTTCTCTATAACGGGCAGAAGGTAAAGCTTTTTGTGGATGAATACGCTGACGGCCAGGCTTTTTACTATGATGAGGAGGGTACGGTTAACCTGCGCGCTGCGTACAATTCCTCCGGGAAAATTACCGGCCTGAGCACCCTGGCCGAGGAAGAAGCCCAAAAAATCCGGGCCGCATTTTTTCAAGACGATATTAAAAGTGAAATAAATTCAGATAACAGCGATGACGATGTAAACAGCGAATCCGCCCCTAAGGAAAATAAATTTGACAGCTATGCACCTTTTGGGATTACCCTGAATGCGGATAAAAATATCATGTACTTTAACGGACAAAGAGTAAGGCTGTTTGTCGATAAGAATGAAAGCGAAAATTATTATTATACAGCATGGCAGGATCAAGAAGGTACTGTTGATTTATCGGTTTTAAGAGACTCCTCCGGACAGATTAAGTATATCGTCACCCTGTCGAAAGAGGCGGCCCAGTACTATGTGAAGGATATTGAATCAGCAGGCATGCTCAGTGAGGATGAGCTGAATGCCCTGGAGGATAAAATCACGCAAAGGGTCACAGAGAAAATGAATGAGAAATATCCCCAAAATTAAATGAAGCCATCCAAAGCCAGCAGCTGCCGCCAAAAATAAATGACATAGTATTACCTGTATGCTATAATGAAATTACTACATTTATGACTAAGGAGGGGTACTTTATGCCACTTGTTAAATGCCCGGAATGCGGCAAAGAGATTTCAGATCAGGCGCCCGCATGTATCCACTGCGGTTATCCCATCAACACAGACAAAAGCGGTGATAGCCCGGCAGATGAGTTAAATGCTCCCGATGTGACACCGGGAACGGAATTTTTCTCTGTTTGCGAAAGCTGCGGCAGTTTCCTTTTTACTACCAAAAGCCGGATTGAAAACACAACAAAGCAGAGTGGATATCCCACATGCGGAAAATGCGGCGGAAAGATAAAGCTGCTGGCACGCAAAGAGAAATGGATGAAAATGGAAAGTGCTGACAAAGAGTCCATCGTCCGGGAGGAAATGGAAAGAGTCAGAAACGGTCCGGAATTTAACTGGGAAATGGCCTCCCGCTGGGGAAATAACTTAAGGCCTGATTTAGATGTCCAGGGATACTGCCCCAAATGTGCCAAGTATTATCCGAAATCCGATGCACTCAAAAAAGGAATAGACAGGTGTGAATTCTGCGGAACAAAAATCCGGTATTCGGATATTCTTACCCCTGATTTTACCGACATGTATAATGAATATCTGGAACAATCCGGCGGCTTGCCGTCAACAGAACAGAACGTCGCGGATTTTATCCGGAAAACCTTTCTTGAAAATGATGAAATGTTCAGTGAAGAAACCTGCAATCAGAGACTGCACCCGGGACAATATCAGAATGCCAGAGGGAATCAGAGCCAGATGCCGTCTTGTCCCAACTGTGGTTCCGGGCAAATTCAGAAAATATCTTCCGGCGGCGGCTTCCTTGGTTTATTTTCAAGGAAAGGGAAGAAACAATGGCGCTGCGGGCATTGCGGCTTCGAATGGTAATACAGACAAAAGCAGCTCATCACAAACGATGCGCTGCTTTTTTATCAGTTCATTTATAACAGTTCAGGAGGACACATCTTCCTGAAAGGCTCTACCATCCGAAGCTGTTGCGTTACGTTCTTTTACAGCCCGTCCTCAAACGCCTTGTTCAGCTCCTCACAGCCCTCCAGCACAAAACGGCCGTCGCGGATAATCACATATTCCTGTCCGCCGCCGTCTACGGCCATAAGCTCACCCAGCTCATCATAGGGAATCGTAATGTCCGTATGGCAGTTCAGATAAGCCTTGCCCAGATCCTCACTGCGCAGGGCTGATACTTCATTTTCCTTGGCAATCAGGCGCTTTCCGTCCGGATTGAAGGTTGTAAGCTCCTCCTCATGGGAATAGCAGGTATCGCCTACGGCGAAATGAGGCCCCATCTTCTCCGCAATCAGGATCGGCAGCTTATCCCCGATATCATATTTATCGGCAAATACATACGCCGTAGTGTTGGTACCGATGGCAAATTCACCCATGGGCAGCGTATCATGATGGTGAAGCACGTTTTCCCGGATAAACTTCCGGTTTTCCTCCGGCGTGTCAAAATTGGTACAGCTGTAATCCGCAATCATGCCATCCTTAAAATCAATCTCCAGGTTCAGGTACTTCAGCCCGTTCAGATAAACCTTGGAAACATGAAGCTTCCCTTGCGTACCCGCCAGCACCGGGGATGTAAAAACCTCTCCCACAGGGATATTCACGTCGGCCACACAGTTCTCAAAGTTGGTTTCCTGCTCCGGGTTTTTCAGCCTGTGAAGTACCACTTTCAGATCCGTCCTGTTGGCGCCGCAGCCTTTGATGCGGACATATGCCGCCTTATCCAGCGTGTCGATGATTTTCTGCTGAATGCCCTGATACAGGGTATAATCCAGCGTGTTGATGCGCAGCACGCCGTCGAAAATCTCTTCGAAATTGTCCCCGATTTCCGGCACGGGGAAAGCGATAATCGTAAAGCTGCGCTCTTCTCCCTTTACATATTCATTCATCAGCGCGCCCGCCGCGGACTGGAATTCCACTGCCAGCTTCTGCTGTTCCTCATTCAGGCGCAGATTTTCTTCCTTGCTTTCCGGTTCAAAGGGAATGCCGCCGAATTCTTCAATCACCGCAGGGCCGCCGTGTACGGCCGCCAGCTCCTTCACGCTTTCCAGCGCATTTCGGTAATTATCCAGACGGTGATGCACATATTTTTTGTCATAGTACAGCGCCTGATCATATTCATGATCGTATTCAAACTGTTTATTGGCGCAGGCGCCGTAATACCCGTTCTTGCTCAGCTTTCTGCCCTCCAGGAAGCTGGCGGGCGCCCGGTAGATTACGGATTCCAGCCCAATTCCTGCAAAATTTTCCACAGCTTTCCGCACGACCCGTTCAAAGCCGAGGAAGTACCGGATATTCACCGATTTTTTCTTCCCGATATCCTTGCCGGTCACCTCAAAGCCGATGCGGTAGCCCTCCGTACAGGTATCCGCCATGAGGGCGATCTTTTCCTCCGGCAGGCTATTCACATAACGGGCCATCCGCAGCTCATTTTCCGTTACATATTCCCCGAAACGGTAAAGATAACGCAGATCCTGCAAGTCACTGTCCATAATGATGCGCAGTGCGAAATCCTCCTTCCAGTCGAAGGTGGAGCGCATATTTTTTTCCAGCATGGTTTCGGAATAGTCGCTGGCAAACCAGTATATCATATCCCTGATTTCCTCTGCCCTGGGGCTGACGCCCTCCTCCGCCGCTGAAACAAAAGCGTGATAAACCTCCAAAAACAGCTCCATCCGGATCACCATGGATTCCACATCCTGCTCATAAGCAAAGGCGATCAGGCTGCGCAGCTCCGCAGCCAGGAAGGAGAGCATCTGTCCGAATTCCTTTCCCAGGCGGGCGGCGGCAAAAGACGGATTTGCGTAGCTTTTTCCATAATTTTCAGGAAGGATATCCTCATACAGCCGGCGGTTATGCTCCCTGAGCTCCTCCATTCCCGCTTTTTCCAGGTTTCCGTCCGCAACATAATGGAATTCCTGTACAAACAGATCAATCAGGCCCGCCGTGCGTACAAAATAATCCCTGAACGCGGCGTCCACGGCCTCCTCCTGCAAAATCTGTGCAATTCGTTCACAGCTCAGTGCAAAACGTTCCGCCAGCATTTCATCCTGCACCGCTTCTTTTTTATTCTCACTCATATTCCATACACTCCTGCATAAATGATAAATCCAATCCCCGCAATTGCCAGCAGGTTCAGGATGATCCCCAGATAAGAGAAAAGATAAAATCTGTCCTCTTCCATTTTAGACATGATACCCAATACGATTCCGGCCAACGCAAAAAGCAGCGCGAATAAAGCAGCCACTCCGTATTTTACCAGCGCCTGCCCCTGATTCCTGAAGGTTTCATACACGGCCAAAAACAGGGATACAAGGGCAATTATCCCCAGCACTGCGGACATGATCCCTTTTTTTGACTCTTTCTTGTTCGTAAAAATATATTTACGTCCCATCTGCTTCCTCCGTTTTCCCTGTGAATGAATTTACAAACCCACTCCGGGAGCTGTCAAAGGGTGCCCCGTGCTGCTGCCGGGAAAATAAGCTTCTTTCTCCGGCCGCCGCACAAAAGACACCCTGTAAAATCAGAAAATAATCTTCGATTTTCCGGACAGCAGCTTCGCGCCGCCGATAATCAGCAAAGTTCCGCTGACAATCCCTGTTACCATGGCAATGATTCCCAGGACGATATTCATGGCCCCGGTGCCTTTCATGGTTCTGTAAATTTTTTCATCCATATGATGTCCTCCTGTTTTGCAGCCCTTCAGTAACCTATTTCACTCCATACTGCGCATAATATGCATCAATTGACGCTTTCATGGCATCGTCAATTATAATCTTGCCGTCATGAGGTTTATTATACAGATATTCCACCACTTCTTCCATACTTACGATCGCATTTGCGGGAAAGCCGTACAGCTCCTGGATTTCCTGGAGCGCACTCTTTTCTCCCTTTCCACGCTCGCAGCGGTTGAGGGAAACGATCAGTCCCTTGATTTCAACATCGGCCTGGGCCTTGATGATGGGGAAGGTTTCCTCGATGGATTTGCCGGAGGTGGTTACATCCTCGATGATAACCACTCTGTCGCCGTCCTTCATTTTGCTTCCCAGAAGAATGCCCGTATCGCCGTGATCCTTTACTTCCTTCCGGTTGGAGCAGTATCTGATATCCTTTCCGTACAGCTCGCTGATCGCCATTGTGGTGGCAACGGACAGCGGGATGCCCTTGTAGGCCGGCCCGAAGAGGATGTCAAAATCCAGCCCGTAGTTGTCATGAATCGCCTTCGCGTAATATTCCCCCAGCTTACGGAGCTGCGTTCCTGTCACATATGCGCCGGCATTCATGAAAAACGGGGATTTTCTGCCGCTCTTAAGCGTAAAATCACCGAACTTCAAAACATCACTTGCAATCATAAAATCTATAAATTCCTGCTTATACTGTTCCATTTCTGCCTCACCTTCCGCCTTTTGGGCTTCTTTTTTCCAAACGTATTATGATTATTTTGTTCCCAGCGCAGTGGAGATATCGTCAATCATATCAAGCACTGCCTGCCTGGATGCGTCCGCATAGTTGGCGGCGCCAAACTGCGCATATTTTTCCTGCTGATATGCCGCGATGATTCCTCTGGAGGAATTCACGATAGCGCCCAGCCCGTCTTCATTGAAGAAAGGAAGCAGATCAGCGCCTTTTCCTCCCTGCGCGCCATAGCCGGGAACCAGGATGTATGCCTTGGGCATAATTTTACGGAGGACTGCGCCCATTTCAGGATAGGTTGCGCCCACGACAGCGCCTACATAGCTGTAGGAATCTCCCATGGCTTCCTCCCCCCACTGGGCAACCTTCTCACCCACCAGCTCATAGAGCGGGCGGCCGTCAATGAGCCTGTCCTGGAATTCGCCGCTGCTGGGATTAGAGGTCTTTACCAGAACAAAAATACCCTTTTTCTCTTCCCTGCACACATCGATGAAGGGCTTCACGCCGTCGGAACCAAGATAGGGGTTCACGGTGGCAAAATCCTCTCCGAAGCCGGACAGACGGCTGCTTCCCACCTTCGCTCTGCCCAGATGCCCCACGGCATAGGCTTCCGAGGTGGAACCGATGTCGCCGCGCTTGATATCGCCGATAACCACCAGATCCTTTTCCTTACAGTAATCCACGGTTTTCTGGTAAGCGATCATGCCTTCGATCCCGAACTGCTCATACATGGCGATCTGAGGCTTCACCGCGGGAATCAGGTCGTAAACCGCATCCACAATCCCCTTGTTGTACTGCCAGATGGCCTCTCCCGCTCCCTTTAAGGTCTCTCCGTACTCCTCAAAGGCCCGCTTCTGAATCTGCTCCGGGATGTACTTCAACATCGGATCCAGCCCCACAACGATGGGCGCATTGGTCTTTTTTATCTTTTCCACAAGCTTGTTAATCATAATACATTCGTTCCTTTCCATTATAGATATTAAACGAAGGTAACTGCGTGGTACCCTCACAGTTACGAACGAAGCTTCTTTTGTCCGCAAAAACAGAACCGCCCGGAAGCGGTTCGTCTACCGTTGCCCGGCCTGCTGAACATTTATGAGAATTGTAACATATTTACAGGTATCGCACAAGAGATTAGTTGGCCGGATTAGCTGGCCGGATGGAACACACAGCTTATGTTTGAGGGACAGGAAAAGCAGAAGTTTAAGATGGCATGCTGCCTTTTTTTCTTGTCAGGAGCAGGCCTGCCATGAGGGCGGTGAAGGGAGCGACGGTTACCAGGCCGAAGCTGCCTACCACGGTATCCAGGACTTCGGCGGCTACATATTTATAGTTCAGGATGTGATCGATAGGGGTTCCCTGGGCCATGAAGACCATGAGGAGGGAAATATAGCCGCCGGAATAGGCGAGAAGAAGGGTAGTCGTCATGGTGCCCATGGCTGCGCGGCCTACGCGCAGGCCTGACAGAACTGCTTCCGCGGGCAGGATATCCGGCTTTTTGGAAATGACCTCGTATACGGCCGAGGTAATGTCAACAGCCAGGTCCATCATGGCGCCGGAAGCGCCGATAAAAATACTCGCCATAAAAATAGAGGTCAGATCAAGATCCTGATAACCACTGTAAAGGAGGGATTCGGAGCTTGTCATGACCGCGCCATGGATTTTAAACAGATCCGTAAACAGGATTCCCAGTATGCAGGTGGTAGCTACGCCGAGAAGCGCGCCCAGGACTGCGGACAGGGTACGTTTGTCCGGGCCGTATACAAAAAAGATGATAATGGCAGTGAGAACAGCCGTGATGGCGATGCCTGTCCAGACCGGGGAACAGCCCTTCAGATAGCAGGGAACAAGAACCTTCCATATCATTAATATGGTAATAAAAAAGGAAAGAATTGCCTGAAACCCGATTTTTCCTGCAAAAACCACCAGGAATACGGCGAAAACCGCCAGAAGGATAAACTCCTTGTCCAGCCGGTAATGATCCGACAGGATTACGGATTTTATTTCCTGCCCTTTGTAGCTTATGGTAAGCAGGGCGCGATCCCCTGTTTTAAAAATTTTATCCTTTTCCAGGGAACCGCTGAGGAAATTCACGCCCTCCAGGGTCTGCCCCGCAAAAATTCCGTTCCCGATTTCCAGGGTGCACAGCTGTTCGCCGGACTGGATCAGGCCTGAAGTAATAATCGCAGAATTATCCGTACCCACTACCTTGCCCACGGCGCGCTCCGTCCCCTGATAAATAAGGGCATCCTCATAGCCTGTGGGAAGGCATATGAGGATACCGATGACTATCAGTCCGAAAATTGTGGTAAGTACTACGGAATTCTGCCTTTTGAAAAAAGACATTATTTTCATCATTCCACTCCTAACAAGACGGCCAGACGGTTATAAATATCCGTATTATCATAGTAGCCGTCAAAGCTGTCCGCTCCGGTTCCCTTAACCAGCACTTCCACGGGAAGCCCTGTATGGGCATAGGAGCCAAAATTTACGCCGCTCTTGTTATTAAGAATATGAGTGATGGTTACGGTCAGCGGTTCGTAGCTGCCGTAACGGATATATTCGTCCTGCGCGAACTCCTCTTCCTCCCCGGTGCGGGACATGGTCGTTTCGTAAGCACCTTTAAGAAGCCCGTATTCATAATCCGTCATGACCAGGGCGCCGTCATTTCCGGATTCCGGATGCAAATCCGCGCTGTCCTTTTGCTGTGTGGCGCTGCTTCCTTCCCCGGCAGGCGCCTGCAGGCCGAACAGCTCTGTCACATCCAGCATGACTTGCGCGAAATCCGTTTTATTTTCCTTGTAAACAGATACATAATCGGAATCAAATTTTGCATAGGAGATTTTCTGGTTTTCAAAATTCTTTAAAAAGGTATCGTAATCCGTTCCCGCAAAGCCGATAGTCAAACCGCCGGTTTCATGATCCCCGGTGACGATGATGAGGGTTTCCTCCGGATGCTGCTCATAGAATTCCACGGCTTTCTCCACCGCATTATCCAGGGCAATGGTATCCGTAATTGTGGAAGCGGCGTCGTTGGCATGGCAGGCCCAGTCGATTTTTCCGCCTTCCACCATCATGAAAAAGCCGGTTTCATTATCCAGCACCTCAATGCCTTTTTCCACATAATCAGCAAGCGCCCATTCCTCCTGCCCGCGATCCAGCTCATAGGACATGGCGCTGCTGTCTGCCAGATGTTCGTCGATGACGATGACCTTCCCGCTGTCCGCGCCCAGCGCTTCCGCCTCCGCCTGTGTTTTTACCACCTGGTAGCCTGCGTTTTCCGCCAGTGTGTAAAGATCCTCCTGATCCTCATTTTTGCCGGTTGTCTGCAAAAGGCCTCCTCCGGCAAAATAATCAAAGCCGCTCTCAATCAGCTCCAGGCCGATGTCATAATAGCTGCTTCTGGACGCCTGATGCGCATAAAACGCGGCAGGCGTGGCATGGTTTAAATTTACCGTGGACAGCACGCCGATTTTATAATCCTTCTGTGCTTTCAGCTTTTCCGCAATCGTTTCATAGGTCTGCGTAAAATCCTCACTTACATTGATGCTTCCGCTCCAGGTCTTTTTGCCCGTGGCTATGGAGGTCGCCGTAGATGCGGAATCCGGTGCAAAGGAGGTGCTGTCAAAGGTCTGCGCGGATCCGGCCACCGGGAAATCCATCATGGCCAGATGGTTTTTGCTCTGCAGGATCGTCTTTTCCTCCCCGTCCACAGCGACCGTTTTCCCCGTGTCCGCCTGGGAAGCGCTCAAAAAATAATTGGTCAGCTGCACCTGCGGATAACTCATCCCATCCCCGATAAAAAGGAACACATACTTAGGCGCTCCCGCCTGCACAGAGTCCTGCGCCCCAACCTGTTCAGCCGCCGACGCGCCTGCCGCAGTCTGGATATCCTCCACAGCCTGGATATCCTCCACAGCCTGCGTCCCCGGCACCGTTTCGCTGCCCGCCTCACTCGGAGCCTCCGGCGACGTTCCCGCCCCCGAACACCCGGTAAGCGCACCCGCCAGCAGCATTCCTGTCATCAATAACGAAACCAATTTCTTTTTCACTCTCTTCATAATCTCCTTCCATATTGTAGTATGTACAATCGACAGGTTCATTATAAAGAGCCAACCTTAAATCTATTGACGTGTTCACGCAAAAAGTATGTAAAACCAGGTAAAATCTACCGGTATCCCTGCAGTTTTTCCCGATCGAGCATAAACGGATAGTTCTTCAGCTTCGCCGGATTGGCCAGCACCTCATCCATCGTTCTTTCCCACAGCTCCTCTGATATCGCCACCTCTCCCAGCAGCTGCCTGATATATTCGCAGAAGGTCTGCTCTCCGCCGAAATCCAGCAGGTACAGCACCTTCATTGCTTCCTCCTGATTTCCGTAGTTCCGGATAAAGCCGGGCAGGAAAATGCCCACTGCCTTGCCGTGAGGCACTCCCATTTCAGTGGTGATGGGATAGCTCAGTCCATGCGGCAGGCTCGTTCCGGTATGGGCGATTGCCATGCCGCCCAACGTGCAGGCACGCATAAGCGCCTGGCGCTCTTCTTCACCAATTTCAAAACGCAGCAGCTTATCCTTGATTTTCGCCCAGGTCCGCAGCCCCATTTCACTATATATCCTGCTGTATTCCGTACTGTTGGTATTCAGGTGGCTTTCTATCAGATGGGCCAGCGTGTCCACCGCCGTATTGATGCAGCCGGTGCGGGAGGCCGTCTGAAGATAAGTTACGTCCACAAGGGCCAGCGCCGGGAAAATATGATGGCTGATGCTTTGCTTCGTCCGTTTTTCCAGATGGGCAAAGGCCTCCCGGTCCTTTTCCAGGGGAACCGTGGTAAGCACAATATCCGGAAGCACATTTTTCGTCAGAATGGCATAAGGCGTCACCTCGGAACCGGTTCCTGCCGTGGTGGGCACCTCAGCCACCGGAAATGCCTCCCTGACCGGGCCGTCCGCGGAGGTCTGCACTTTGGTGTACAGAAGCCTCTCATCATGCTCCGGGTTCGCCATCATCAGTGAAATGGCCTTGGAAGCATCCATGGGAGAACCGCCGCCCACGCCGATGACAAAATCCGCACCCTCGCTGACTCCCAGAGCCCTCGCCTTCATCACCGTTTCCACGGAAGGATTCTCTTCTATTTCATCAAAAATAACATAAGGTATCCTCTCTCTTTCCAACGCGCCCTTCACATCCTCCAGAGAGCCGTTGATCCGTGAGGAATGCTTTCCGGTCACTATCAGGGCTTTTGTCCCCAGCGCCGCCAGCTCGCGGCTGTGGTTTTCCACACAGTTCTTTTCATTATAAACTTTGGTTGGCATATAAAGCTTCATATACGTTCCTCCTCTTTCCCGCTTTTGATGCTTCTATCGTAACTGTAAGATACTGAACAGTTACCTTCTATTTTATAACAAAAAAAGATAAGCCGCCATCCCCTTACCGTAACTACGGGCAGGAAACAACAGCTTTTCTTTTTAATTCCATACAGGGCAGAAGGAGTCCTATGCGTTCACCACATTCTTCTGCTCCGAATATTTCTTAATATTGGATGCATTGATAATCTTACGATACTCTTCCCCGTTCACCACAACCAGGGTAGGCGCCTGCATCACGCCGTATTTGCCGGCCAGCTCCGCATTTTCTTCCGCATCGATCAGAATATAGCTTTCATCCTTCAGATATTCCTTCGCCAGCTTACAGTTGGGGCAGGTCTTCGTGGTAAAGAGATATTTCACATCATCCGCAGACTCCGCCTTTATAGCGGCATTCTTCTCGTAATCCGCCAGGGTAACCACCGCGGAGGAATGCTTCAGTTCGGATCTGGACAGATCATATTCCGTTCTGTTGGTAAATTCCTGTGCCTTTCCGTCGTTCCAGTTCTGCACGGGACGGTAGTAGCCGGTAATACGGCTCCAGACCTCTGTTACCCTGCCGCACTTCGGGCACACCTTCTGCTCGCCGGTAAGATAACCATGCTCAGAACAGATGGAGTAGGTGGGTGACAGGGTATAATAAGGAAGCTTGTAATTTAAAGCAATGGTCCTCACCAGGTTGGCCGCCGCCTTCCAGTCGGGAAGCTTCTCGCCCAGGAACGCATGGAATACGGTGCCTGAGGTGTAAAGCGTCTGGATTTCATCCTGGATATCCAGCGCGTCAAAAATATCAACGGTATAGTCAACCGGAAGATGGGAGGAATTGGTGTAATAAGGCGTATCTCCCTGATTTCCTGCGGTTTTGATTCCGGGCCATCTTTTCCTGTCATGCTTTGCCAGACGGTAGGTGGTGCTTTCCGCAGGAGTTGCTTCCAGATTGTAAAGATCGCCGTACTCCTCCTGATAGTCGGCAAGGCGTTCCCTCATATGGTTCAGCACTTCCTTGGTAAAATCCTGTGTATGTTTGCTGGACATATCCTCACGCAGCCAGTTCGCGTTCAGGCCGACCTCGTTCATTCCGATGAGGCCGATGGTTGAAAAATGATTGTCAAAATTTCCAAGATATCTCTTTGTATAAGGATACAGGCCTTCATTCAGCAGCCTGGTGATCACCTGTCTCTTGATTTTCAGGGAACGGGCGGAAATATCCATCATCTTATCCAGACGTCTGTAAAAATCTTCTTTATCAGCGGCCAGATAGGCAATACGGGGCATATTAATAGTAACCACGCCCACGCTTCCGGTGCTCTCGCCGGAGCCAAAGTAGCCGCCTGTTTTCTTTCTCAGCTCACGCAGATCCAGGCGGAGACGGCAGCACATGGAGCGCACGTCGCTGGGCTGCATGTCGGAATTGATATAATTACTGAAATACGGGGTGCCGTACTTAGCAGTCATTTCAAAAAGGAGCCTGTTGTTTTCCGTATCGGACCAGTCAAAATCCCTGGTGATGGAGTAGGTGGGAATCGGATACTGGAAGCCTCTGCCGTTGGCGTCGCCTTCGATCATGATTTCGATGAAAGCCTTGTTCACCATATCCATCTCCGGCTTGCAGTCCTTGTATTTGAAATCCATTTCTTTGCCGCCCACAATGGCAGGCAGCTCCGCCAGGTCATCCGGCACGGTCCAGTCCAGCGTGATGTTGGAGAAGGGCGCCTGCGTTCCCCAGCGGCTGGGGGTATTGACCCCGTAAATAAAGGATTCAATGCATTTCTTCACTTCCGGATAGGTCAGGTTGTCAGCCTTCACAAAAGGGGCAAGGTAGGTATCAAAGGAAGAAAAAGCCTGCGCACCCGCCCATTCGTTCTGCATGATTCCCAGGAAGTTAACCATCTGGTTGCAGAGCACGGAAAGATGTGCCGCAGGAGCCGAAGTGATTTTCCCGGTGATTCCGCCCAGGCCCTCGGTGATCAGCTGCTTTAAGGACCAGCCCGCGCAATATCCGGTAAGCATGGAAAGATCATGGATATGGATGTCCGCATTCCTGTGTGCCTCGGCAATTTCCTCGTCATATATTTCAGAAAGCCAGTAATTTGCAGTTACAGCGCCGGAGTTGCTTAAAATAAGACCTCCCACCGAGTAGGTGACGGTGGAATTTTCCTTCACGCGCCAGTCTTCTACCTTCACATAGCTGTTCACTACGTCCTTGTAATCCAGGATAGTGGACTTCATATTACGCATTTTCTCACGCTGCTTGCGGTAAAGGATATAAGCCTTGGCTACTTCTGTGTAGCCCGCCTGCTCCAGAATCTTTTCCACGCTGTCCTGGATATCCTCCACATGCACCGCTGAGTCCTTTACTTTATCCTGAAAATCTGCGGTAACACGCAGCGCCAGCAAATCAATAATGTCGTTGCTGAATTCCATACCTGTGGCGTTAAATGCCTTCATAATGACATCATTGATCTTCGTGAGCGTAAAGTCTGCCGTATCGCCGTTTCTCTTAATTACATGGAACATATTGCTTCCCCCTCTGTGATTTTACTGCTTTCCTTTAACATGTTCATCAGTCCTTTATGCTTAAAAATAGCAAGTGTCCATCCTTTCCGGATGAACACTTGCCCCCTTATCGGGCGTTGGAATCATTGTATCACCATTCCCAGGTGAAGTCAATGGACAACACAACATATTGTATTAGTGGTAAAATCTTGACATAAATGTAGTGCAAAATGACACCGGAGGCGTTCTCCGGTGTCTGAATATTTTACCGTGTCTGAAGGAATTCGTACTCTCTCTGGGCCTTTGCGTCATCCGGATAGGTACTGATATATTTCTGCATCAGTACGGTTGCCTGTTTAAAATCTCCCAGATATTCGTACGCCACAATTTCATTAAATTTGAGCACCTGCATCAGCTCGTTGCCCTCAATTGCAATCCCCGCCTGAAAGGCATTCAGCGCCGCTTCGTATTCACCGATTTTCAAATCGCACAGCCCCAGCTGGTTATATATCTGCGCGTCCGGCGTATTGCTCAGGTAATTGCTGTACACACTTGCCGCATAGTTATAATCGCCCAGCTTTTCATAGGTCTGTCCCAGCAGGCTTACCACATCCACACCGGCGTTGGAATCCTTTGCCTTTTCCAGGCTGTTCCTCGCGCTGTTGTAATCTCCCAGGTAAAAGCTCATCCTGCCCCGGTTATAATCACTCAGTTTCTTATCGTCGTTGTCAAGAACCGTCTGCAGATACCCTTCTCCCAGCTCCTGCAGCCCGTTTTCCGCACAGCTGCAGAAAATGTTAATCCGCATGTCGTAATCCTGCGGCTCAATTTCCACCGCCTTGTCAAAGTCAGCTTTCGCCGCCTCCTGGTCACCCTGTTCGATCTCGATGACCCCTTTCAGGTAATACGCCGTTTTTTCCTTGGGGCGAAGCGCCGTAATCGAATCGTAGACAGCCTTGGCCTTATCAAGCTCACCCAGCTTGTAATAAGCAGTGGCCAGATAATAATTGATATCAAAATCCATCTGCTCCACATTAAAGTCACTGTAGCTGAGCGCCTTTTCCAGATACTCCGCCGCCTTGTCGTATTCAGTAAGCCCCATATAGGCAAGTCCCTGTCCCCGGTAGGAAAGCCTTGCATCCTCCTTATTCAGCAGCGCCGCGTCAAAACACTTCAGCGCCTCCTCATAATTCAGCTGCTCAATCAGCTTCATGCCCTGGTCGATATTCTCCTGCTTACCTGTCCCGCAGGCCGGCAGCACTGCCATACACAGACTGCATAGAAGAACCATGGTCATATATTTTAACTTTATCATATTTACCTGCGCACCTGTAAATTTCCGTTGCTGTTCCTTGTCACAGAGGTTGTCCCTCTGCCCTCACGTTATAGTATAACAAATCAGGGTTCTTTTTTCATCCCTTTTTGCCAATAAATTTTCAGGTGTTCTCTGGAAAAATATGGTTATGTTTCACAAACCGGCTCAGGCATGTTTAAAAACTGCCCTACCGCAGCAGCGGCAGGCTCCCTGTCAGCCGGTTTACCTGCTTTTTCGTTCCCCAGATGCCGATGCCCAGATAGGTGATATCCTCTTCTCTTGCCGCCGCGGCCCTGCTGATAAATTCATCATAGGTCCTGCAGCTTTGCGCCACATCGGAAAAATCCACCGCCACACATTCTGCAAATTCCGGCTGATAAAGCTGTTCCCTGATCTGCCTGAGCTTTTCCTTGTCCGCTTTCAGGATCGGCACGGGGTAAGCGGTGATTCCCAGGTGCTCCCTTCCATTTTTATCCAGCACGTCCGGGCCGATTACCTCCGGGATTTGTTTTCCCAGCGTCATCCCCAGGATTCCCGCCGCATTGGCAAGCACACCCGCAGGCAGCTCCTCATCCAGTATCATTACACATTTTCTGTTTTCAGCTTCCATCGTTTCTGTCCTCATTTCCTTCTTTTCTGTTTTATTCCAGCGCCTGCTGCTCACCTTCCGGCTGTACGGCCGCCTCCGCGGCATCCTTAGCCGTTTCTTTCCCCCATTTCTGGGACAGGAACAGGCCGCCCAGCGTCAGAAGGATGCCCACGGCGGAGGCTGCGGTTATTTTCTCTCCCAGTATCAGCGCCGAGGTCACCGCGGTAATCACCGGAACCATATAAATGTACACGCTGGTTTTCACGCTTCCCAGCGCCCTGACCGCATAATTCCAGGTTACAAAGCAAAGCGCCGAGGCTCCCAGCCCCAGAAACAGCAGATTGCCCAGATTGGACAGCTGCATAAGCTGTGCGGCCTCCACGTGGAAATCCATGAGGAAAAGAACAGGGATCATAAAAATAAGCCCGTAGAAAAAGGTCCTTCTGGTCGCCTGCACCACATGGTAGCCGAAATCCCCGATTTTTCTGGTAAGCAAAGAGTAGACCGCCCATATAATGGCAGCGCCTATGGCAAGGACATCCCCCAGAGGGTTCAGGGAAAGGGCCGCTCCGCTGCTGCCGCTGATGAGGCAGATTCCGGCCATGGCCATCACAAAGCCCAGGAAAAACCTTTTTCCCGGCTTATCCCCCTTGCGCAGGAAGAAGCTGAAAATCGCCGTAAAAAATGGCGCTATGGAAATAATCACCCCCACGTTGGAGGCCAGCGTATACGTCAGCGCCATGTTTTCCATTAAATAATAAAGCGTAACGCCGCAAAGCCCCGCTGCCGCAAAGCACAATTCCTGTTTTTTCTCCGCAGGCTTCAACTGATGTGGATATACGAGCCACAGCGTGGCATAGCCTATCAGGAAACGGATAAAAAGTATCTCAATGGGGCTGAGGCTCTTCAGCAGCACCTTGGTGGAAATAAATGTGGTCCCCCAGATAAAAATCGTTACAAACGCCGCCAAATGCCCTTTCATATCACTTTGTTTCATCTTCGCCCTCTCCTGTCTCATTGCTGTCTTTTTCCTTATCCTGAAAAATACGCTGGTACTGCTTGGGCGTCAGCCCGATAAACTCCTTAAAAAAGTGGGTAAAATGGCTCTGATCCGAAAATCCGGCCATCCCTGCCGCATCAATAGGCGCAATCCCTTCTTCCAGGAAGCGCTTCGCCTTGTCCAGCCGGATCGTCTGAAGATACCGGTAAGGCGACACCCCGGTCTGCCTGGTAAAGGAACGAAGCAGATAGGATTTCCCGAAATCCGTCATGGAAAGCAGCTCATCCAGCGTCACGTTTTCTGCAAAATGCTCCTCCATGTATTGGCACAGGCTCTGGATCTGCCGGTTCGGACGCAGCACATCCGCCGATTCAAAATCGGACGCATACTCCCTGAGAATCTGGTCCAGCAGGAAAAACAGGTTCTCCTCCTTTTCCAGCAAAGGCGCATCATTCAGCACCGCCCGGTAAAGATCCTGTACGGACTGCGCAATATCGCTCTTATAGACCACGTTTTCCGTAAAATAAGGCATATAAGCCTCGCCCGTAATTTCCTTCACCGCCCGTGACATCACCTCCGGCTTGATATTCACCGCCCGGTAGTCTAAAAGCTCCCCGTTTACAGGCGCGCAGTAATGATTATCCCTGGGATTGAACAAAATCAGATCCCCCGCCGACGTATCATACTCCTTCCCCTTGCACCACAGATGGCGCTTTCCTCCCTCAATAAAGCCAATCACATAATATTCATGAAAATGATTGGGAAATTTCTGGACAATACCGCTCAGATTATAAGCCTCAATATCCAGATCCCGATCATAATATACATGCCTTTGTTCCTGTTCCTGCAGCATGGCCGTTCTCCTTTCCTTCCGCCCTGTCCGGTTCACCATCCACAGTTCCGCTTCAGAGCATGTATATCCACTTTACCATACGCCGGAAGGGCTGTCTTGTATGATCTTACACCTCACAGAATCTGGAAAAAACTCCCCTATAATACAACTGCCCCGCAGCATGCGGGAGTATTTTCAGAATACCCCCGCCGGCTGCAGGACATTTTTTTCTTACTATAATATCTGAAAGTTTCACTGCTTCCCTGCCTGATCCCCCGCAGGTATTTATCCCGGGCCCTGCCTGAGCCCCTCTTACAAGGGCAGGCTTACTCTTTCCATAGCATACATTCCTGTTCAATCACCTTACCGGTTTCCAGAATACATTTTTTCAGTCGTTCCAGAGTTTCCGGCACACTCAATTTACGAAGCTTTTCCAGGTAAGCTTCCTCTACCGCCGCTGCTTCCTCCGCATACTTCAAAAAAGTTTCTTCATCCATCCACAACGGCTGAAGCTTTGGAAATATATTTTTCTGAATATGCTGGAAAATCCGGATCCCTCCATAATCAAGATCGCCCGTATGAAAATATTCCACACGTTTCTTTTTAAGAACCGTCTCCAGCTTCTTTAGAAAAAATCGTTCCTTCGGGGAAAAAAATCCATGGGTATAAACCAACAGGGCGCCTTCTTCATAAGGCATCTTCATAAAATTTGCCTTATTCTCCACGGTAACTACCTTACATATATCCTGTTCCTGGCAAATCTCCGCATTTTTCAGCATATCCGCATTCAGCCCGACGCCAAACGGAAACTCCGAAAAACCGGAAACTTTTCCACATACCTGAAGCCTGAGCGGTCCCTTTATCCACAATTCCTGACTATAGGTTTCCACAAAAATCTGACTCAGAACCTCTTCGGCGCTCATTACCTCCGGATCAGAATCCACATCAGGATGGAACCTCCTGGCAGCGCTGATTACAACTCCCTGAATTTCATTCTCAAATACCTTCGATTTTCCCAGGAAATGCTTACTGAACACCCTTTTGTAAATCGGTTCATTTAACTGGTTCAGCCCGGCAAGAGCCTTCAAATAATACTCTTTTTTCTCATACACTCTGGGTATCTTTCCAGCTTCCAGCGGCTTCCTCAGTTCCTCCAGGCTGTCCAGCAGCCAGGGTTTCCATTCCCTGCTGCCTATCAGCTCCTCCTGTTTTTGCGTCTGACCGCACAGAACGGCGCCCGGCCCGGACAGAAGCCGGCGGGGACAGGGAAGGTGGCGGACTCAGGGGCCGCATGGCGCACACAACTTATTCTTCCTTTATAAGCTGGGAAAAGTCCTTCTTTTCAAATTCCTGTATGGAAATACTTCTTTTATTGGGATTGGCATAAACAAAGGTCTTATCCACGTTCTCCAGATAGTTCTGGATCTTGTCATTTGTGGCGCTGATAATAGCCTGGAAGCCCAGCCCCCTTATCAGTTCGATACAGCTGGCCACCTTCTCGGCGTCCATTTTGGAAAAAGCCTCATCCAGCACCACCAGGCGGATGGTGGGACGGCGGGACAGCTTGGGCGACAGATTGATGTGGTAGGCCTGGGCAAAGCTGGCTAAAAGGGCCACATACAGCGGGTTCTGCCCCTCCCCGCCGGAGTTTTTCTTGATCATTTTGCTTAAGCCTATGACAAGACGTTCCTCGCCTTCCACAATCTGTTCCATTTCAAAGGAAAGATAGGTGCGGTAGTCCGCATATTTTTCCATATTCTTTTTGGCTTCCTCCTGCTCCCTGGCGCTGGCATTTTCCGGAGGGATGAAAATATGGATCAGGTCGTTCATCAATGTGCCGTACCTGCTCTCATGATCCATGGAAAACATGTTTATCTGATGCTCCACGGATCCTGACAGGGTGGCCGGATCGATTTCCAGGGATTCATCCATGAACATATCGTAATATTCCCCATCCAGCCCCTTGTTTTTGCTTATCCTGAACTGATAGCGGTCCTTCCCGAAGTTCAGCTTGCGGATAATGCGGTTCAGCTCGTCACGGCGGATATAGGCTTCCTTGATGGCGCTTCGGATTTTGTAAATGAAGTCTTCCTTAAAATGCTCCACGGCCACCCTGGCCTGCTCCATCGCCTTTTCTTCGTAATCCCGGATCCGGTCGCAGGCCAGCTCATCCAGCAGCTGCTGATATTCCCCGTTATTTTCCGCGCTGGCGGAGAAATCCCGGTTGGGGTGGCGTCTTAAGTACTCGGAGCGGACGTCAACCAGGCGGTTTTTCTCCGCCTCCAGGCGTTCCTCCGATTCGGTGATTGCGGAAAGTGTCTGGCGGATCAGCGCATCGTATCTGGGATTCTTCACCTGGGAAAACCAGGCGTCAAAATCCTCCTCCCAGGCAGGGGCGCCAATCAGCTGTCTCTGTCTGTCAAGAAGCTCCTCGTTTTTCTCGATGTAGGCGGCGTTGTCCGCTTCTATTTTTTTCTCCCGGTCATGGATTTGCAGCTTCAGGCTGTCGATATGACCGTCCAGGACCTTTTGCTTTTCCATGATTTCCTTACGCTGCTGACGGAGGATATCCACGCTTCCCGCACCGAGTTCTTCCATCCTTTTTTCCAGCTTTCGCAGCTGGGCTTCTTTTTTCCTTTTCTCCTCCATATCCTGGAACAGCTCCAGATAGTTTTCGGAAGGTTCCTGCAGATATTCAAAATCCAGCAGGCGCTTTGCGGCCGCTGCCATGGCTTCATATTCTTCCCGGCTGCGGTTCAGCTCCTCCAGACGCTCCTGCAGCTCCTTCTGGCGCTTACGCATACTTTTTTCACCGATAAAGGCGCGCCTGGTATAGTTCTCCGGATTCAGGCGGCGCAGCTGGAAGTTCTGGTACAGCAGGCAGTCTGCGGTCACGCCGATTTTACACTGGCGCAGTTTTGCAACATCCTCGCATTTGATTACATTTCCCAGTAAAAATTGAATGAAGGACTTCACATAAGGCTCTTTACATTCGATTTCCTCTGCCAGCGCGTTTTCCCGGACAGGATATTCCTGGGCGATGAGCTTTTCCGTATCCACAAGGGAAACCCGCCAGAATTTTTTGGCATCCAGCTGTTCGTAAATCTCCATGGCCGCCTTCACATATTTCGGCTCCACAATCAGGGCAAGCTTGTTCCAGGCCAGATAGCCTTCGATGGCGTTTCTCCATTTTTCATCCCGGATATCCAGAAGATCTGCCAGGATACGGACGGGTATGTTTTTGCCAAACTGCTCGTAAAGGCCCTTTTGGATTTCTCTTCTGGCCTCCTCCAGCTCCTTGGGGTAGGTTTTCCGTCCCAGCATGATTTCCATGAGGTCCTTTTGAATCAGATCCGCTTCCTTCTGCAGGCTCTTACACTCGGCTGCCGCCTCCTGGTGCTGTTTCTCCAGGTCGGTCCGCACCTCCTGCAGGCTCTTTTTCAGACGGCCCAGCTCCTCGCCGGAGATGGTTCCTTTCCGGAATTTATCAATATCCCAGATTGTCTGGTTGGAAATGTTCTCTTCCTCCTCCCAGCTGCCGATTTTTTCAGAAAGCGCGGCCCACCTGCGTTCACTTCGCTCAAGCAGAGCAAGGTTCTCCTCCAGGCTCTTCTGCTTGGCTTCCAGCTCGGCATACCCGCTGCCTATGATCTGGCGGTTGATCTCATCGTAGGCGGCCCCATATTCCTCCTTCAGTGCAAGCTGTGCGTCCAGGGCTTCCTTCTGGGCCAGAAGATCCTTTTTCCCTACCTCCACCCGCAGCCCAAGCTCCCCGATCAGCTCTGTCAGCTGGAGAATTGTCAGCTTATCCAGACGATAACGGCAGCTTTCGGTATTTCTTTTTCCCTCCACAAAACGGTCGAACTGATTTTTGATTCCTGTCAGCTCGTTGATTTCCTGCATGGCGTCCTCAATTTTTCGGCGCATACGGCCGTAAAGGACGACGCTCTCCTGCATATCTTCTATATGAATGTCCTGCTCCATGCAGATATACTCTTTTACGAAATCCTCCAGCTTGATATTCATGCGGAAGGGAATGGCGCGCTTGAACAGCCGGGGGAATTTCTCCATATCCAGCCCGCCCAGGTAAACATCGTACAGATTCCTGCGGAACCGTTCATTATTGGAGGTATAGAACCAGTCGTCCCTGGCAAAATTGTGCTGCAGGTAACTCTTTAGTTCCCCGATGGCCATAGCCCGCTCCTGCGTCCGGTAGCTGTTTTCCAGCAGGCCTCCCCGATGCCAGAAAAACAGCCTGCCGATTTCATTGGTTGCCGTTTCCACATCGAAAATAACGCCCACACATTCCTTTTCACCGCTCCCGGTCTGCTCCAGCTCCAGGACGATGGTGGTGGAAAAATTGTGGTTTCTTTTGTATTCAGCCTGGTTGTTTTCCCCGATATTGATCATGCCGCGCAGGTATTCCAGCAGGCTTCGATCCGAATCGTCCGCTGCCGCTTTGTTAAAAAAACCCCGGCCGTCGGTATTCGCATACAGGACGATCTGCATGGCGTCAATGACCGTGGATTTGCCGCTTCCGGAATGGCCGGTAAAAAAGTTGATGCTTTTGTTCAGCGTCAGTATTTTATGATCAATGTAATGCCAGTTGTTCAGCGCGATTCTGGTAATCGCCTTGAAGGACTGGCGGCCGGCCTCAGTCAGCTGCTGTGTCTGTGTACTCGGCATCTGTGTATCCGGCGTCTGTGTATCCGGCATCTGCATCACCGCTGTCTGTGTATCCGGCGTCCGGATCTGTGAACTCTCCGGCAGCATTGTCTGTGTCTGCTGTATCTCCATCTGGCATTTCTCCTTCTTCTTCCTCATTTGCATCCGGGACGGCTTCTTCCTCACTGAAGCTATTAAGCAGCTTCAGAATATCCTCCCGCATCAGCACCAGGTTGATGCAGGGATAGATAATAATGCGGGTGTGTTCGTTCAGCTCCTCCAGCACGTCAATCAGTTCTATCATCTGGTATTTTTTCAGCAGCGCCAGCGCCCTTTTTATCTCTGTAAGGGAGGACAGGCTTTTTGCCAGCCGGAACTCTCCCACTTTCCCGTTCAGCTCCCCAAAGGTGGTGACAATGTTCACGCTGGAGGATACCGCCGCCATCTGTTCATCATAAATCAGCTTCAGCAAAAGCAGATAGATGGTTGCAAGCTTGGGCAGCCGTTCGCCCATGGTAGCCTCCCCCTGCAGCCAGATAGTTCCCAGCTCCGTATTCTGGTTCAGCCGTACGCCCGCCACCGCAAAATATGCCGTCAAAAACTCCATATGCTTGTCGCAGAAATAAAAATCCTTATTGGCAATCAGCCGGCCTGCTTTTTTATCATATTTTCTTTCCAGCAGGAAGGTCTGACGGTACAGCTGCCTGATGACATCCTGCAGCTTTTCCTGTTCCTCCTGCGTCAGCTGTTCATATATTTCCAGCATCCTCTTTTTCCCCTTTTCTCTTAACGAATATCATTGCGGGGTAGGCAAAGCGTTCGCCTTCCACCTGTTCTCCCGAGGTGAGCACCTCAAAACGGCTGTTTTTACGCATGCAGATGTCATAGGCAAGGATCAGCTTTTCAAAATCCTCTTCACTCTCAAGGGCCATCGTCCCTGTCTCCATCACGCCGTCCTTCATATGCTCTTCAATAAAGCTTTCAATCTGCTGTTTGGTAAACCGGTGATGGATCTTGTTCAGCTGCAGTACCTCTTCTTTGGAAAGCTCCCTGTTTTCTTCCTCCGGCAGCAGATCTCCGGCAAAATTCTTCCGACGCCTCCGCCTGTACAGGGGATTATCATTCAGTACCTCCCAGGCGGAAAGATTCATCTTCTCCGCCACCCTGTTAATCCGCGCAAGCTGCGCTCCGTCCTCCTCCTGCTCTCCCAGCTTGTTCAGCAGCTGGATCACCAGGCCATGACGGTCGCTTTCATCGCTTAAAAGATAATTCAGGCGGCTTACCGTAGCGCGGATGTACTTGCTGTGCTCCCGATCCATATTGGTTATCCTGTGTTCAATAGATTCGAAGCCCCTCTCGATCTGGTCAATCAGATCCAGCACATCGTCATCCTGCCGCTTCTTAAAAAAGCCTTCCGGCTCCTTTTCCTTTTTGTCCTGAGACGCGCTCTGCTTTGCCCTGATCCGCTCTATCCATACATCATCCTCACGCATTTCCTTCAGGCAGCGTTTGATATCCATTTTATAGATGTAAAAATTATCGCTTGTTTTCAGGATGTGGTATTTTCTCTTTACCACCTCTTCCACGTAGCCCTCCAGATGCTCCTCCAGAAGCTCCCCATAGGACTGTTTTGCCAGCAGGCGGTCAAAGAATTTATCCATATTATGGAGCATATCCTGAAGCGCCTTATTCAGCTTCCTGGTATTGACCAGGGCGGTCTTTAGCATGGCAATATTCATCCTGGAGTCATTTTTGAAGGAAAAAAGAGTGGCATATACGTTCTGGATATAAATATCCGTATCCTCCATCGGCTGGTTCACCAGCTGTTCAAAGGCAGCGATAAAAACCGCCGCATAGTCGGGAATGACTATGTTGGTGGTCATCGTGGTATAATCTTCTATTTTCCGCAGCCATTTTGCCCGCAGCAGCCAGTTCAGGATACGCTTTGGAACCGCTTCCAGCGCCTCCTCTTCTGTTTCCGTTTCTTCCTTTTCCAGCTGGAACCTCCGCCGGGCGCACATATCCGCCAGAATCTGCACACATGCTTCCCTGCTTAAAAAGAAGTTGTTGTACTGATATTCATCATCTATGGTAAGGAGCGCTTCCATATAGATATCCCGGTTTACGGACCGGAAAAGGCCCCAGAAGGAGCCAGGAATCTCATATATAAATTTCAAATTTACTCATCCTCTTGTATTGTTTCCATCTGTTGGCAAGCAGAAATTTGCCTGCGTACCTCCTCGGACATGGAATCCAACAGGTAGCTTTTTTCTGTTTTCTGCTGTTCCAGATATTCTCCCCGGAGCCTGGCCGCGGCAAGTTCAATGTCTTCCTGCAAATCCCTTGCAGAAAGCAGCCGGCAGCCCTGGCCGCGGATTATAATCTGTTCCAGGCCGTCCGAGGTAGCCACTGTAATATCATATTTTTTCCCATTTTCATGGGTAAACTTTTCAATATACTGATCCGCGGTTTCCGCCTCTCTGGTATATACCACATGAATATTATGATAGTCAAGCACTTCTGTTGTGTGCCCCTGCACACGGTAGGCGTCAAATACCACGATAACCTGTGAATGCACCATGCCCTGGTAATTGCACAGAATATCCTGCAAGCGGCCTCTCGCCCCGTCAATATTCGCCTCCGCCAGGCTTTTTAACTCCTCCCAGGCAAAAATAATATTATAGCCGTCCACCAGAAGATACTTTTCCCTGGGCGCCCCGTCTTTTCTGCTTCCCGTATATACGGTTTCCCTGGACGGTACGGCTGTTTTATGTCCAAAACGGTTCCAGCCGTCCTTCCTTGGAAGCTCCTTATTTCTTTTATTGGCATGGAAGGTACGGGACAGAATCTCGTCAATTTCTTCCACATCAATCCACTCCCCGGCCGCCGCATTTCCCTTTTTTCCGGCATCGGCCCTTTTTATTCCTCCGGGATTTCCTTCCGCATTCCCATTGCCGTCCCCGCTTCTCTCTCCGCCGGGGCTATCTGTGCCAAACACTCCATCACTTCCGTCAGCGCCCTCCTGTCCCGGCAGCAGATCATCAAACCTCCTGCATTCCAAATGCATGTAGTCGGTCACCTTGTCCCATGGCACCACAAAGCCTGCTCCATGGGCACAGAATACCGAACCGGTAGGGTTTTCCGTATCCCTCTCCGGATCATAGCCGCTCTGCTCCATAACCTCAAGCGCATTGTGGCAGGGCTCATAGCCCTTTAACGAACAAAACAGCCTGCCATAGCCCTTCGTATAGGCGATTACCTCCTTCTGGTAATCCCGCATCGTCACCACAGGGCAGACACCGGTCAATACGGCCATGTCTCCTTCCGTAAATGGCGCATTGAAGCTGCCGTTCATTTTTTCAATATCCGTCATGGCCCGGCCCACCAGCTTTTCCGGCACCTCCAGCCGGAAGGCATACCAGGGCTCCAAAAGGATGCTGTGAGCCTGCATCAGTCCCTGCCGCACCGCCCGGTAGGTTGCCTGCCTGAAATCTCCGCCCTCCGTATGCTTCAGATGGGAACGCCCGGTGAGCAGCGTGATTTTCATATCCGTGATGGGAGCGCCGGTCAGCACGCCTCTGTGCTCCTTTTCCTCCAGATGGGTGAGCACAAGCCTCTGCCAGTTCCGATCCAGAATATCCTCACTGCAGTCGGAGGCAAACTGCAGGCCGCTTCCCCGCTCTGCCGGCTCCAGCAGCAGATGGACCTCGGCGTAATGCCGGAGCGGTTCAAAGTGTCCCACGCCTTCCACACGATCCGCAATCGTTTCCTTATATACAATGTGTCCGGCCCCGAATTCCACCGCCACGCCAAATCGATCCTGAATCAGGCTTTTCAAAATTTCAATCTGCACTTCTCCCATAACCTGGGCCTGGATTTCCTGCAGCCGCTCATCCCATACGATGTGCAGCGCAGGCTCCTCTTCCTCCAGCTGCCGCAGCCTGGGAAGAATGACCGGCACCTCACAGCCCTCCGGAAGCTTCACCTGATAAGTCAGGACAGGCTCCAGCAATGGCGCTGCGGAGGCCTGCTCCACGCCCAGCCCCTCTCCGGGACGGGTATGTCCCAGGCCTGTCACGGCACAGACCGTCCCCGCCTGCGCCTCGTTTATCAGCTCATATTTATCTCCGGAGTATATACGGATCTGGTTGACCTTCTCCTCCCAGACCTCCTGACCCGGCCGGAGCTTATCCTCCGCCCCTGCATTGGTCAGCATACTTTTTACCTTCAGGCTTCCGCCGGTTATTTTCATATAGGTCAGACGGTTTCCCTGGTCATCCCTGACGATTTTAAATATTTTGGCGCCGAATTCCTGCGGATAAACCGGCTGTACAGTATAGCGATCCAATCCGTCTAAAAACTCATCCACACCGGTCAGCTTCAACGCAGAACCATAAAAACAGGGAAAAAGCTTCCGTTCCCGGATCAGCTGTATCAGCTGTTCTTCCTCCAGCCGATCCTCTTCCAGGAACTGCTCCAGCGCCGCCTCATCGCACATGGCCGCCTGTTCATAAAACGCTTCATCCATTTCCCCGGAAAAATCCACGCAGCCCTCATCCAGCCTGTCCTTCAGTTCCTTCTGAATCGCCTCTTTGTCCGTCCCCGGCTGATCCATCTTATTTATGAAAAGAAAAACAGGGATCCCATACCGCTTCAGCAGCTGCCACAGCGTCTGCGTATGTCCCTGTACCCCGTCCGCTCCGCTGATTACCAGCACAGCGGCATCCAACACCTGAAGCGAGCGTTCCATCTCCGCAGAAAAGTCCACATGTCCCGGCGTATCCAGGAGGGATACCTCCATACTTTTCCATTTAAAATTTGCCTGTTTGGAAAATATGGTAATCCCCCTGGCTTTTTCCAGGGCATAAGTATCCAGGAAGGCATCTCCGTTATCCACCCGGCCCGGCTTTCTCAGCAGGCCGCTGCGATATAGAATGCTTTCCGATAAGGTTGTCTTTCCGGCGTCTACATGAGCAAGAATTCCTATAACTAATTTTTTCATATCTTATCCTGACTGTTGAATGAATTAGATGATTTATACTGGCTGTATAAGTTTTACAGTTATGTTCCTTTTATATTTTCATGGCCTGGCCAGTTCGCAGAGGCTGTCTGTCCAAAAGTTTCGCATCACCGCAGCACACGCGGCTTAGTCAGCATTGGAAGCGGCCGTCTTACGCCGTTTCTTTCATGAAAACGTTTTAAGTATACCATAAAATCAGGTCAAAAAACAGAGGAAGCTGTTCTTCAGATACGCTGAAATGAAGAAGCGGCTTCCCCTATTGTTATGTATGTTTCCTATTTATCCATATTTTCAGCAAAGTCTTCTATTGAAGCGGCTTTAATTGCTTCCTTCAGCCAGTTCTTCAACCGTTGCAAATCAGTCTCCTCCAGAAGCCTTCTGCGCAGTTCCTCCGGAACTGTACCAAGCTCTTCCAGTATTTCAAGAATACTTTCCGCTCTTCCTTTGACTTTTCCTGCTTTGTTGCCGTCCTCCCAGCTGTACTCCTTTTCCTTTGCTATAAAGCGTTCTTCATTGAATTCCGCCCACATTAATTCCTCCACCTCCGCTCTCTGTGTCCGCAAAATATCCGCAAGAACTCCCTCTTTCATACAGATATCCACCGCCTGCTTTACAGCGTCCTCCAGTTGTTCTCCTGCAGCAAGGCGTTCCCTGATGCGTTCCACAAACACCGCATATTCCCATAATTTCCGGCAATTGTCCATCAGCTCCCGATTATGGCCCAGATTAATATTCAGCATCAGCGCACTGCATTCCAGGGAAGGCTCCGCCGCCAGCCCTTCCGGCAAATAATAAGATTCCGACAGCTTTAAAACCATTCGATCAGGCAGCTGTGCCGTTCCATTATAAAAAACCAGATATTGAGGTAACGGCAGCATCAGCCTTCTGCTTCCATATAAATCTCCTCCGGAAGCATCCACATACTTCCTGTATATATCCGCTAAATAGAAAACTCCCCGGAGCGGCATGTTGGGACAATAGGTACTCTGATGCTCATATAAATTCAGCACATCGTCAAGCAGGAAGGACAGATCATTTTTCATTCCCATATACAAAACATCATCTAACGTCGTTATCTCTAATGCCTCGGCATCCTTATACTGTGTACCTCTCACGGCATTATATAACGCTAAAAGTTCTTCCTTACTGCTGAAAATCAACCGGAATAAACGGTCCTTATAAACTCTGTTCACTTTTACGTCCAATTAATTACCTCCATTATATTAACATTTTTTCTACAATGCAATAGTAAGTTACTTATTTTTATATATATAATTACAATAAACTGATACATCAAAGAAAAAACTCAACTTTTCTTTTCAGTGCCTTTTCACTCTTTTCACCATCAGCTGTCATTATAATAAGCAGCTCTCCTTCATAAATACCTCCTACGATTCCGCATAAGAGCATAAACTCTCCCGTCCCGCAGCGCATATCCCGGAGTTCTCCAAGCATTACTGTAAATACGCCATTTTTCCTGCCGATTCTTGTTAGCGAACGCAGGCGATATTTATCATCTTCTCCTTTTTCATAAAGAAGAGCCGGCCTGACAAAAAACAGTAATACTATTGCAAGAAGCAGTAAAAATACTGCTGCGCATATCACCTCCTTCAGTGTTCTCATCCAGCCTGCTTGCTCCGCGCGGCAGTTTTCAGGGTTAATGCTGCATAACGGGCAGTCCGGATTATTTTTTTTACATCTGGTAAGGCAGGTACATTCCGCTGGCTCTTCCGTTTCTTCCAGGGCAGACACTACCTTTTCGTCTGCTCCTTCGTTTCTTTCCTCCACAGTATACGTTTCTTTTTCCGGCTTATCTTTCTTCGGTTTGTGCTTCCGATCCGGCTGCTTCACATTATTATCTGAATTTTCCGGTTTCTTTTTTCTTCCGTGTTCTTTTCCTGCGCCTTTTTCATCTGATAAGTCAGGTTCCAATAGTGGATTATCTGTCCCGCCATCATCAGGCGCAGTAACAGTTTCGTTATCATCCGTATCGTTATTATCCGTTTGTCCGCCGTCCGGCGCTCCGTCTTCATTGCCGCCGTTGCTGTTCCCGCCGCCTCCCTGATTTCCTCCATCGCCGCCTTCGTCCGGTATCTGCATACGCCGTAGGGTAAATGAAGCTTCCGTAATATTTTCCAGTCTGTCTCTCACATAAAAATGATAGGTGCCCGGTTCGCTGAATTCATATTCTCCGGTATCCGTCCATTCCTCGCCATCTGTTGAAAAGGCCTTTCGGGCCAATCCGCAGCCAGGGGCGCCATCCGGCTGCAAATCCTGCGCTTCCAGAATAATCCTTGCCTTACCATACAGCCATAGCTGTGGTTTCTGGGTAAAACTGAGCCTTGGGCCGGTTCTGTCAATATTAGCCACACGGATTTCCCCTGTGGCCTGATTGCCGAAGCCATCCCTCACTGCTATATGAAAGGTACCGTTCTCCTTCACCTGTAACCTTTTATCCTCCGACCAGGTCTTCCCGTCGTCACAGGAATATTCTTTTACACCGGAACCCGGCAGGCCGGCATTATTTTTATCCGATGCATCCACAACTATGATGCATTCACGGCTCCAGCCCTCCGGTTCCAGGGACAAGGTAAATTCCGGCGGGGTCGTGTCGATATTCTGAATATCAATCGTCTGCTTTGCTATATTCCCGGTTTTGTCTCTCACTGCAACCGTAACGGTACCGTTTTCCCTGATATCGATTTGGCTGCTTTTTCTCCAGGTTTTACCGCCGTCAAAGGAAAACGGTTCCTCTGCCAGGCCGCTTCCCGCTCCGCCATCCGGCTGGAGATCCTCGGCCTGGACTGTCACCCGGTTTACCCTGACATTAGCCGCGGTATCCCAGTCAATATGGATTTTAGGCGCCGTGTTGTCTATCGTATTAATTACCAGGCTCTTCTCCCCTTCATTGCCCAGTTTATCCCGTACCTTAATCAGATAAGTACCGTTTTCCGTAAATGTATGTATATTCTGCTTCCAGGTGGCTCCCCCGTCAAAGCTGTAACCCGCTTCAGCGATTCCGCATCCCGGATTGCCGTTTTCCTGGAGGTCCTGTGCTTTTACGGTTACCTCCACACCGCCGCCGGTCCAGTCTCCGGCATAGGTAAGCTCCGTAATCTCCGGCCCCCTTCTGTCTATATTATTGACAGCAACAGATACCTCCGCTTCCGCACAATTGTTGTTGCTTCCGGCATTCAGCCTGCAGGTATAGGTTCCGTTGCTTTCCACAGATAATTCATTCTGTGCGGACGGAGCCCCTCCATTCCAGATAAAGCTGTCGGAGGCAACCGCAATGCTGCCTTTTATTTCATACCCTGCTTGCAGCTTCACTTCTCTTGTCCACTGCGTGGTATCCGGACGCACCGTCAATACCGCAACCTCCGCTCCCTCCGTTTCACCGCAGGACATTTCATAACCTGTCACCTCGCCTTCATGGCTGCAGTCCAGTTTTTTATCTGTATGCGTAGTGCTATCGTAGCCTTTGAAGCCGTCCGTTCCCGGACCATGGTGTTCTGTAAAATGTATCTGTGTGTATTGATCCGCCGCACCGCAGGCACTGTGTTTTTTAATGACATTCTGATAGATTTCATGTACCTGTCCATGGCAGTCGCAGTGTGCATCCCCCTGCGACCAGAAGCCGCCGTTCCCATGTACGGTAACCGTACAGCTGACGGTACGGTAACATCCCTTCTCCTCGGAATGCTCATGAAACAGTTCCCGGAAGCAGCTTCCTCCGTTCTCCTCACTGCCTTCATGTCGATGGACTATGGACGCGGATACGCTGCCGTCCGATTCTTCCGCCGATATTTTAAGTCCGCCCAGGCCCGCCGTTACCAGTGCCAGCCATAGAATGCCCGCCATAATCCCCAGCCAGGCTGTTTTTCTTATCGTTTGTAATCCCATAGGATACCTCCTTCATTGTTGTGTAAATTGAGATTCTAAAGTCCCTTAAAGGGTTGATAAGATCCCTTAAAGGGTTGATAAATAAATCTAAGCACCAAAAGTATATTTAAGCGCCAAACCAAAAAATAAGCGCAAAAAATACACCAGAAGCTCAGTCCATAGGCATCTCTCCCTTCTTTTGTCCGACCTGTTCCGTAAAAATTGGAATTCATACCGGCTGATTCGCCATGATGCCGTCTTACATACGGCCTTTGAAATAGAAAAACGGATTACCGGGAAATGGTAACCACCGTGAAAATACTTTATCACAAAATCATTCAGCCCGCAAGCTGTTTTATATAGCATAATCCTGCAAAAAAAACAGCGGCAGGGAAAGAACTTTACTTCCGTAAAATTTCTCCCTGCCGCCGCTGCTTTTACCGCCTCACAAAGTATTTATGGCAGCTCTTCTCCTCTGCCGGTGCCTGCGTCAGCGCTTCCACATCCTGTTCTTCCGTTCCTAACCAGAGAAGCTAACCAAAGAAGCAGAATTATTCCCACAATCACAGTTGTTACAAGTGCCGCATATTCCCCAAATCCGTCTCTGTTTTTTCCCCGGGCTCCGTTCAAAAACGGAATGCCGAGTACGATGGCAAAATACCAGAATACCGGTACCGCCCACTTGATTCGTCTGCGTTGGCGTCTTACCTCCCCTGCAACTATCCCCGCCATAAAATCCGCCGCCTGATAAACCAACAGCAGCGCCATAAAATAAACCACAATCCCAATCAGCGTATGAAGACGTTGTGCCGTCAGCCACCCGCCTCCGGCCAAAACACCCTCCAGCCGAAGCGGCAGATATATGGCTGACACAATACGGATACCATTGACAAAAACAGTAAACAGATAGGAAAATACCATGCTTCCCGCCAGCCAAATAGTCTTTTTCTTTCCTGTTTTCATCCGGTGTATGCAGCCGTAAATAAGCGCTGCCATGCTCACAAGCATAAACTGGACGCCGGAACAGGAGGCGGCAATGATAAAACGCAGTTCATGATTTACATAGCCCTGCTGCGCTTCATAGGCAAAGGAAATCCCGCCCAGGCTCCCTGCCCACCGGGCCGTGGGAGCCAGAATCCATCTCAGTTCATCGCTTCCTGCCCTGCTGTAAAAAAGCTTCAGAGATGAAAGCACCACAAAGCCTGCGGCATAAAATATCAGGTTTTCTTTAAGCACCGCCTTCCATCTGCTTCCTGCCATGTTAATCATCCCTTCCTGCCGTCCTTCTTCTCCTGTTCCGGGAATAGACGTTTATCCCCGCCGCAGCCGCGGCAAATGCCAGCAGAAGCATGAAGCCCGGTTCCGAACCCACGGTATAGCCTCCTATAGCCAGATCCGACACCTGCCGGGGCAGCGGTATGGGCTGTTTCACATCCGTGCTTTCACCGCTTTCATTGCGGATCGTTTCCGTCACCGCGATAAAGGAGGTATAGGGTGTTATCATGCTGTAATCCAGGCCTATCTGCGTTACTTCTTTTTTTGCCGCTCCTTTCAGATCCTCGCTGAAGCCGTAATCCGTCAGCCTCTCCACCTTTTTTCTGGCCCAGAGATAACGGATTATATTATTTTCTTCCAGCGGCTCCGCGTCTGAAACCTGAATCTCCTGCACATAATCCCTGCTGCCTGATTTTCCCGTAATCCGGATCGTCCCGGCAGGCCCTCCCTTCCATTTTCCAAACAGGACAATGGGACGCTGGGCAAAGAGGGTAGACAGTACGGAGGGTTCCACCTCATATACGTCAAAGCCTTCATAATCCACCCGGATATCCGTCAAAAGCGGATATTGGATATAGGTTCTGAATTTTTCGGCTGTTTCCGCGGCTTTCTGGTCATCGGTAACCACGAAGGCTTCTCCCATTCCGGTCTGGGCAATGCCGTCTATCAGGTACCGGTTCACGGAAGAGCCTATGCCGAAGGAGAAAAAGCTGGCCGCACCCGCATTCTTGTTTATCAGATCAAAAATTTCTTTTTCCTCCGCAATATAACCGTCTGTGATAACTACAATGCTGCGTGATACCTCCTTTTCCGCCGGAATAGCCAGTGCATTTTCCAGCGCGGGCACCAGCTCCGTCCCGCCGCCGCCTTCCTGGGCATCAATCAGCGCCGTCGCCTTCCCGATGTTCTCAACGGTTGCCGGAACCGACACCGGCGACATCTGTAGCGAGGCGCCGGAAAACAATATCAGGTTAAAACGGTCCGTTTCCCGCAGGTTTGTTACCAGATCCCTGATAAGCTTCTTGGCAGTATCCAGGGGATATCCATACATGGAGCCTGACACATCCAGTACGAAAATGTATTCCCTGGGCGTAATGTCCTCTGTCTGATAGCGTTCCGGCGGCTGCACCATCAGCATGAAAAAGTTTTCCTTCTCCCCTTTTCCCAGCGTCAGACCACAGTTCACCTGATTCCCTGTCAGCTTATAATCCAGGATAAAATCCCTGTCCCCGGCAAACTCCGCCGGATTGGAAAGCGTCACCTGTGCCGCCGTATCACCGGTCCATGCCACATCCACGGCATGGGAGCTGCAGGTCAGCTCCGAAATCGGGACCCCCGCGGACAGATTGACGGTAATATTGTACCTTTCTGATGGTTCTTCCCCTGCCTTTAGAAAAGGACTGGCTATCCAACCGTCCGTTTCCATGGTTTTGGGTACATGGGGACTGGAATAACGCGGCCCGGCAACCGTTGGAAAAACAAACTGATACGTCCCCTCGGAAGGAACGATCAGCTCCGTATAATGCAGTTCTATCCGTATGGTATCCCCCGGCATTACATTGGCCACATCCATGGTAAACACATTGGGCCGCTGCTCCTCCAGCAAAGAAGCGCTTTTCCCTTCGCTTTTCGCCTGCTCATATTCCTGCTTTGCTTCCTGCTTTTCTTTGATTTTGGCAGTGATTACCTCATTCCCAATCTGCATCGTCATCCCATGGACGGTCACTCTTGTGGAAGCCGGAAAAACATAGCTTGCATTGATGGGGATCTCTCCCTCGTTTGTATAGGTCTGAGTCACAAAGGTTTCCGCAATGACACCGTTGATATTGGTCACCACCTCCGTTTTCTTCAACGGAAAGCTGTCCGCCGACGCCTCCGTCCCTTCAATAAGAAAATATGGGGCGAGGGTAGTGTCACCCTCCCCGTCTGTTCCCGCTGCATGAACCGTCATGGAACAGGTTGTCAAAATAAGCATTGTAAAAATAATTCCCAGCCAGTTTCCTTTATTTTTCATCTGTGCTCTCCTCTGCGCGCTGCGCTTTTAACAGTTTCTAACCCTCACTTCGTACATGCCGGAACCAAATAGATCGTGTATACCTACGCATCCGGCATATACGAAGTCAGGATTATAATAATAAATTACAGCGCACAGGCATCAAATCTGCATCAAAGATGCATCAAATCTGTATCATGCGGAAATCTGCCTGACATCCCGCCCTTTTGCCAAACCTTCCGTAAATAAAAAAATACCCCGGGCTGCAGGGCCTATTCCGGTAAAGGAATGTCTGCCGCAGTAAATCCGGGATATTTTTTCCTGTCCTGCGGCTGTTTAAGAAAGAACCGCCGCAGGATTCATTTTTCAGTTTATTCAGGCCGTCCTGCCCGCATATCCGGCAAATAACTGCCTGATATCATACCACCTGATACTTCGCCACATAAACAGGGAAGCTGTCCGTTCCCTTGATTTCCTTATCGGCAGTGATGGTCACATTCTTATCCGAAATAATGTATTCCACATTCACTCCCGGTTCAATCACGGTATCCTGCATCAGCACACAGTTCTTTACCTTTGCGCCCTTTCCTACCCTGACGCCACGGAAGAGAACGCTGTTTTCCACTTCCCCTTCTATGATGCAGCCGTCAGCGGCCATAATATTTTTCGCCTTCGCTCCTTTTATATAGCGGGTCGGGTTGTCGTCACGGATTTTGGTGTAAATATGGTTGCCGCCGAAGAGCGCGTCCAGGTTTTCCTCATCCAGAAGCTTCATATTTTCATCGAAATAGCTCTTAATACTGCTGATACGCGCAATATAACCGCCGAACTTATAGCCGCGCACATTCAGCTTATCCAACTGGGGCGCCAGGATATCCCGCTCAAAATACACATAGCCCCTGACAAACGCGGCGGAGATCTGGCTGATCAGCAGCTCCCTTTCAATAATATAGATGTTCAGGGACAGGTTCTGAATCCCCGGCTCCTCCGGATTGATCTGGATTTCCCTGACACGTCCGTCCTCGATATCCAGGGTATAGTACAGATCCTTATTCACATCGAAGGGTTTGATCAGCCCCTCCGGGATTTCCTCCTGGGCATAGGCCAGGGTCACATCGGCGCCGCTTTCAATATGGGCATTCAGCATGGCCTTGAAATCAAAATTGGCGGCCAGGTTAGCCTCGGACATAATCACGTATTTTTCCTTCTGATCCTTCAGAAAGTCCAGAATGCTTGCCAGCGCCTCCACACGTCCGTTGTAGACCTTCACCGTTTTTTCCGCAAAGGGGGGGACGATGTTCAGCCCGCCGTTTTTACGGGTCAGATCCCATTCACGCCCGGAACCAAGATGGTCCATAAGAGAATGGTAATTCTTGCGGACAATCACGGAAATGTTGTCAATTCCGGCATTGACCATGCTGGACAACACAAAATCAACCATCCGGTAACGCCCTGCAAAGGGAATGGAGGCCATCAGACGCTCCGCAACCAGTTCAGGTACCAGGGAATCATAGCTGTTGGGAAAAATGATGCCGAGTGCATTTGCATTGGAGTTTACCATTCTACTTCACCGTCCTTTACATTATGATCGATCATGGCATTGGGGCCTATCTTGGCGCCGTCGCCGATATACACACCTGCCCCCACCGTGGCCACGCCGTTTTCCGCGCCCTCAGGCATGGCGCCCACTTCGGCATTTTCACCGATAACCACATTTTCCGCAATGATGCAGTGCTTAACCACCGCGCCCGCCTTGATCACCGTGCCGCCCATAACAACCGCATCCTCCACATCTGCGCCAGGCTCCACAATAACGCCGGCAAACAGGACCGAATGCTTCACATGGCCGCCGATACGGCAGCCGTCCGTAATCATGGAATTCTCCACCTCTGCCTCGGAAGAAATCTTGTGGCCGGTCATACCGCTGTTCCTGCTGTATATTTTCCAGTTATCGTCAAACAGGTTGATTCCGCTGTGCTCCGGATCCAGGACCTCCATATTGGCCTCCCACAAAGAGGCGATGGTTCCCACATCCTTCCAGTATCCGCTGAAATGATAAGCATACATCTCACGGCCATCGCGCAGCAGGCTGGGAATAATGTTGTTGCCAAAGTCATTCTCCGATTCCGGATCCGCCTCATCCTCTATGAGATACCTCTTGAGCACGTCCCAGTTGAAAATATAGATACCCATGGAAGCCAGGTTGGATTTGGGATTCTTCGGTTTCTCCTGGAATTCGGTGATCTTATCGTTCTCATCCGCCACCATCAGACCGAAGCGGGAAGCCTCCTCCCAGGGCACTTCCATGACGGCCACGCTGAATTCCGCGCCCTTTTCCTTATGGAACCTCAGGAAATCACTGTAATCCTGCTTGCATATCTGATCTCCTGAAAGAATAATCACATATTCCGGATTATAGCGTTCAATAAAAGGAATGTTTTGATAAATCGCATTGGCAGTTCCCTTATACCAGTCCGATCCGGATGCCTTCTGGTAAGGCGGCAGAACATGCACTCCGCCGTAAAGACGGTCCAAATCCCATGGCTGACCGTTTCCTATGTACTCGTTGAGCACCATGGGCTGATACTGGGTCAGGATTCCCACCGTATCAATACCGGAATTCACGCAGTTGGATAACGGGAAATCGATGATACGGTATTTTCCGCCAAAAGGAACTGCAGGTTTGGCCAGCTTCTGCGTCAGGGCATACAATCGGGAGCCCTGGCCGCCGGCAAGAAGCATCGCAATCATTTCTTTTGCCATAAATGTTTCCCCCTGTTTTCTAATTTCTTATGTTAAAATTGTACCACATAATGACAATTACCGACAGCCTTTTGTGCAATTTAAGCAAAAATTTTTAGCTGTTTTTCGACCGTACATTTACAATTCCAGCCCGGGGTGTTATTCTTTTCGTAAGAAAAGGAATTCTGCGGCGCAGAATATGGGTAAACTTACAGATGGCAATCAACAAAGCGATGCGCACCGTCCTCAAGGCGCTGTCCTACGGCGACATTAACGTACAGTCCTCCAGGGCTTTTGCCAATATCAAGGCAATCGATCCGCTGAAGCGTTTTTACAGGACCATAGACACGAAGATCTACAATGGAGACTATGAGGTTCCCACCCGCATCTATCTGCCCGGCGAAGAGCTTCCTTCCCGGAACGGAATGGAGGGGAATACCCTTCCGGTGCTCCTGTTCCTGCACGGAGGCGGCTGGATCACGGAAAGTGTGGATACCTATGACCGGGTCTGCGCGGGGCTTGCCAGGGACACGGGGCACGCGGTAGTTTCCGTAGGCTACCGGCTGGCGCCGGAATTCCGCTTCCCTGCGGGGCTTGAGGACTGCTACGCTGTGGCGCGGGCGATTTATAAGAACCGTTTTCTGCTCAATGTGGATCCGTCCCGCATCACCCTCATCGGCGACAGCGCCGGCGGCAACCTGGCGGCAGCCCTGTCCCTGATGGCCAGGGACAGGGGCGAATTCATGCCGCAGCAGCAGATCCTGATCTACCCCGCCGTAAACAGCGATTACTCGGAAGCCTCCCCTTTCCCCTCCGTGCAGGAAAACGGAACTGATTTCCTGCTTACCAGGCAGAAGCTCTGCCAGTATCTGGAATATTACCAGGGTACGGAGGCCGACCGGCTGAATCCTTATTTTGCCCCCATCCTTGCACAGGATCTGTCCCGTCAGCCCCGGACGCTGATACTTACGGCCCAGTTCGATCCCCTGCGGGATGAAGGGGAAGCCTACGGAGAACGGCTCCGGGAAGCCGGAAATGAAGTGGAAATCCACAGAATCAAGGATGCGCTGCATGGTTTTTTTGCCCTTGGCATCAAATATTACCACGTACAGGAAAGCTTCACCCTCATCAATCAATTTCTGAAGGAGAATGATAACAGTGTTTGGCAGCAAACGAGCTCATTGGAGAAAGCTGGACAATGCAGCCAAGATATTTCCGGCGACCAGCAATAAAAAAGATACGCGGGTTTTCCGCTTTTACTGTGAATTAAAGGAGCCTGTGGAAGGTAAAGCCCTGCAGGCGGCCCTGGATAAAACCATGGAAAAATATCCGGTTTTCCTGTCCGTCATGCGCAAAGGCCTGTTCTGGTATTATCTTGAGAAAAGTGAATTGAAGCCGGTGGTAAAGGAGGAATCCGAGCCGCCCTGCCTGAATCTGTATATCAGAGACAGAAAGACCCTTCTTTTTCAGGTAAATTACTATAAAACCCGGATTAATTTCGAAGTGTTCCATGCGCTCACGGACGGCACCGGTGCCATACAGTTTCTCAAGGAGCTGGTAAAAAACTATCTTCTCATCCGGCATGAGGCCGACGGCCTTCCCGACGTTTCTTTTACCGAAGAGGATATGACCCTGCAGGATCAGGAATCCGACGGCTTCGCAAAGTATTATAAGAAGCCCAAAAAAGGCTCGGGGAAAAAAGTGCATTCCTTCCAGCTGTCCGGCGCGCGGACGGGCTATGGGAGCCTGAACATTACGGAGGGGCTCGTTTCCTGCCGGGCGCTCCTTGGCAAAGCCAAGGAATACGGCGTTTCCATGACCGTCTTCCTCACCGCGGTCTTCCTATGCGCGGTTCACGAGGAAATGAGCCGGCGGCAGCGCAAAAAGCCCGTGGTGCTCATGGTTCCTGTGAACCTCCGGAAATATTTCCCCTCCTCTTCCATGCTGAACTTTTTTGGATGGATCGAACCAGGCTATCTTTTCCCGGAGGAGGAATATTCCTTTGGGGATGTGGTGGAAAGCGTAAAAGCATATTTTAAGGAAGAGCTGACAAAGGATCGCCTGGGCCAGCGCATGAGCAGCCTGATGAGCCTGGAGCAAAACCCGCTGCTGCGCATTGCCCCTCTGGAAATTAAAAATCTGGGGATGCAGCTGGGCGTACAGCTTGCCAAAGATGACGTAACGGCCATTTTTTCCAATCTGGGCGTGGTTTCCCTCCCCCGGGAATACGTTCCCTACATCCGCAGGTTCGGCGTATTTACCAGCACGCCGAAAATAGAGCTGAGCATGTGTTCCTTTGAGGACGACCTGGTTCTCAGCTTTGCCTCCTGCTTTCAGGATCAGAATATTGAACGGAATTTTTTCCGAATTCTCAAAGGCTTCGGCCTGGAGGCTGAACTGCTGGAGGACCGTTTCCCCGCAAAAAAAACGCCGGAATATAAAGGCCTGCGTTTTTTCCAGTGGTTTTCCTTCTCCTGCATCGCCGCTGCCTGCGCCGCGGTAATGGTGAATCTGATTTTCACGCCCTCCCTGCGCTGGTCCGTCTATGTCATCGGCGGCGCCCTGAGCATGTGGCTCGCGCTTGCCCTGGGCTTTTTCAAACGGCATAACCTGCTGAAAAACGCCGTCTGGCAGATGCTTCTCCTGCCTGCCGTATGTGTGATCTGGGATCTGTGCACAGGCTGGCACGGCTGGTCCGTTGACTATGTGCTTCCTGCGGTCTGCATGCTTATCCAGCTTTCCATGCTGATTATCACAAAGGTGCAGAAGCTGCCGGTGCAGGAATATATGATCTATTACATTTTAGCCGGCCTTATCGGCCTGCTTCCCGCCCTGCTGTTGGCGCTGGGCGCAGCGCAGGTGGTATATCTCTCCGTGCTCTGCGGTGGCATCAGCTTCCTGATGCTTACCGGCCTGCTGATCTTTAAAAGCAGGGATATGTTTACGGAATTGTACAAAAAGCTGCATTTTTAGGCCTGCTTCTCAGGCTGTTTTGTGATGGAAGGCCATATATGGCATATCCAACCGCCATGTACACAGGGTTAAATTACTGCCGGGAAACAGAGTTCCTCCCTTCGCCCGATAAAAATAATGCCTCCGGACACCAGCTGTCCGGAGGCATTATTTTTCGTTGTAATATTTTCTCTTTTTGTATTAAAAGCACAAAATTTTATCTTTTGTTCTGTTTTCTTCCTAACATTTTCCTGAGGAAGGGTTCACCCTTCACAAATATCTGTCCGAAGTTCTCACAGTTGTAAAAACGCTCTGTGGTCACCCATTCCGGGTACGTGTTTTCCTGCTTAACAATCAGGGAATTGTCTGTGATATCAAAGCTGAATGCGTTCATAACATAACCTCCTCCGGTACGTCTGCTTACGTTCCTTTTCAATTACAATATATAATTATATGGACTTTTCGTCCATAATCTGGTAGTCTGAAAAAAACGGCATGTTTATGTACTATCAGTACATATTTTGAGGGTCTGGCTGCATTTACATCAAAGCATGGGGGAAATTGTATGGCAATCCGGTTCTGGGAAATTTACGAAGAGACAAAAGAGAAGTATAAGCTGCGCATTTTAGCTGGAAAAAATGGGATGGACAACGTAATCGGCTGGGTGCACATGCTTGAGGATGAAACGATAATCAACCGTTTCAGCGGAGAGGAGCTGGCTGTCACCACCGGGCTGAAGGCCCGGATTGACGGCTGGCTGCTTCATCTGGTCGCTTCCATGAAAAAGGCGGAAAGCGCCGGCATCATCATCAACACGGGAATGTATCTCAAGCAGGTGCCCCGGGATGTTATCGACTGGTGCGAAGCGCACAATTTTCCCCTTCTTGAAATGCCCTGGGAAATCTCCATCACCGAGCTTACCCAGGATTACTGCATGCGCATCATGCAGCAGGTGAGGAAAGAGGAACAATACGGAATCATGTTTGAACGGCTTCTCAAGGGCAAGGATGTCCCTGATGACTTCCTGGAGGAAATCGGGATACGCTACCATCTGGACGGCACTTTCCGGCTTTTCTATATGCAGCCCCAGTATACGGCGGAGGAAAAGGTCCTGTTCCGCCAGGCCGCACTGAAGCTGGAAAACGTGTTCGGCCTGTGGCAGAACGGGACAAAAATCCGCTACCCCTATTTTCTCATGGACGTAAAGGAATACTACGTCCTGGCCGTCAATGATTTCCCGGAGGAATCCGTGGCGGAACTGACCTCACAGATCCGGACCATTTTTTCCTATTTCTTTGAAAGGAAGCAGCTTTGCCTGGGAATTGGCCCGGAATGCCACGGCATACGGAACCTGAGCCGCGCGCTGGGCCGCGCGCGTATTGCGGCCCAGATGGCTTTCCGTATGGAAAAGGATGTGGTTGACTTTGATCAGATGGGCTTTTTCGGCATCCTCTTTTCCTCCGACGATCCGGAGATTTTAAAGGACTATGCCGACAGGCTGCTTGGCCCCCTGGAGGAATATGACAGGCTTCATCATTCCGGCAGCGGCGAAACCATCGGCTATGTGGAAACCCTGCGCAGCTATATCGCAAATGACCGCAGCCTGATCGGGGTTTCCAGGGACACCTACACCCACCGCAACACGGTAAATTACCGGATCCAGAACATAAAAAGGCTTCTGGACAATGAGCTGAAAACTACTGCCGATCTTTTTCCCTATCAGGTTGCTTTTTGTATCCGGGATATGAAATTATAGCGTACGGATCACTTTGCAGGGATTTCCAACGGCCAGGCTCCTGGACGGTATGTCCTTTGTGACAACACTGCCCGCTCCGATTACGCTGTCCGCTCCGATTGTTACGCCCGGCAGTATAATGGCCCCGGTGCAAATCCAGACGTTGTCGCCAATCGTAACCGGATGTGTGTATTCCAGCCCAGCCACCCGCTGCTCTACATCCATTGCATGCTCTTCCGTTACAATGCACACATCCGGCGCGATAAATACGTTGTCGCCAATCGTAATCTTACCGCTGTCCATAAGCTTACCGTTTACATTCATGAAAAAATTTTTGCCTACCGTAGTATTGTAGCCATATGTACAAAAAAGCGGCTGCTCCACGACACAGTTTTCCCCCGCTTTGCCCAGCAGGCCGCGTATGGCTTCCTGCCGCGCCTCAAGATCCAGCGGATGCAGATTGTTGTACTCGTACAGCTTTTTTACAGTCACTGCACGATCAGCCACAAGCTCGGGGTCGCCGGGCTGATATAACAGGCCTGCATATGATTTTTCTTTTTCCGTCATTTTGCTCCTATCCGCGCTTAACCGCGCCTGTAGATTATGTTGCCTGAAGGTTGGGCGATTGAAGCATGCTTCTTCTATCCCTTCCTATTATAAATATTTGGCAGCTGCGCTTTCAGTATACTACAGATGCTTCATGAATGGCAGGGCCATTCATGGAGATGTGCTGTCCTGAACAGTTGTAATATGCTTTTCTATTTTCTGCGCACCGGAATCCACAGCTCGCAGAACAGTCCCGGTTCCCCGTTTTCATAGTAAACCTCGTAATCTGTAGCGTCTACGGCCTCATAGCCCATCTGCGGTACAAATTCCTTATAGAATTTACCCCACATTTCACTGATGCTGCTGCCGTCCTCACCGAAGCACTTGAAAACCACATAGGTCTGCGGCTCCTCTTCCCATATCTGGTAACCGGCTGCGGTCAGACTGCTTTCCTCCCAGGCACCGGTATCCTCGTCCAGAGCAATGCCGATTCCGTAACGGAAGGTTGTTTCATTTTCCTTTTTGGGGCTGCACAGGCCATAAAGATCCTTTTTCCCCTCCGGGCGCAGGCTCCTCAGGGGTTCCACCAGTTTTTTTACGTAGCATTCCGTCCAGAAATCAGGTATCTCATGATTTTCCTCATCATTGATAATTTCATTGCTGAACTCCCTGACCAGCGCAATAAATTTTTGCGACTTCATTTCTTCCATTCTGTAATCCATAACCAAACCGCCTTCCAATGTTATTTTTATAACCAGCGGATTAAACAGACGAAGCTGCGTTCCCTTTATCCTTGCCATTTTCGGCGATACTCCATGGAATCTGGTAAAGGCCTTGGAAAAGCTTTCCGGCGAATCATACCCATATTTATAGGCGGCATCAATGACCTTTTGCCCTGTGGCAAGCAGGTCCTGTCCGGCCAGCGACAGCCTGCGGTTCCGAATATATTCGTTGGCTGTCATACCCGCCATGAAGCTGAAGGTCCGGTGGAAATTATAGCCCGACATGTTAACCTGCCCGGCAACATCCTCATAATTGATTTTTTCCAGCATGTGCGCTTCCATATAATCGATCGCCTTCTGTAATAATGTTGTCCACTCCATCTGCTCTCTCCTTTGATTATGTTTATATTATAAGGAAGGCTGCTGTTTATTTCCGGGTATCGTTTGCCTGATTTTGTCCGGTTTCCGGGTCCGCCTGATTTTTAACCTGCCGTTTCCTTTTCCAGCCAGTTTTCCCGGGTAATGCGCTCCGTCAGGACACGGCGCACCTTTGCTACAAAAACCTGCATATCCCCTTCACACAGATAGGGATATTCACGATCCAGGTCTTCGTGAGGCTCTCTGTAAAAACCTGTAATATAAATTCTGCGTCTGTCAAAAGCATCCCCGGCGAACTCCTCCATAAAACAGTTCTGAAAACCAACCGCATTTTCATACTCCAGGAACGGTTGGAAATCAGGGTGGTTTCTGATAAAAAGATGGTCCAGATCGTACCAGTCCTTTTTGAAGGTCCATATGGCCTCCATCCTGTCCCTGTCGTAAAGTTCCCGGTGCTTTTCTATCGTTGGATATACCACTTCATCGCGCCACAGCTCATCCGTAAGCAGGTGCACATAGTATCCAAGGAAAAAGGATTTCGCCTTTTCTCCATAGGCAGCCCATTTTTCCCCGGTCATATATTTATTCAGGAATTTAGGGATATCAATCTCTCCGTCCGTTTTAAAATGCGAGGTATTGGTATCCGGTGTGAAAACCGACCAGTCCTCATTGGGCACGCCGCTGTCCGGAGCGATATTACCCACAATAAATTCCTGCCGTTCCAGCCTGGGAAATACTTCAAGCATCTGTTCCGCAACTCTTAAATGAACCATCCATGTTGCCATTATTTTTCTCCTCCTGTTTTTATGGTAATCATTCCGCTGCCGGGTCTTCCACGATTCCTATAAATATAGGAAGATCCGTTTCCTTATCTACAATGGCATAAAGGAAGGGACGGTCCAGAATCACATTTTCAGTCACCGTATATGCTCCCCCGGCCTCCATTTCCACTACCGTGGCCGCCCCGGCTTTTGTCCCCAGCTCGTCCACTTCAATATACGTCTTATGAAGTATGCGGCTGATGCTGATATTCCCGCCTTCACAGCTGCCGACTCCTGAAAAATCAGCAAGACCGGAATCAAAGGCCAGCGGCATTCCCATTCCTGCCAGGGTATCCGACAGCTCCAGGCTCGATTCTCCCTTAAATTTGGGAAGCGCGGTTTCCACCGCTGCCTCCGCAGGGCTGGTAAACATATTCCGCAGAGCTTCCCCATCCAACTGCCTGATATATTCCTGCAAAGTCCATCCTTCCTCCGGGAGAATCGCTGCAAAGTAGTATCCTGATGCATAGGGCCTGCAAAAACCAACGGCGTGTTCTCCCTTCAAAAATACGGATTCCATGGAATACATCATGGGAACCTCGCTTTCGCTGCCATCCTCCTTCGTGAAAGCCCCTTTCCCCACCTGACTGGATTGATAGGGTTTTTCCCATTTTGCATCGAATGCCGCAGCATTTACAAGATACATGATGGCTTCCCTGGGAATTCTGTCAAGGATGTCCTTTACCATTCCGTCCGTATTCTGTTCCACCCATTGATTCAGCGCCTTGCAGGCGGCTTCATCGAAGGGAGCGCCATAAACTGATGCCCCGGATTCCAACGCATTTCGTTTCAGGAACTCAGCATCCGGCTGAAACTGTTCATTTTCCGTGTTGATCCAGACCGAATTGGCCAGCTTCATTTCGGTGCCGTCCGCACTTGGCAGGCCTTCCGCCCAGGAAAGCAGCTGTTTTCTCCCCTGCTCCGGCTCCATTCCCGGATACATGGTCATGCCCATCTGCTCCAATGTCCCTGATCCTGCCCCAATCCGCGTCATTTCCAGCGCCTGAAGGACGGAAATGGGTGAAATCATGAGATTGCGCGTTCCATCAGCCTGCGCGGTGTCGGCAGCTTCTCCGCTGGATTCTGCCTCGATGGTTTCTGCCTCGTTGTTTTGTATCTCGTTGGTTTGTACCTCACTGTTTACGGCATCCCTGAGCAGCCCAAGAGAAAATTCACAGTAAGCCCGGGCGAAATCTTCTCCGATCTCTACGGTTTCATTTTTTTTGCTTCCGCTGCGGTATTCCTTTGTCAAATCCATGGTTGATGCAGGCAGCTGTGAGGCTTTGCCGCAGGCGGGAACTGCCGCTGCAACAAGGGACAGCAGCAAAAGGAGAACCGGCAGTCTTTGTGTTCCGGAACATTTGATATGTTTTTTCAGCAGAAATGTTTTTTTATGGTTTGCTGGAGATTTTCTTTTCATCATTCCTCCCATCTGCGCATAAATGCGCGGGTGTTTCTTGTTATGTACTCATCCGGCCGGGCTGTATTACTATGTTAAAGAAAGGCGCATTATACGATTAGCCGGAAAATCCGTCCTGAATTCTTCTCTTTTTTATTTTACCATAAACAAACTTTTTTGCATTTTTTATTGGGAATATTATATTGAAAATTAAAAGAATCATAAGTTGTGCTAAGCTTTTGCCTCCATCGACGGCAGGTGTTCCACAAACCGTCTGTACATCCTGTAAAAATGAGCCCTATTGGAAAATCCGCAGGCTTCGGACGCCTGCATGCGCTGCCTCCCTTTATCCTCTATTCTATGCCCTCCGTTCTCCCCCGCATCCCGGCTCCGGAAGTGTATATGCTTCATGCAGGTGCGCCATAATCTGCAGTAGTACCCCCTTCGGCGCCAGCTAGCCGTATTTTTCATCCAATTCCCTGATCCGGATTGTGGCTTGCATCAGGCGTTTCATATTCTCATCACCGTTTTTTCTCTGACAGGAAAACCAGAGCTTAGCTTCCCCCCGCTTTCTTCAAAAGCGGCGGTTCCAGAATCAGGTATTCATATTCCAGGCAGTCCGATTCCGTCTGCGCGCGGTGCAGCTGTCCTGCGTTAATGATAACCGCAGTGCCTTTTATCAGCTCAAATCTGAGCCCATCACAGAAAACACAGCCGACTCCGCCCGTGCCGTATAAAATCTCTATGCCTTCATGCCAGTGCAGAAAATTATCCTGGTCCGTTTTCCGCACCTCGTAATGCCGGAATATGGCCGGCAGCTTCGGCTACAGCAGACCGGCATGTTCCTCGTAATGTCCTCTGTCGTACATTCTTTTTCTCCTTTTCGTTCTGCTTATTCAGGTCTTGATCTTTTTTCTTCTGATTATTCAGGTTTTGGTCAATTTTCTTCTTTCCCTTGTGTTTTTTCAGGTCCTGGTCTTTTTATTTTCCCTCTGTTTATCCAGGCTTGGCCCTCCTGTGCGGTGTTTCTTTTTTAATAAATATTTATTCGAAATATAAAAAATAAATGCTTTTAATTCATAATGTATTCAAGATAACTCTTTTCTATATTCAGAAGCAGTTTTCCAAAGAAGATCATTAAATATCAATCTATAGAAATCGAGAATACTAACTTCTACACAATTACAGGAAAGTCAAAAAGATATATTGACATTCGCAAAACGATAATATAAAATAATAAATAATACAAAACAAAAATATTCAATAACCTTTAACAACAAAGGAGGGTTTATGAACAAGCACAATATTACAAGAGATGAATTATGTTCTATGTTTGACCACACTAATTTAAAGCCTTATGCCGACTATTCCATGTTCCAACTGCTCTGCAAAGAAGCTGCAGAAAATCATTTCGCCATGGTCGCCATCAATTCAGCTCCGGTAGCCTTATGCAAAAATCTGCTTCAGGGAAGCAACGTCCATGTAGGAGCTGCTATTTCCTTTCCTCTTGGACAAACTACTATAGAAACAAAAGTGTTTGAAACAAAGCAGGCAATTACACAAGGAGCGGATGAAATTGATTATGTAATCAATATCAGTGAATTAAAAAACAGAAATTATGACTACATCAGGAGAGAAATGGAATCCATTGTCACTGTCTGCCGCAAGCATCAGGTACTTTCAAAAGTAATTTTTGAAAATTGTTACTTGACAAAGGACGAGATAGTCACTGTTTCTAATATTGCACGGGAAATTCTGCCCGACTTCGTCAAAACAAGTACCGGTTTTGGTCCTACCGGCGCAACCTATGAAGATGTCAAACTGATGAAAGATATTGTAGGGAATACAGTTAAGGTAAAAGCAGCCGGAGGAATTCGTTCCTGGGAAACCTGTCAAGCCATGATCGAAGCCGGAGCAGAGCGCATTGGTACAAGCAGCAGTCTGAAAATCCTCAAAGAATTTGATGCTGCAAATCAATCTAGCGCTTTTTAAATTTTGATTTCATTTACGTAATTAATTAAGGTCAAGTGGACTTTTATCAGTTCTCTTGACCTTAATTAATTATAAAAAAGAAAGGATTGATGACACATACTCATCAATTCCTTCTCTCTTCCGCCCCTTTGTTTTCCATAACCTATCAGGCAAGTTCTACTTTTATTCCCTTCATTCTTGCATTCTCTACAAATACCTCATCCGCTCCGCTATCCGTAATAATTACATCGGCTTCATCCAAGTCCGCAAATTTTGCAAAAGAAACAAAATTGATTTTATCCCTGTCCGCCAAAACAATTACCTGTTTTGCATTGTTCATCAACACCCGTTTGATTGTTCCCGTTTCAAATTTAGGGGTGCTCATGCCCTTCTCACAGTGAATTCCGTTCACTGCAATAAAAGCAACATCTACATTCAGATCTTTCAACGCATTCTGGGCAAGATCTCCTATCGTATAATGAAATCCCTTCCGAAGCTGTCCTCCAGCAATAATTACACTCACATCCGTACTGTTATCCAAACATGATGCAATATTCAGATCATGCGTTACAACTGTAAGTTCCCGAAAGGGTGCAAGAAGCTTTGCTACCTCCAGACAGGTAGTTCCTGCATCTAATGCAATGGAAGCTCCCTCTTTAATATACTTAAGCGCTGCCCTGGCAATTGCTTTTTTCTGTTCTACACGGATCACTTCTTTCTCTATTGTATTTAACTCATAGTTAACACTTGACTTCTGCAGTGCGCCGCCATGTGTTCTTTCAAGCAATCCATACTCTGCAAGTTCACGAAGATCATTTCTTATAGTTGCAGAGGAAACCGAGAATCTTTCACACAATTCGTTAACCGTGGCTTTGGTATTGCGGTTTACAAAATCTACTATCATTTTCTTTCGTTCTTCAGCAAAAATACCATCGTCTCCAGTTATACCCATATCAAAAACCCTCCGTTTCCTGTCGCTTTTTATCACTGCTTTTAATTTATCATAGCAGGTAATATTTTACAATAAAAACATATTATACATCTTATTTCGAAGCACCCTGTATCGTTCTTTCAATGGCTGATAAAAAAGGAACCTCTCTTCATCCGGCCTAAACTCTTTTTTGGTCTGGATACAACGGGCGGCAATTTTATCCTCTTTCTCAAATATCCCCAGCCCCTTTCCCGCCAGAATCGCAGTTCCCCATAAGGCATTATCCTCCCGATCCACTGTTTGGAATGTTCTTCCGGTTACATCAGCCAGTATTTGTGCCCAAAGCTCTGATCTGGCCCCGCCTCCAATTAGCTTGCACGCTTTTTTCTGATATTCAGGATAATTCCGTTCAATACTGTCAATCGTAAGTGCAAGCTCAAAAGAAAAACTTTCTAAAAGTGCCCTGTAAAAATGTTCCTTTCTATGCGTCCAGTCATGACCTATCCACATACCTTTCATATCTCCATTAAATGGCATAGCGCTTCCGCCAAGAAGTCCAACTGCCATCAGGCCGTCACACCCGGGAGATACTTTCCCTGCTTTTTCATCCATGGCCTGAAAACCGCTGATATCCTCCGGATTCGTAAAATTATCGAGAAACCACTTTAAGGTAATTCCTGAACCGGGAATATACTTATGTGCAACTCTTTTACACCCATCTGCCATGATAAGCCCATCATAATTTCCTGAATTTGTATCCGGGCGGTAATCATTTACAATACAGCTGAAACCTCCATATGAAGCGGCTTCAAATATCATGTCCCCTGTTTCTGTTACTGATGCCCCTACACAGCCTGCTATTTTATCTCCTGCACCGGCTATCAAAGGTATTCCTGCAGTTAATCCAAGTATCTTTGCCATATTTTTCTCAAGGAAACCGCACACCTGTGTTGAGGTAACAATCTTTGGCAGCTTTTCTTCGACTTCCAGTTCTCTGCATATATCTGATGCCCAATTCCCCGTATTTACATCCGCCAGGCCACTCCAGGTAATCATTGAAACATCTATAACAGCTTCCTCGGGCCTTACTCCTCCCAGTCTGCCCAGACAATATCCATTCAGCATCAGATACTTGACTATTTTACCGGACTCTACAGGAAATACATTCTGAAACCATTCGATTTTTGGCGCCATTAATGGTGCATTCGTTCCTCCTATAGCTAAAAAATCGCTCCCGTACTTTTCCAGCTGCTTTCTTGCATAGGGTACATAGCGGGTATCTAAGGAACATGACCATCCTGTTACATCCTTCCATTCCCTGTCAATTCCCATAACTCCTGCCATCTGACCGGTAAAAGATATTGCTTCCACCCTGCCCAGTCCCTCAGGTACCTTTCTTACCGCTTCTGACATACAAGTCAATGCCGTTTCAAACAACGCCTCGCCTTTTTGAACAAAAATTCCTGTTTCAGGTTGTAAACTGGCAGTCTTCTTTACTTCACAAGCAATGCAGTTCCCGGATATATCATAAATTCCGGACTTAATGAAGCTTGTTCCCAAATCCACTGCCAACAAAAGTGTTTTTTCCAAGCTTGCTCCCATCTGTGCCTTCAAGTGCACGTATCAAAAAAGATTATGCGAAAACTTTTTACGGCTTAACTCATTCACATACATATTACATTTTTCAAACCATCTGCTGCACATGCATAATTAAAACCTTCCTGAATTTCCTCCAGCTTGAATCTTCTTGTAATCAGCTTGCTTACATCAAGCAACCCTGTTTCCACAAATTCAAGCGCTTCCTTAAACTGAAACAAACTTGCTCTTGTCGTGCCGGTTACAGACAGCTGTTTATAATGAATTAAATTTGTATTTAGTTCCACTTGTTTTTTTCCTTCAGGAAGACCTCCGAAAAAGCATATTCTTCCATAGTTTGCAGTCAGTTCAAGAGCCTGCTGTTGTGCAGAAGGTACAGGACACGCCGTTATTACCACATCCGCTCCCTTTTGTTCTGTTTCACGCATCACCACTTCCATCGGATTATTTTCTACAGTTATAAAAGAAGGATCAATTTTTTTACACTCATCAAGCCTTTTATTACTAATGTCGTTAATAATCACTTTTCCAGCGCCGGCCATCCTGGCCATCATTGCATGCATAACGCCGATTGGGCCTGCTCCAATCACTAAAACGGTCTCCCCAGGTTTGATATGACATTGGCTGCTTCCATTATGTACGCATGATAGCGCTTCGGTAATAGCAGCCTCTTCAAATGTTATTTGCCCTTTTATTTCCACAATATTTCCTGCCCGGACTGCTGAAGCCGGTATTCTTACATATTCTGCAAAACCACCGTTAAGGTTAATACCAAGAGCTCGGTAATTTGAACACATATGGCTGTTTCCACGTATGCAATCATCACATATACCACAGCCCATATTGGGCGCAACCGCAACCCTCATTCCCTGCCTGTAATATGGTACGTTTTCTCCAACCTTTTCTATGATTCCTGCCAATTCATGACCGATAATCAGGGGATTTTCTTCAGAAATACCCGGAACCCCGTTTTTATACATCCTGACATCCGTCCCGCAGATCGCAGCGCTTTTTACACGTACAAGCACTTCATCGTTACTAATCTCAGGTGTCGGAATTTCCATAACCTTAATTTTTTCCTGCCCATATAAAACCGCTGCTTTCATAAAGTTACCATCCTTTTTTCCATAATGGATATATTACCGGCATTAACTACTCTGACAGCCATTTTTCCATCCATACCCGTAACAAATGGTTCTGTATCCTGCACAATGCAATCAATAAAAGCTCTGTCTTCTTTTAAATAAGCATCTTTAAAAAGATTTCTCCAGCTCTCAACAAGCGGATAGTTCCCTTTTTGTGTTGCTGAGGAACACAGTAATACATCTTTTCCTCTTACGCTCCCGATACTAATACAGCCCTTTGTTCCCAGTACTTCAACTTTTGCGTCATATGCATATCCCACGCCCTGGGCCCCATCCAAAATTCCCTGCATACCATTAGCAAAGGATGCTGCCAGAACAACATTATCATAAAAATCCGGAAATTCCGTTCTGGCATCCGGGCACCTGTAATTCCCCCCCACTGCATAAAGTGTTTGAAATTCACTTCCGGTAAACCATCTCATTGTATCAATATCATGACTGTTTACTTCTGCCAGCGGTCCGTTGCTTTTTTTGATATCATACATCCATGGCTTTGGTATACTTGGCCCTCTTGTATTAGAGCGCACCATTACCACATCGCCAATCTCCCCGCAGTCTACCATTTCCTTTGCCTGTCTGAAGCTCTCATCAAACCTTCTCATAAAACCAATCTGAAGCTTTACTTTATTTTCCTGACATACACGGATCATTTCATCACATTCATTTTCTGTCATAGCCATTGGCTTTTCACACAGAATATGTTTTCCGGATGCTGCTATTGCCTTTACCGTCTCCATATGATATTTTGTAGGGGACACCACAATAAAAGCATCTATTCGCTCATCAGATAAAGCTTCATTACAACTGGTATAATAATTTTCAGCACCCAGCTTTTCTGCCGCTGCTTTTGCCGCAGTTCTGTCCGTATCGACAATTGCCGCCAATATCGTCTGCGGTACATGCTTCGCAAAATTTACAGCATGAATCATCCCTGCTCTTCCAGCTCCAACAACACATACAGCAATTTTTCCATGTATCATTTAATTGCCCTGCCTTTCTTTTTCATTCGTGTTAACTCAGCTGTTTCCCCTAAAATTGAATGCCCTGACACGAATACCCGTTGTTTTATTCAGCTTAATTATTCTGCTTTCGCCTGCATCCAGCCACAGCATATTGTCCTCCACCCAAAACTTTTCTGCTTCTGCGGGACATTCAATCATTATCCCCACCGCAGGAAATTCCCCACAATTACAAATATTTATTGTTTCATTTTCAACTTTCCATTCCAGTTTTGTATCAGGCAGTTGTAAAAGACAGCCCTGTTTTTTGTGAAAATTCAGCCAATAAAATGTACCATCATTTAATACTTCATTTATAAATAATTTTACAGATATCAAAACCAGTCCATCTGCCGCTCTCGTTTCTTTCTCCAAAACAAATTCGCCGAGCTGTTTTACCTGTTCTTTTTTCGAAAGGACTGAATACTTTTGTTTTTTAATTATTTCAAGCCTGTCATTATAAGCACAAATTTCTGCTCTGATATTTTTTCCTTGAGCGGTCTGGGCATCATCAAGTAAATAAACCGGTGCTTTCCAATCTTCTGCAATTCTTATGCTATCGAATAATAAACATGCATGGAGCGGCTCATAGCTATCCGCTAATATATAATATGATAATTTGGGAACTCCGTAATAATCAATTGTGGACCACGAGCAGGCCGGATACACATCTGTCAGTTTGTAGTAACAGACACCTGCTGCATGAGGGAAACGACACCGATATGCTTCCAGTGTATGGCGAACACCTGTAGCCTGGGCCATTTGGGTCGCCCATATAAAATGTTCCAGATTATCCAGCCTGCTGAATAAGACAGCGCTGTTCTCCATATGGGCCATGTCATCCGGATCCAGTTGATTAAATCTTGGAGTATGATGACCAAATGAACCAAATCTTTCCGGAGGCCAGATATTTTTTTCCTCTTCAGGCAGGTATCTCATTACACTTTCAAAATTGGGAGAAGACGCCATTCCAAATTCCCCCAGAAATACCGATTTCAACCCAAGACTGTAATCCAGATCTCCCATATCCCAATACGTAGTATAATCATGGAGTGAACCTCCCCAAGGCTCGGTTCTGTGAAATGGACGGCTTCCATCCAGTTCATAAGCAAGACGTCCCATCATTTCCATAGCCTCTCCATCTGCCTCTTTGGATTCATTTCCCCCGCACCACATAACAAGAGATGGATGATTCCTAAGCCGAAGCATATGGCATCTTACTGTTTCTTCCAATTCAGAAATGGGCTGTTCCTTCTGACTGTCCCAACAGGTTGGCCATTCCTGAATAACCATAATTCCCAGCTTATCGCATAACCTGTAAAATGTATCATTTTCCGGCATTCCACCTCCCCACGCCCGAAGAAGCTGTATATTTGCGCAAGCCGCCAGCAAAAGGAAACGTTCATAACGCTCTTCAGGAAAACGCAGCAATACATCCGTTGTGCACCAATTCGATCCTTTTATGAAAACAGGTCTCTCATTAATTATAAACATCCATTTATACTGTTCCCATTCCTGACCGCAGGCCCCCTCCATCCTTATTGTCCGTAATGCGAATGTAGTATCAAAAGTCTGTTCTGTCCCCGCCTGCGGTTGTAAGGATAATTGCAGACGGTATAGATTCTGACTGCCGATATTCAGCGGCCACCACAGTTGGGGATCCGGAATGTTTACAGTCAGATTCAGTTCCACTTCCCTGCCCGCTTTTGAGGAAACATACTGAAATGACCAGCTATCCCCCACAAAATTCTCCGGCAATATGTTCCCCCTTATTTTTTCATTGCCCACAGCGTCATGAAGACGGATACAGATATGTATTCTCCCTTTTTCCGCGTTTTCCGTCATTATAAAAGGACTTTCCGCCCAAACTCCCCTTTTCCTTTTCTTCAGCACTACAGACTTCCAGATCCCTCTGGATGGTATGCAGGCATAATGCCAACCGTATACGCAATTGATTACCGTCCCCTTTTTCCAGCCATCATCGTTATCCATATATGGTGACATAGGATTCTGTTCTTCCGGCGCATTGGCGATTCGAACTACAAGTTCATTTTCTTTTCTGATGATTGTTGACACATCAAATGAGAATTCGGAAAACATTCCTCTGTGCTCTCCCAGATATATCCCATTCATCCAGAAATCTGCCTGATAACATACTCCATAAAAAAATAACTCATCAAAAGTTTCATCCTCTTTTAATGAAAAAGACTTTTTAAACCACCATTCTTTATAACTTTTTTCTCTGGCTGTTGTATCATTTTTCCCAATGAGAGGATCAGGGATTTTTCCTGCATTCATGAGGGCCGTATGAACACTGCACGGTATATTTGCATCAATGCTGTCTTTCCATATTTTCTTACAATTCGTGCGTTCCTCTTTTTCTCCGCCTTCCGCCATCTGCCATAAGCCATCTAAAGAATACTCCTCATTTTTCATTAAAAACGCCCACTTGCCCGCTTTCAATGCTACCGGATATTCTTCGTTTTCAAATGGAGCCTTCTCCGGTGCCCATTCTTTTTTTTCTTTTTCGTCCAACCACATCGTAGCTGATAAAGAACAACATTTTTTCTCTGCCCCCATGTTGTCCTCCCTTATTGCAGAATTCTTACAGGAATATCCAAAATTTCCGCCGCCATTTCCAGTTCCCTGACCCAGTCTCCATATACTCCATGAATATGATTACAAGGGAAATTACTGATAAATGTGTCCGCATCCGTTTCCAAACGGGCAAACGCAACAGGCCATGCCGGAGTTGTCATACTACCCAGCCTAAGTGCCTTTTCTCTGGAAAACTCAATAAATTCTGCCGGTACTATTGTCAAATAATAATTTCCGTTTTTCCTTGCTAATCTGGCTAATGTAACCTTGCCCCCTTTAGCAAAATGCTGCACGCTTGCGCCCCCCGCCGGATAATAATGTGTCTCTGGATAGAACGTAACATTTTTAAGGTTTTCATCTGGATTGTTCATATCTTTACCGGCAAAATATGTTGCATGGGTTCCGGAATTTGAGAAAAACCACACATCGTTATCTTTATCATAGTGCCTTACATCCGCAAATAATACAGGAGAACCTGTAAGCAGTTTAAATATCTGCATTGTCAGTGCCCCATCCATATCGGATTCTGTTGCAGCAACAATAGGTTCATGCGGTCCATCCCAATCATATGGATCATTCAAAAATGCTTCCGCAATATCCATTGTGGCATACCTGTCAGTCAGATCCCCATGTGCTTTAATCCCTATAAAGTCCAATTTTCTTTCCTTTATTATTTTTTGCAATCCATAATAGGAACGGATCTGGAGCTTTAATTTTTCAGGGGTCAGACCCTGGCCGTCATATTTTATCTCTCCTACCTTATCTGTAAGCCATGCAAAGGCCTGTTCCACTTTTCCCTCTTCTGTCTCTTCGCCGGCACGTATAATGTCATCCTGCTCTATGTTTTCCACATCAATTCCAAATTGCTTCTGCCATTGCTCTACATTGGCAACAGCGGTATACATTCCTAACGGCCTGCCTCCAAAATTTCCAAATGTCGATCCTTTCAATCTGCTCACTGCGGCAGCTGCCTTTAAAAAAGAAGTCATTTTTGCGAAAACCTTATCATCCTTAACCGTTCCCCATAACCTGCTGTATTTAACTCCCAGCTGATCCAAAGTCCCGGCTGCTGCCATCATGCCAACCATACCGCATTCAGAAGGATGCAGATTACTGAAAAGCAGATAAGGTCCGGGGGCAAAATTCTGTGCAACGGCTGTAAACTGCGGATAACACCAAATAACATAATTAAAAATAGTAGCTTCTACCCCTTCACGCTGCAGACGCATAGCTTCTGTTTTTGCCTCTTCATTGGTATGAATTGGCACACTTCCCTGAATTACTTCATATTCGCCTGTACGTTCCAATCTTTGTGCTATTTCACTTTGATACTGCATATTTAATTCTTTGTATTCATCATGAAGATAGTATCTTCCATCAGACATTGTCAGAATTCCAACTTTTATCTTTGTTTTCATATATACACACTTACCCTTCACTCAAGCTTCTTATAAAAGCAAGCGCCTCTCCGGCCGCCATATCCATCTGTTCTTCCGTCGCTCCGGCGCTTAAATCCCGGTACATCTTAATATCACTTCCTACTTGTCCCCCTGGTTTAACAAAAGGTTCCATTACAATCTTTTCCTGATAATTTATATCCTTCAAAGCACTGAATATTTCTTTCCATGGCATATGGCCCTTTCCAGGTACTTTTCTGTTACATTCACCAATATGGAAATGCCCTATCTTTCCGTCCGCTAAACGGATAGCATCTCCAATGGAATCCTCTTCAATATTCATATGAAAAGTATCTAACAGCAATTTTACATATTCACTTCCAACTTCATTTACAAAATCCACGCCTTCCTGCGCCGTATTCAAAATACATTGTTCAAACCGATTAACCACCTCGAGACAGCAGGTTATCCGGAACTCCTCTGCCGTCTTTGCAGCTTCACGGACAGAATCTATACTTCTCTGCCTTGCTGCCTTTTTATATTCCCAAGATGCTCCGGCAAAAGGCCAGCAGGAATAAATAATTCCACCCAGCATGCCGCCCCCCATACTGTGTATCATACTGAACAAACGGTTCAGATAAGCAATTCCGGCCTTTCTTACCTCTGCGTTTTCACTGGCCACATCATATTTTGGAGGAAGGCCTATGCAGTATGTCAGTTCAATTCCTTCCCGTTCAGCCGTATCACGTATTCTTTTCCGTTCCTCCTCTTTCATCTCAAGAAGACTTCCTGCCTCAACCTCCAGACAATCAAAACCCAATTTTTTTACTCTGTTAATATAACTGCAATAATCGGCATTCCATTCTCTTTCCCAATACGCAAAATAAATACCTGTTTTATTCATATTGCCATTTCTCCTATCATCCTGAACCCCCTGCTGTAATATCCAGCCTATGTTCCCTGTAAATAACCGGGCAACAGAAAACCTACGTTCCCTGCTGCCCTTACAATTACTGCTGTTCCGGTCCATCAAATAAATATTTGCCTGTATATTCCGGATGTGCTTCGGGAAGATATGAGGTTACAACGTACGGCTGCTTTCCTGATTCTTCAAAAAGTCTGTTATACTCATCCGTTATTTCCTGGCCGCCGGCACTGAGCCATTCCTGTACAAAATCATCAAAATTATCCAGACTGTCTTCTCCCGTAATAACCTTGGTAAAATAAGGATCCACAATCGTCTTGGTCAGATCATCCCTCTTATTGATAATTTCTCCGCTTACAGGCAGCTGCAAATCATAAATTTCTTTTCCAATTGTATGACGCTCACTGGGGTAATAATATTCTGCCCAATCAGCGCCTACACCGTAGGTCTGATACCAATCCTCCGGGAGGAAAATATTACGGTAATATACCCCCCATGCGATTTCTGATGCTTTCTCCGTAGCTTTCGGAACGCCGTCTTCCATTACATAATGTTCACCTTCAATACCATAGTTATTAAGCATCAGGGTCTCAGGCTCCATAAGGAAATTCAGGAAATCCATGATTTCCGCAGTATATGGACACCCTTTAGCCACCATAATAACCTGATTGGCAACATTGGTATGTGTGTCTCCATAAGCCGTATTTCCATAATAGTCCGTAGGATAATCCAAATAACGGGAATCATATCCTAACTCTTCAGATGACTGGAACAGCTGCGGCATCTGCCATGCAATGTCATTAGCCACCATACCCGCTTTTCCTCCAAGATATAATTCATTTGCAGCTGTAATATCCAGTGAAGCAAAATCTTTAGGAATAATACCGTCTTCATAAAGCTGATGCATATATGCAAGGTAATCCTTGGCCTGTTCGCTAATCATTTTAAACTGTAGTTTACCATCCTCTCCCAACATAAAATTGGATGCATGAGTGGATGAGATTCCAAACATGGATAAAAACATATCAAACGGTTTTTTGGTTGGAGAATCATATACCGCCATACCTGTCATCCCTTGTTCTTTAAACATATATAACAAATCATTAAATTCATCAAAGGTCTGGGGCTGTTTTGCAATTCCGTTTGCTTCCATAACATCTTTTCTTACCACAGTAAGTGCGCCCTGCGCGAAAATACCGTCTGTGGGCACTACAATACCATACTGGCTTCCCTCATACTGGCCAAGAGCCTGGATATCTTTATACTGGTTATAAAGAGTATTGTCTGCGAGATATTCATCCAATGGTTCCAAAAGCCCCTGTGCTGCCATCTGTGATGCTTTATATGTAGTCTGGGTAAATACCACCCCTTCCACCTGACCACCATTGAACATTAGATTAAGCTTCTCTTTTCCCTCATCTCCGGTAGGAAGAATAATTACATCGAAGTCGTATCCGGTTTTCTCTCTCCAATAATCAACGATAAAGTTATTATTTTCATCAATTCCCTCAGGGAATTCCTGAAAGTTACCGGGAACGATTACCTGAATGGTAACATCACTTTTTTTCTCATTTTCTTTCTTTTCTTCCTGCTGTTCCTCCTGCACGCTTGCAACCTGTCCGCTTCCGGGATCACTCTGTCCTGTGCCTGAGGACTGTCCGCATCCTGCGAATACCCCTGCCAGCATGCCTGCAGATAATAAAACAGCCAGTAATTTCCTTCTCATTTTTCAATTTCCTCCTTGTTTTGTAGTTATAATCTGTTTTTTCATTTGCTTCTGGCTTCTACCCCTTGATTCCTCCAATCATTACTCCTTTCACAAAATATTTTTGTACAAAGGGATACACCACTAATATCGGCATAATTGCAATAATTACTGTTGCAGATTTTACCGCGGTCGTAGGGCTTCTCCCTGCTACAGCACCATTCGCAATTGCATTCGTTCCCTGTGCAATTACATTTTTTACAAATAGCTGAACTGTCTGTAATTCCTTGGAATTTGTATAAATCAAAGCATCAAACCATGTATTCCATCTGAATACTGCATAAAAAAGTAAAATTACTACAAGACTCGGCTTATTCAGAGGTACCATTATCTTATACAAAATTTTAAACTGAGATGCGCCATCAACTTTCGCAGCATCTTCATATTCCTTCGGAATATTTCGGAAAGAAGTGATAAGAATAATGGTATTATATGCACTGATTGCCTGCGGAATAATTAATGCAGCAAAGGTATCCAGAATGCCCAATTGTTTCACAACAAGATATGTTGGCACGATTCCTCCGTTAAACAGCATCGTAAATACAATAAACAGCGTCAATGGCCTTCGTGCCGCCAGATCTGATCTGGACAGTGGATAAGCAGTTATAGTTGTAAGAACCATTGCTACAAATGTAAATACAATAGTGGAAGCAACCGATATCCACAGAGATCGTAAAAAGGCAGCTGAACCGAAAACAAATTTAATATGCTTTAATGTAAAACCTTTGGGCAAAAGTATAATATTTCCGGACTGAACATATACATCTGAACTAAATGCCTGTGAAATTACCCGCATAAATGGGAAAAGGCACAAAAGCGATAAAAGAATAACCACTATGTAAGCGACTGCCGTTACTGCCTTTTCTTCTGTCCCTTTCTTTACTTTGGTACTTTCTTTCTCCTTTACCATAGAGACTCTCCCCCTAATCTTGCCGATAATTTATTGACCGTAAACACAAGTATAAATCCTATAACTGATTGGAAAAGGCCCACAGCCGAGGCGTAGCTGAACTGAAATTCCGTCAGACCTTTTGTATAAACATAGGTAGGAATTATTTCTCCTGCTTCATATACTGCTGAATTGATAGTGGACATCACCTGTTCAAAAGAGCCTGAAACAATGGTACCGCAGCTTAAAATAAACATAACTATCATGGTAGAACGAATTCCCGGAAGCGTTACATGCCATATCTGTCTTAATTTGGATGCCCCGTCAACCGTTGCTGCTTCATAAAGTTCCACTGATATTCCTGATAACGCAGCGATATAAATGATGGACCCCCAACCTATCTCTTTCCAAATTTCACTGATTACCAAAAAAGCCTTATATGATTTGGGAGAAGTAAGCAGCGCTATGGCAGGCAGACCAAGCATTTCAAGCAGCTTGTTAATTAAACCGCTGTTTACTGAAAACAATCCAACCATAATTCCATATACTACAACCCATGACAAAAAATGAGGCAGATAAATCAAGGACTGCGAAAGCTTTTTAAAAAGAGACGGCTTCATTTCGTTCATACAAAGAGCCAAAAACACTGGTCCCGGAAAGCAGAAAAAAAGCTTCATTAAGTTGACTGCTAACGTATTCTTCAATACAGTAAAAAATAATTTTTCATGAAATAATCGGTAAAAATTTTCAAATCCAACCCAGGGGCTTCCCAAAATCCCTTTTCCCACATTGTAATCTTTAAAGGCTATTGCCAGATAGCCCATGGGCAAATAACTCAGAACAAGAAAAAACAAAATGCCGGGAGCAACCATTAAGTAGAGCTGCCAGTTTTTTGACATTTCAGTTTTCAAACTTCTGCGACCATGTTTCATAATACCTTCCCTGCAGGCTCGCAGCCTTCCTTTCTTTTTTGTTTTCATTTTCTACTTTTATCTTTCGTTTTATATCAATATATACCTTATTGTATATTTTGTCAACAAATTAGTAGTAACTTTTAACTGTTTGTTTTTAATTGTTTTCTTTTTTACCAATTAGTTAGCATTTAAAGGCCATTACATATACAAATTATCTTCGTTTTATGGTCTATGTATAGTCCCGTCAGGTAATCTTGTTTGGGTCCAAACTGTAACATTATCATTACAGGGATATTTTTCGACAGCGGTTTCATCAAATTCAATTCCCAGACCTGGCCTGTCACCTATATACACGTACCCATTTTTTAATTCCGGGGAGCCAGGGAAAATTTCATGCAATATCTCATTAATACCGGCCCATTCCTGAATTCCCATATTCAGACTGGATAAATCCAGATGTATATTGGCTGCATGTCCAACCGGTGATACATCCCCCGGACCATGCCATGCCGTTCTGACATCAAATTGTTCCGCAAATACTGCCAGTTTTTTAGCCGGCGTAATTCCGCCGATTTGACTGATATGACATCTCACAAAATCTATCTGCTTCCTGATAAGAAGTTCCTTCCATTCCCTTGGATTATTAAACAATTCCCCTACCGCAATCGGAACTGCACTCTGTTTCCGAATTACATCATACCAATCCGCCTGTTCCGGACTGAAAGCATCCTCAAGAAAATACAAGGAATATTTCTCCAATTCTTTAGAAAAACGCAGGGCATCTGCCGGCCGAAGCCTTTCATGAACATCATGAAGTAATTCAATGCTGTCCCCAAATTCTTCCCTTATGGCGTCAAACATCTTAAGAGTTTCCCGACAATAGGAGGCCGGATCAAAATAAATACCATCTAAAGCACCGTCAGGCTTATATTCTGCAGCTGGCCTGCCGCCATATCCCCCTAACTGAATTCTAATATATCGTACCCCGTCTGTTTTCAGCCTTCGCACATCTTCTATCACTTCTTCAATTGTATTGCCTTCTGCATGACAGTATACAGGAACTGCTTCCCGGCATTTTCCTCCAAGAAGATCATATACAGGCATACCTGCCAATTTGCCCTTAATATCCCAAAGAGCCATATCCACACCTGAAATAGCGTTATTGCCAATTCCTCCATTTCTCCAATAAGCATTTTGATTCATCAGCTGCCATAATTCCTCTGTACGGACTGCTTCTCTTCCTATCAGTAACGGTCTCAGGTATTCTTCTACAACACAAGCTACCGCCTTATACCGATAGGAAAATGTTGCACATCCGAGCCCATATATTTCCGGTCTATCTGTTTCTACTTTTACAATCACCAGATTTAACCCGTCCGAAGGTGCCAGACAGAATACTTTTACATCGCTGATTTTTACCTTTCTCATCACATTCTCCTTTTCTTTCTTTTATTATTATATTTTATTTTTTATTTTTGTTTTTTATCATTTTAGCATTAGATAACATATTAGTCAACATAAATATAGTAATAAATCGCCTCCCAATTTTTATAAACAGCTATGACAGGTATTCAAATTAACAGAATTGAGGGAAAGATTTTTCAGACGTGAAAATAAATCATCCGTGTTTGGACGCCGCAATGCCTGCCCAGAGTACTTTTATTCCACAGGACAAATACTATAGAAAAACATGTATGCCGCATTCGACCGGAGAGTGAATACAAAAAAACCACAAAGAGACCTTTGTCTGCCTCTTTGTGGCTTGATGATTGCTATCATGCTATTTTTTTCATTTATAAACAGGAACTCCCGGCAACCGGATGTCTACCCGCATTCCCACAATTTACCCCTGGCTTCTGGTCTTTCCCGCCGCTTCCATAGAAAATTCCCTTCCTGCTGCCAGCTCCGACAGCTGATCCAGAACGCTTTTTCCGCCGTTCAACGTAATGCTGCCCACCTTATCGCAGATTTTTTCCAGATACTCCATTTCCTTCAGGCGCATCAGCGTCCTGTTCTCTTCCATCAGCTTCGCCATGTTCAGAAGGCTCCTTGTGGATGCCACCTCCTCCCGGCGCATGATGACGTTGGCCTGGGCCTTTTTCTCCGCTACCAGGACGGTGTTCATGATTTCGCGGATTTCTCCCGGGAGGATGATGTCCTTGATGCCTGCATTTACGATTTCCACGCAGTATTCCTCTTGTCCCTCCTTCATTTTTTCCAGAATAACAGCAGACAGCTCTTCTTTCTGATTGAGCAGTTCATCCAGACGGAAACGGCCTACCTGTTCCCTGAGCAGCAGCTGGGCCCTGGTGTAGAGGAGGCCGGATACGCCATCCACCTTTTCCACCAGTTTTTCCGGATTGGTGATCCGGTAGTTTACCACCAGGTTCAGGCGGATGCCCACCTTGTCGGCGGTAAGGATTTCCTGTCCTGAAATATCCAGCTTCTGGATTTTCATGTTGAAAATCTTGCAGGTTACTTCCCGTCCGTAATTCCAGAAATAATAGGTGCCCGTGGCCAGCCTTCTTTCGTAGTGCATATCAAAATACAACAGACCTGTTTCCCCATCCTTGATGGTGATTTTTTTATAGAATTTTACGGGCATCAGGTCCATATAGATGCGGGGAAGGGTATCTTCCATGCAGGGCTGGGTAATATCCACCAGTTTGAATTCGTTTTTTTCATAAACGTTCCAGAACAGGGTTTCCGCCTTTGTAAGCACTTCCTTGTATGCCCCGTTGACAAAACGGATGGCAATGCATTCGTCCGGCACAGCGGCTTTTACCACACGTGCAGAAAACTCCTTATCCTGCATGAGGATATTCTCCGGAATGCCGCAGGTTTTTACCTCCCCGCTCATTGGTACAATCTGTACGTCATAGCCAAGGGCTTTGGGATATGTATATTTACCGGCAGCCAGAAGGCGCAGAAACTTTCCGTTTCGGCAAAGATAGCCGGCTTCCTGTTCTTTGATAATATAGTGTGTCATAGCAGCACTTCCTTTCCATATTTATTTGCTGCCAGGCAGCGATTTCACAACAAATCAGATACTTGGACTGATATTGGATTTTTGCTGCAGGCCACATGATTTTTTCTTTTTTGAAAAAAGATATCTGCCCCGTCCCATCCCTTTTGTGCGGGTCCTTCCTTCAGTTTCTCCGGAACAAGGCGATCGTAAGTCCGGCGGCGCCGGCCCGTATATCGCCTCAGACAGAGGCAGGAAATCAAAGGTGCTGATTCCCGGCGCTGCTCCCAGGGAAACGGTATCCAAAGGGACGCTGGCTCAAAAGGGACTGCCTTTTTCGGAAAATCCGGCCGGTACCTGCCGTTTTGCTGGCATTTCCTTCCTTTTTTCCCGGGCCGGAACGGGACAGTTCTCTTTTCTGGTTGGTTGAAACATTGATAAGATGTTTCTGAATGATTGCTATACCAGCTTAGCTACGTGACGAAGCACGGTGGGATTCGAACCCACGACACATCATGTCTTTTAGCGTATCCGTTTTTTGCGGATATCATCTATGCCCACTGCCCGGCATGCCATCCTGTCAGAGACAAACGGCACCGTTGAGGCGCGCTGCAGCGTCCGGTTTTCCCGGATACGCTGCGGCAGGCGAACCTCAGGCAGTTTCAGCCTTTCACTACTCCTATGGTTTTCAGCCGTTTTACCGGCACCACCAGATCGGTCTGGTTATCCATGACCTCTTCAATATTTTTATAGGCAAAGCGGCTTTCCTCGGCCACGTCGCTCTTGTTCTTTTTTCCAAGAATCACGCCTGTTTTCTGCAGATCCAGAATTACCTCCTCGCAGGTAAAGGCCTGCATGGCGCCCTTTCTGGAATACTGACGGCCTGCTCCATGGGAGGAAGAACAGAAGCTGTCGGGATTGCCTTTCCCCATCACCACATAGCTGTAGCTCCCCATGGCCCCGGGAATCACCGCCAGCTCACCGTTTCCGGCCCGCACGGCGCCCTTGCGGTGCACCCACACATTTTTTCCAAAATGGTTTTCCAGCGCCGCATAATTATGGTGGCAGTTAATATCACCGGAAAATTCCAGCTGCAGATCGGTATATTTCCCAATCCATTTTTCCAGAATCGCCTTCACGGCCAGAAGCATTTTCTCCCGGTTTTCCCTGGCAAAATCCATGGACAGCTGCATCCAGTGCAGATACTGCTTCCCTTCCTTCGTATCCACTGGCAGAAAAGCCAGCCGGTACTCATCGGGCACCTCGCTGTACCATCTCCGGTTCAGTTCCCGAGCCTTTGTATGGAAGTAATCGCACACGGATTTTCCGAAATGACGGCTTCCCGAATGAAGCATCACGGCCAAATAGCCATTATCATCCTCCTGAAGCTCAATAAAATGATTTCCGCCTCCCAGCGTCCCTATCTGGAAATATCCCGCCTCCAGCTGTCCCAGAAGCTCGGCGTCCTCCTCATATTTTTCCATCTCCTCAAAGGCCATATCCAGGGTATAGCACGGCATTACAGTCTTATGATGGCCAAAACCCACTGGGATATTGCGCATAATATCTCCGATAATCGCCTGCAGCAGGCTCCCGTTTCCGGTCATTACCCCGCGAATATCCTCCACCTTAATGTTCGTTTCCGTATAAGCCATGCCACAGCCGATATCAACGCCCACCGCATTGGGAATCACCACATCCTCCGCCGCAATCACACCGCCGATTGGCATCCCCATCCCGGTATGCGTATCCGGCATCAGGCTCACCCACTTATGTAAAAACGGAAGTCTTGAGAGATGATACGCCTGCTCCATGCACCCCTTTTCCAAATTGCTTTCCTCTTTCAGCCAAACCTTTACCGGAACCTTCATGTTATCAGGTTCATACATAACAAACATATCTTCATCCCCTTTCCAATTCTTTTTGTGTTTGTATAGGTATCTCGGTTACATGCTCATTTTATGGGTTTTGGAAATTTTTATCATTTAAAAAAAGTTGCGAGGATCGTATAATTTGAATATAGTCGGTATCCTGGGGGCGTCCTCCCGGGGGTGGTGTCTGCCGGGAGGATGCCGCCAGGACACAGGAACCGGACAGCAGTGCATAGATTCGGCATTTTGAAAAATATACCCGACACAGGAGCTTTGCCATGAGCGAATTTCAGGAATTAATTAAGAATTTTGATAAAATAAGGGATTATATGCGCCAGTTCTATGTTTATGGGTTTAAGGTGCGCAGTGACTTTGATGCGAAGAGCGCCAGAACCTATGATAATGAAAGGCGGCGTGTGGAAAGCTGGCTGGGGGAGTATACGAAGGCCGGGTATACGGGGAAGGGAAAGCATGTATATATCAGCGTGGATGGGAAATCGGTGGCCGGGAACCCTCTGTTTGCCGCGTGGAAATCCAAAAGCTTTACGGATAATGATCTGCTGCTGCATTTTTTTATCCTGGATCTTTTCATGGAGCACAGAGAGGGGCTGTCGGCGGGGGAGGTCTGTGATGAAATTTCAGAGGTTTATGGTTGTGTGTTCGACAGCCAGACGGTGCGGCTGAAGCTTCGGGAATATGAGAAGCTGGGGCTGCTCGTTTCTGAGAAAAAGGGGAAGGCGCTGGTCTACTCCACGGCAGACGGTTTTCTGGAAGGGCCGGAGGATTCCGGTATCCGGGAACGCCTGCTGGACGCGGTGAAATTTTTTCAGGAGGCCGCGCCCTTTGGTTTTGTGGGAAGCACGCTGTTAGATCAGGCCGGGGAGGAGAATTGTTATTTCCAGTGGAAGCATCACTTTATTGTACATACGCTGGAGGACGGGGTTCTGGCGGAGGCGCTGTCCGGAATCCGGGAGCGGCGGCGGATTTGCATGGAGGTTAAGGGCAGCCGCAGCGGACGGATGTCTTCCCTGGAGGGCGTGCCGCTGAAGATTTTTGTCAGCACGCGGACCGGAAGGCGGTATTTATGCGTTTATCAGGAGATGGGGCGGCGTTTTAACAATGTGCGCCTGGATTGTATTGTGAAGCTGCGCCTGTTGGAGGCATGTCCGTACTATGAGGAGCTGACTGAAAAGCTGGCGCGGAATCTGGCGCATTGCTGGGGTGTTTCCTTCGGCGGCAGCAATTCCCGGCTGGAGGAGGTCGTAATCAAGCTATGGATTGATGAAAAAAAGGAGCCTTACATTATAAACCGGCTGACCAGAGAGGGCCGGGGCGGTGAGGTTCTGAGGATACGGGAAAATGAATATCTTTACAGCGGCGCTTTTTTTGATACCAATGAAATGCTTTCGTGGGTGAAAACATTTACCGGAAGAATTCTGGATATACAGGGCAGCAGTCAGGCATCCATAGATAAAATTACGGTTGACTGGGAACGGATGTACCGGATGTACTGCAGCGGGGATGGCCTGGGGCCTTCTGAGGAGGAAGAAAAGGACGAAGACTGCTGAGAGGACGCGGGCGTACCGGAAAGCCATAGTGTGGGAACGCGCTGCGTTTACAGGTTTGCCGCAGTTTGAAATGTAAGGCGCTGCGGAATGTGGAAGGGAATTGCAATGGAATTATTTCATGAAATATACAGCTGTTATTTTGATGTGGTGCGGCGGATTCTGGCGGAGGCGCAGGATACGCCTGTTTCCGTAAAAAGGATGGAAGAAATCGCTTTGTCGCATGGCTTTCAGGAGACGGCTCTTGCCATTCTGCCGAAGCTGACCTCAGGCGCCTGGCCGTTGCTTGAGGAAGCTGGGGAAAAGGAGTATCGTTCCAGGCTTTCCCAGGCTCCCCGGACGCCGTTAAGCAGCCTGCAGAAGTCGTGGCTGAAGGCGCTTCTCCGGGATCGGCGAATCCGGCTGTTTCTTACGGATGAGGATATCGCCAGGCTGACCCGGGAGCTTTCCCAGGTACAGCCGCTGTACAATGATGGGGATTTTCATTATTATGATCGGTACACGGACGGGGATCCTGTGGAATCGGAGGTGTACCGGGCACATTTTCAGACAGCGCTTTGTGCGCTGCGGGAGGGGAGAATCCTTCTGATCACCTATGAAGGAAAGGAGGGGCAGACGCGCAGCTTCGAAGCGGCGCCTTATCAGATACAGTATTCTTCCAAGGATGATAAGTTCCGCCTCTGTTGCCTGAAGTACAGCCGCGGCGCCTTTCGTATCAACACGCTTCTGAATTTTGCAAAAATCAGGGAATGCCGGCTTTCCTCCGAACATGTCCCGGAATCTGTCACCGGATACAGATTCCAGCCGGTAAGCCGGGCCGAAGAGCCTGTGCTGCTGCAAATCAGCGGCGAACGTAACTCTCTGGAACGGTGCATGCTCCATTTCGCCAGCTATGAAAAGCATACGGAATATGATGAGGAAAACGGCTGCTGGCTCTGTTCGATCTATTATGATTCGGCGGATGAAACCGAGCTTTTGATTGATGTGCTTTCTTTCGGGCCCGTGGTAAAGGTACTGGGGCCGGAATCCTTTCTGGCGCAGGTGAAGGAACGGGTGAAGAGGCAGCATGAGCTGCTTTACAGGATGGAGCTTTGAGATTTTCCTGCTTTACCGCCCTTTAGCAGCTGCAGGAAGCATACCACACTGATAAAAAGAAGTGCCGCACAAATCCACGGCCTTGCCAGCGCCCCGCCCAGGCCTGCCGCGTCGATAAGAAGGAACACGGTTATGTTCCCTATCCCATGGAATATCATGGGCGCCAGCAGGGTTCCCGTATGTTCCATCGTCCATGCAAGCACGGTTCCCAGAAACGCTGCATAGATACCCTGCACCAGATTCCCGTGATAAATTCCAAATATCAGGCCGGAAAAAACCATGGCCGCCGGAACCCCGAAGATATCTCTTGCTTTTCCATAAATGATGCCCCGGAAAACCAGCTCCTCGGAAAAAGGCGCTGCCAGGCCGTAAAGCACTATCCCCAGCCAAAGCGGCACATCGGCCTGAGCCCTGGACACCTCCCGGAACGTTTCGGAAAACCGATCCAGCTGCAGAAATGCCATAAGGATATTCAACCCCAGCGCCAGCGCCGCCGCCATGATAAAAAACGGCAGTATTTCTTTCCGATCCGTCCGTTTTGCGGGCCGAAAATGAAGAAACGGCTTCCATAGCGCAAAACAGGCCAGCCCTCCGGTGAGAATCATAATCAGGTTTTCAAGCCCCCCGGTCAGACCTGAATTCAGTATTTCTTCCGCATTTTCCCCGCCGCCGATAAGCGCTCCTGCCAACAGCAGGCCTGCCATTTTCCCCGCTTCATACACAAGCAGAGCCCCCAATACGGAAAAAAGCGCTCTATACACCGTATTTTTATCTGCACGGCCTTTTATATTCTTTTCCGTCTCTTTCTTTCCGCCGATTCTCATATCCGCTCCTGTCAGCTCACATTTTTCCTGCTAATAAAAATAAGCCCAAATCCTCTACATTCTCCGCAATATACTCCGCCCCGGCCGCCTCAAGCTCGCCTTCCCCGGCATAACCATAGGCGGCTCCTATCGGATGGAGGCCGAACTCCAGAGCTCCTGAAATGTCGAATTTCCGATCCCCCACCATGGCGATGCTTTCATATGGAACATTTTCATCCGGAAACAGACGTCCCAACGCCTCCGAAACCACTTCTTCCTTCCGACTGCGCGTGCCGTCCAGCTCACTTCCCACCACTACCTTAAAGCAATCGCCGATACCAAAAAAATTCAGAATCCGGTTGACAAAAACCTCCGGCTTGCTGGAGGCCACAGCCAGCACACAGCCGGCTTCATTCAGTCGTTTTAACAGCTCCTTCATGCCCGGATAAAGAGTATTTTCAAAAATCCCCTGCTCCTTAAAGCGTTCCCTGTATTTTTGCACTGCAAAATCCGCCTGTTCCTCATTCAAACCGTAAAATTCCTGAAAGCTGTCCTTCAGCGGCGGACCGATAAAAGGCTCCAGCTTATCCGCATCCGGCTCGTCTATCCCGAGAGCCTTCAGCGCATACTGTACGCTGCCGGTAATTCCCTCCTTCGGATCGCTCAGCGTTCCATCCAAATCAAACAAAATATGCGTGTACCTGCTTTTTTCTCCGTTCATTTCTTACTCCTCCTGACTGCGCCTTATCCAAGCAGTATCCGTCCCAGCTCTTCCACGCTGTGCGCCAGATATTCCGCCCCGGCTTCTTCCAGCTCCCCTTCCGGCGCATATCCATAAGTAACGCCGATTTGATGAAGCCCGTATTCTTTTCCGCCAACAATGTCAAATTTCCTATCGCCTACCATAACAATATCATCGAATGGGATCTTACCGTCCGTGAAAAAACGATGCAGTGCTTCCTCCACCACTTCCTCTTTTTTGCTCCGCCTTCCATCCGGCTCGCTTCCCACGGTAACTTCAAAACAATCCCCGATAGCAAAATACCGGAGGATCTCTGTCACCGAAACCTCCAGCTTGCTGGAGGCCACAGCCAGATGACAGCCCGACTCCTTCAGCCGGTTCAGCAGCTCCTTCATCCCCGGATACAAAATATTTTCATAAATCCCCTTTGCACAAAAACGTTCTCTGTACTTTTTTACCGCAAACTCCGTCTGCTCTTCATTCAGATTGTAATATTCCTGAAAGCTGTCTCGCAGCGGAGGCCCGATAAACGGCTCCAGCCTGTCCAAATCAGGCTCTTCAATACCAAGCGCATGCAGCGCATACTGCACGCTGCCGGTGATTCCCGCCTTCGGATCGCTGACAGTTCCGTCCAGATCAAATAAAATATAAGAAAACAATGCCAATCCTCCTTGTTTTGCGGAGCAAAATGCGAGTTCTATGCGAGCAGAGGATTTTCCTCCTTGTTTTGCGGAGCAAAATGCGAGCTCTATGCGAGCAGAGGATTTTCCTCCATATCTTTTTCCCACTATAGCAAAGTTCTGTACGGAAGTCAAAAATCTTTATTGAACCTTTTTAAAAGAAGCAGGAACTGTTCAGCTGCAATAAAAATACAATATTTGGGATAATTGCACAATTTTTATCCTTTATTTTTGTACGCTATTTTCTTGACTCCTGTACGGTGAAATGCTATTCTATAAGTCCGTCCATAAATAAAAAATGACGGTTCTGATAAATTCAGACAGTGATGCTGTGCTCCAAGCAGCCTCTCATTGTTCTTTATACAGGGAGCTATCCCCGTTTCTTAATCGGTACCTTCTGGAGAAGGAAATACCGGTAAAATTTCTTTTTTGTTCCTGTTATGTTTTTAATTCGTATACATTATTATGTGTTCTGACTTAGCACACTATTGTGGTATTCTCCCGATGCCGCCGAACTGCCGGTGATGGCCTGCCACATTTTTGCCCATTTTACGGCCATATTGGACTAATACCTTCGGAAACACTGCAATGTATACCACCGGAAAGGGGTGACTTTTTACATGATCGAAGTGTCGCATATCACCAAGACCTACCGTGTTGCCAAGCGCGACGCGGGCTTTATCAACGCCTTCCACAGCCTGTTCCACCGTGAGTACGAGGAAATCAGGGCGCTGGACGATGTTTCTTTTACGATTCAGGACGGAGAAATGGTTGGCTACATAGGGCCCAACGGCGCTGGGAAAAGCTCTACAATCAAAATCCTCAGCGGAATTCTGACTCCGGATAGCGGGACCTGCGTCATAAACGGCCGGATTCCCTGGGAAAACCGCATCCGGCATGTGGCGGATATCGGCGTGGTTTTCGGACAGCGCTCCCAGCTGTGGTGGGACGTCCCTGTTGCCGATTCCTTTGAGCTTTTAAAAGATATTTACCGCATTGATGATGCCGTTTACCGGAAAAACAGGGAGGAGCTGACGGAGCTGTTAAATCTGTCCGAGCTTCTGCGCACGCCTACCAGGCAGCTTTCCCTGGGCCAGCGGATGCGCTGTGAAATCGCGGCCTCTCTCCTGCATTCTCCAAGGCTTCTTTTCCTGGACGAGCCGACAATCGGGCTGGATGCCGTTTCCAAGCTGGCTGTCAGGGATTTTATCAGGCGTCTTAACGCAGAGCATCACACCACGGTGATTCTCACCACCCACGATATGCAGGACATCGAAGCGCTGGCAAGCAGGATTCTGCTTATCGGGAAAGGCAGGATCCTTATGGACGGCACGCTGGACGATATCCGCCGGGGCGGTGAAAGCATTGACGAAACCGTGGCCTCCCTGTATCAGCAGTATGATATTTAGGAGGGCGGCCATGAAAAAATATCTTTCTTTTTTCCGCCTGCGTTTTAATACGGGACTGCAGTACCGGGCAGCGGCGTTGGCCGGGATCGTCACACAGTTTTTCTGGGGAGTTATGGAAATCCTTACCTTCCGTGCTTTTTATGATTCGGATCCCTCTTCCTTTCCCATGACCCTTCAGGCCACAAGCTCCTATATCTGGATGCAGCAGGCATTTCTGGCGCTTTTTATGGCCTGGCTCATGGAAGGGGAAATTTTCGAATCCATTAAAAACGGGAATATTTCCTATGAATTATGCAGGCCCTTTGGAATCTATAATATGTGGTTTTCCAGAAGCCTGGCGACAAGGCTCTCACGCGCCGTACTGCGCTGTTTTCCCATTCTTCTTGTAGCGGTTTTCATCCCGGCTCCCTACGGGCTTGGCGCGCCGGCAAGTCCGGCCTGCTTCCTTGTGTTCCTCCTGACACTGGCGCTGGGGCTTTTGAATGTGGTGGCCTTTTGCATGATCATTTATATGCTCTCGTTTTTTACCATTTCGCCGGATGGCATACGGCTTGTTTCGCTGTCTATGGTGGAGTTTTTCCAGGGGGCAATCATTCCGCTTCCTTTCTTTCCCGATGCGGTGAGGAAGGTGATGGAACTGCTGCCCTTTGCCGCCATGCAGAATGTGGCTCTGCGGGTATACAGCGGGGATTTGGCAGGGGCGGCCTTGCAAAGGGCTGTTATTCTGCAGATTTTCTGGTTTTTCGCCATGTTGGCATGCGGTAAGGCACTGGAATACAGGGCAATGAAAAAGATCGTGGTGCAGGGAGGGTGAGCGTATGAATATGGCAATTCATAAAAATCAGAATGGGCCTGACGGAAAACTGTTTGAAGGGCTGATTAAAAGACTGGTCGGCAATCTGCAATTGTATAAGCAGTATTTTATGATACAGCTCAAAAGCACCATGCAGTATAAAACCTCCTTTTTCCTGACTGCCCTGGGGCAGTTTCTGGCATCCTTTAATGTGTTTCTGGGCATGTATTTTATGTTCCAAAGATTCCGGAACGTAAGGGGCTACGGCTATGGCGAAGTGCTGCTGTGCTGCGGTATCCTTCTGATGGAATTTTCCCTGGCGGAGACATTTGCAAGAGGGTTTGACCAGTTTTCCTCCATTATTGGGAATGGAACCTTCGACCGGATTATGGTGCGTCCCCGCAGTTCGGTGCTTCAGGTGCTGGGACAGCGCATTGAGTTTACGCGGCTGGGGCGTATGGTACAGGCTGTGATTATTTTTGCTTACAGTCTTTCTGTGGGTACGGTTGACTGGAGCTTTTCCAGAATCGTGGTCCTTATTTTTATGCTCCTTGGAGGAACCGCTTTGTTTGCGGGAATTTTCCTGATATATGCGGCTATTTGCTTTTTCACGCTGGAAGGGCTGGAATTTATGAATGTGCTCACGGACGGGGCAAGAGAATATGGGAAATATCCTTTTGATATTTATGGAAAGAAGATCCTGTTGTTCGCAACCTTTGTGGTTCCTTATGCCTGTGTGCAGTATTATCCGCTGCTTTTCGTGTTGGGGCGGGGAAAATGGTGGTATGGGCTGCTGCCGGGGGCGGGGGTGGTGTTTCTGCTGCCGTGTTATCTGCTTTGGCGGGTGGGGGTGAGACATTATAAGTCTACGGGGTCGTAAATCGGGGCCGGCTGAATAGATTAATTTTTTGCTTCCGTTTCTGCCATAAGCACATGTGCAATCTCATATTAGCTACTATGACAAGAAGGACCGAACTCCACGGAATAGTGTAGTCCTGTCCTTCTCTTTGCATGTTTTGTTCCATAATTATTTATAAAAGATAAAAGTGTGATGAGACACACATAAAACATTATAAAAAAGTGATTGCATGTTGTGTTCTCTGGTTGAGTTGCATATTTTTCCCTGTAAAATCTATCTGACAAATATGGGTCTCCTCCGCCATCTGGTGAAGCCGGAACCTACAGCCTTTGGCGAAGGTAACTGCCTGTTCATCAAGTTCAAGGGCGCATTCATCGTGAACTTTGTGCTTCAAACCCGGGTAACCCAGTTTGAAGTGTTTCTCCGGTAATGGATGCAGAAGAATTAAGTTCTGGTCACTTCCTATTATCTGCACAGCAAAACAGCAACATCATTCACATTCGTCCCGGTAGCCCCGGTCATTATCAGTCCGTCCACCAGCTTAAGCGCATGATAGGAGTCGTTGTTCTTCAGCACCTGATCCACATCCACCCCCAGCTGTTCCAGTTGGCCTACCGTGCTTCCGTCCACAATTCCCCCGGCCGCGTCGGTGGGGCCGTCGGTTCCGTCTGAGCCTAAGGAGAACAAAAGGGCATCCTCCCTGCCGCTCAGCTGCCTGGCTGCGCTCAGGGCAAGCTCCTGGTTCCTGCCGCCCAGGCCTTTTCCGGTCACCTTCACAACAGTCTCGCCTCCCGCAATGACGGCAAAGGGCTTTTCATAATCCGAGGAGGCATAGGAAGCAATCCACTTTCCGGCGGCTTTGGCTTCGCACTGCATGGAGGCTGTCAGTATGTAGGGGTGGTAGCCAAGCTCTTTTGCATGCTCTGCTGCCGCCCGGCAAAGATCCTTTACACTTCCCACCACATGGTTTTCGATTTGGATGTCCCGGCAGGGCTGGCTGTTCAGCAGAATATCTTCCACCTTCTTTTCCAGCTGCAGATGATATTTTTCTATAATCTGCTTTACCTCCTCCGCTGTGGAATCGTCAGGATAAGTCAGGCCTGAGGCTATCATATCATCATTATCCCCGATGATATCGGAAAGGATGATAGAATATGCCTTTGCCCTTTTCAGGTATCTGGCAAATTTACCGCCCTTCATGGCGGACAGCTTTTTGCGCAGCACGTTGATTTCCGTAATCCCTGCGCCGCAGAAAAGCAGCTGCCTGGTTACCTCCTGAATGTCGGCAAGGGTGAGCCCCGGCATGGGAAGCTCTACAAGGGAGGAACCGCCTCCTGAAAGAAGGAGAAGCACCGTGTCCTCCTGCGTCGCCTCCTTTACCAGCTCCACAGCCTTCCCGGCGCCCAAAACGGAATTTTCATCCGGCGTGGGATGCCCCGCTTCTATGATTTCAAATTTGTCCAGCGCACCTCTGGAATGTTCATATTTTGTTATAATAATTCCCTTTTCCAGCCGGTCAGCCAGAAAAACAGAAGCCGTTTTGGCCATAACCCATGCGGCCTTCCCGATGGCAACCACGTAAACCTTCCCGGTAAAGTCCAGTTTTTGGAGAGAATCCCGGACCGCCTTGTCGGGCAGGCAATCGGCTATTGTTTTTTGTATAATTTGAAAAGCATCCTCACGCATACTATTTTCCTCGCAGCAAAATTTTTATGGGTCTGACCGGACAATCAGCGCCTGATGGATTCTCCGGTCATTTTCTCGTAGTATTTTACAAGTGCACTATGATCCTTTCCTCCAAATCCATCCGCCACAAGCTGCTGCATCATCTCCATCACCTGCGCGGTGAGAGGCAGTCCCATTCCCACGCCGTGTCCGGTTTCCAATGCGTTCTTCAAGTCCTTGATATGTAAATCGATTTTAAAGCCCGGTTTATCATTGCCGTCAAGCATCATAGGTACCTTGGCGTCCATAACGGTAGAACCGGCCAGCCCGCCCCGGATGGCGTCAAAAACAAGCTCCGGATCCACGCCGGCCTTCTTGGATAAAGTAAAGGCTTCCGCACAGGCTGCAATATTAAGGGCCACTACAATCTGATTGGCCAGCTTCGTTGTATTTCCCGCGCCCAGCTCTCCGCAGTATACGGCGCTGCTGCCCATGCACAGAAGCACCTCCTTCACTTTGTCATAAACCTCTTTCTTTCCGCCCACCATGATGGAAAGCGTCCCGTCGACAGCCTTTGGCTCCCCGCCGGAAACAGGGGCATCCAGCATCTCGATATTTCTGCCGGCCAGGGCCGCGCCGATTTCTTTTGATGCCAGGGGGGCGATAGAGCTCATGTCCACGAAAATACAGCCCTCGTCCATAGCGTCCGCGATACCGTTTTCTCCAAGAACCACCTGCTTTACCTGCGGGGAATTGGGCAGCATGGTGATTACCAGCTCTCTGCCGGAAGCAGCCTGCGCCGCGCTTTCACATTTTACCGCGCCGGCTCCCACAGCTTCCCTGGCCGCTTCTTCTACAATATCATATATCGTACACTCATGTCCTGCCTTTAATAAATTTTTGCACATGGGTTTTCCCATGATTCCCAACCCTATAAATCCTATTTTCATTCTCCGGTTCCTCTTCTTTAAGTCTGAATCATTTTGCGACAGCCAGCACAGTAAATATGCAAAACTGCCGATTCGTTTTTCTCACATATTCACCACATGTATCGGCCTGCCGTCAAGATAGGCCCTCATGTTTTCCACGGTGATATCCATCAATCTCTGCCTGGCTTCCCTGGGAGCCCAGGCGATATGAGGCGTTATTATCATATTTGGGGCCTTCAGCAGCGGATTATCCGCAGCAGCCGGTTCCCGGGAAATCACGTCCACCGCAGCGCCTCCCACCTTGCCGCTTTCCAGGGCTTCCTTCAAATCCGCCTCATTAATCAGCGGTCCCCTGGCCGTATTGATCAGGAAAACGCCGTCCTTCATCCTGGCAATGGACTGTTTGTTGATCATTCCGGTATTTTTCTCAGACAGCGGACAGTGCAGGGATATGACATCCGCCTGCCGGTACAGCTCCTCCAAATCCACGCTTCTGATTCCATCCGTTAAGAGCTCTCCCGGAATTTCATGGTGGCTGTACGCCAGCACCTTCATCCCAAAGGCAAGCGCCATACGGGCAACGGTCCGTCCCACATTGCCAAAGCCGATAATGCCCATTGTTTTTCCGGCAAGCTCTGTCAGCGGATACTTCCAGAAGCAGAAATCAGGGCAGCTGCCCCATTCCCCGTTTTTTACCGCCTGGGAATGGGCGCCTACATGATGGCACAGCTCCAGCAGAAGCGCCATGGTAAACTGAGCCACGGAAGCCGTACCGTAGGCCGGTACGTTGGATACCACAATTCCCCTGTCGGAGGCGGCCTTTATATCCACAATATTCACTCCGGTTGCCAGAACTCCGATGAATTTCAGCGCCGGACATTTCTCCATGATTTCCGCGGAAATTATGGTCTTGTTGGTAAACACGGCTTCTGCGCCCTGCATACGCTGCGCTGTCAAATCGGCCGGCGTCCTGTCGTAAACCGTAAGATCCCCGCAGTCCCTCAGCCCATCCCAGCTTAAATCGCCGGGATTTTCCGTAAATCCGTCTAATATAACTATTTTCATATTTGCTCTCAGTCCTTTTCATCCTCCAGCAGTGCCCAGGCTCTCCTCAGCACCCTTTTTGTATTTGCCAGCACGATATCCGCATCCTCCTCCGGCCTTGGGGAAACCTCCATGGACAGCGCCATCGGCTCTTCCTTCCTGAAAAAGCCCTCCTGCCTTAAAACCCGGAAAAAGTCAAGTAGCTCCATCGTGTCATTGGCGCTGTTAGGATAGCCGAAACGGGGGTGTTTATCCCCATAGGCATCACAGCCGGGCTGCATCACCGCGTTTCCTATATGAAGATGGGTGATATAGGGGCGCAGGGTCTGTATCACAAACCGGCTCGTTTCATAGGTGGTGGGAAAATGGGACAAATCCACAAGCAGTCCGAAATTCGGGCATTTTGTCCTCACATCTGCGGCAAACCTTGCCGCCAGCGGCGCAGGGCCTATCAGCGCTGCTTTATCACAGTCATAATCAAAGACTTCAAGGTTCACATACATTCCTTTGCTTTTGGCATACTCACACAGATGAACCGTGGTTTTCAAAAGCTGTCCATAGGCCTGCTCTTTTGTTTCCTCCTGCCATTTTCCTGCCAGGAAGGCTATCCCTTCAGCCCCCAGATAAGCGGCCTCATCGATTCCTTCAAGCAGCGTTTCCTCCGCCCTTTTTCGTCCTTCTTCGTCGATATCATTGGGGTTTAAGCCGGTGGAAAGCAGCCTGGGCTGCGCGCCGTAGCAAACCTTCATATGGGACTGGGAAAGCAGGTGCTTCACCCGTTCCCTGAGCTTATCGTCCTTGATCTGCGTCAGCTCAATACAGCTGAAAAAATCATCCCTGAGAACCTTAAGCAGCGAGTCCTCATAGCTTCCGAAGGACTGTCCGTACATGGCGGGCGGATAACTCATCCACAAAATGGTTCCCACCTGAAAATAAGCTTCTATATTTTCTTTCATCATATACCTCCTGTATATCGCAGGAACGCCTGCGATACTGCATCAATCAGTCGTTTAAAAGGGACCTTCAGCCTTCTCTTCCTTCCTCCGTATCCAGAAATACGGCTGAAAATTCCTGCAGGCAGGGAATCCGGATCACGATTTCCCTGTCTTTCTGCACCATCTCTTCTTCCACTTCTATCCGGCTTTCTTCCCGCAGGATTTCCGCTTTTTTCAGGGAAACGCCCCGAAGCCTTACCTCCAGATCATATACCGGCTGAAGGCTGCGTATTGGCCGGAAAGGCCCTGAGGTGGTGTTCACAAAGGAAATTACCTTCCTGCCGCCCTTCTTACGATCACAGGTCAGGGAAATGTGCACGCTCTCCGGCGCCCGGGCGGTGAAAGAGAAGTTCCCGCCTGCCGCCCATTCCACCGCGTTCCGGTAGGTATTGATAAAATCCTCATGGCCGTTTGTAAAGCAGGCTTTATCCGTCTGATTGGAAAAATAGACCACCCTGCCTTTTCCATACTGCCCTGTCAGTATGGTGGGATATTCTGTCTCTTCCTCCGGTATCCAGGCATATTCCGGCGGCTGGTTGTAAATCGGGGGCACATAGGAGGCCGCCATATCATAATCCGCCTTCTGTTTTGTGCAAAGAAGAGTCTCCTCCTCATTCATTATCATTTCCGTCCGCTCAATATCCATGCCTGCAAAAACCGGGTGCGCCATCCTCACCTTCTGGTAGCTGTCCCATCTGGTGTCTTTGACAATTCCTGTAAAAGAACAGCCGAACACATCCTTCAGGCCAAAATCCGGCCGTCTGCGTCCTTTTTCATCATAAAGGGAGGTCCTGAAGGAAGCCACAAGCCCGCCGCCGTTTTCCACAAAACGGCGGATAACCTCCATATGCTCTTCGCTAAGGCAGGCTGCATTGGGCAGCAGCAGCACCTTCAGTCCCTTTAATTTTTCATCGGAGAAATCCAGATCCGGCACAAAACGGTAAGGGATATGGCAGTCAAACAAAACCCGCTCCACGCCCCGGAGGAAGGTCCCGTATTCATCCTCCGCCATGCTGTCCTTTCCCCACACATCCCGGGTGGCCCTGGAATAAAAGATACCGGTTTCCCCTTCCGGTATCTGCCCGTTCAGAAACGGCGCGTTTTCCTTCAGGTAATGGTAAATTTCCTTTTCCCCGCCCGCATTTCTTCTGTCCACGGCGTTTCCCGGATACTGTCCGTTAAAGTAGTTGTTCCACAGGTTTCCTCCCGCGCTGACCGCTTCCCACAGCCATATCCGGTTTTCCAGGCGGGGCGCTGTTACGTACCGCCATTTTGTTCCGTTCCCTCCCGAAAGGGCGACGCTCTGCTTTTCCGGCGCAATGGCCTTTAAAAAACGGATGCCGGAAGCCGCGTGGCTGTAATCCTCATATTTTTTCTCCGGCTGCGCGCTGCCGTCCAGGAACAGCGGACTGACCAGAAAATCAAATTTATCCTTGGCGTCATACAGATCGATTCCTGAGGTAAGGGATGTGGAGACATGGTACATGCCGAAGATTTCGGAGACATATGCCTTATCCTCCCCGAAGCTTTTTACCGTGCGCCGCATCCTGTCCATATGCTGCCTGGCGCGGATGGATTTCCATTCCCTGTATTCCCGGAATTCCCCGGAAGCATAATCGGCGCCGAAGGGAATCTCCCTGCCGCTGTAGGCCCGGAAGCTTTCTCTGCAGCCGGGACAATAGCAGGGGCCGTAACCGAAGATCACACAGTTTTCCCACACGCCGTCCACATCATATTCCTGTAACAGCTTCCGGATAAATTCCTCCGCATGGCCGCTTCCGTAAAAACTGGTATAGCAGGGCCTGTAAATCCGGTCATTCCATCCCATCAGCGGGGAGCCGTCCTCATTCTGTCCGAACCAGTGGGGCTTTTGCTCGTACCGTTCCTTCTCCACGCCCCTGAAATCCACTCTCACAATTATACGGAGCTGATTTTCATGGCATTCCTTTACCAGACTTTTCAGGATATCCTGGCTGCCCAGGAATCTGCCCGGCCTGCCCAATTCCGTTTTATTCGGGAAAAAATCCATCACGCCGCCCGCGTTGACTACCAGGCAGTTGCTGTCTGTTTCCTTCATGTACCGGACTACCGCGGCCGCATCATACTGCGCGGCGTCCTTTTCCCGGAGCACGGTCTGCAAAATTCTTACTTGCTCCTGATACCAATATTTATTCATATGCAAAGCTCCTGTATTGTTCACGCCCTCGGAAGCACCGTATTGACCTGTCCGCCCTTCAGCCACTCCTGCAGGCTGTCAAATACAATATCCGCCCTCAGCTTCATGGATTCCTCCGATGCAAAAGCAACGTGGGGCGTTACCAGACAGTTTTTCGCATGCAGAAGCGGATGGTCTGCCGGCACCGGCGGTTCCATTTCAAAGACATCCACCCCGGCGCCTGCGATCCGGTCTTCATTCAGCGCATCCGCCAGCGCACGGGAGTCTGCCACCGGTCCTCTCGCCGCATTGATGAGCACAGCTGTTTTCTTCATCAGCGCAATCCTCTCCGCATTGATCAGCCCTCTTGTTTCAGGCGTCAGCGGACAGTGCAGGGAAACGATATCCGACTGTCCAAGCAACTCCTCCAGCGTCACATAGGTAACATAATCCGGCACATTTTCTTTTCTGTGTCTGGAAAAAGCCAGAATCCTGCAGCCCATGGCATGGAACAGCTCCGCCGCGCGCGAGCCTATGGCGCCGTAACCGATGATCCCCACCGTATGCCCTTTCAGCTCCCGGCCTACCAGGCCGTCCTTTGTGCCCTCTTCCCTGCACCGCTTCTCCACCTGGGGAACCTTACGGAACAGATCGATTGCCATTCCCAGCACCAGCTCCGCCACCGATTCATTGGAATAGCCGGAAGCATTGCTTACCGCAATTTTCTTCTCCTTTGCAGCTTCCAAATCCACATGATCCACGCCGGTAAAGGCCACATCAATGAACCGAAGGGAGGGACAGCTTCTTATGACTTCACCCGACAGCGGCATATTGGCCAGCATAATCACATCCGCATCCTTCGCCCTTTCTATCTGGACAGCCGGATCCGTGTTCTTTTCGTAAGCGCGGAAGGTATGTCCTTCCTTTTCCAGCTCCTGTGCATATTTCTTTAATTCCGCTTCCGGAATTCCAAGGGATTCCAATAATACGATATTCATCTTCATTCTCTCCATTCCGCACGGTCACGTGCTTTTATTCCCGCGAGCAACGAGCCAAGTAGCCATGCTTGCATGGATATTTGGCGACTGCCGCGAGGGTCAAATACCCCGTTGCTTGCAGCGGGGTATTTGATTGTTTTTTAATTCAGGCTGACGGTTAAAAGTTCCTGCTCCTCCAGCCTTGAAAGCAGGATTACCCGTTCTCCGTTTTCTTCCGTTATCCTGATATGCTCTCCTGAAATAAGGCTGACGGCTTCCTCCCCTGCTTCCGGTACACGCAAAGTTATCCGCACGGGTCCGATGGGAAGATTGGCTTCCAGCGCTCCCAGAGGGACGTCACAGCCGGCCAGGTTTACCAGATGAATCAGGAGACAGTCCGTTTTTCCGCCTTCCCGATCCCGGCCCTGCCCGCTGCTCCTGCTTCCATCCTTACTTTCCTCCTGCCCTCCGTCCTCCCTGCAGAAATGACGGTAGGCATTGCAATTCACATGGGCCGGCGCTTCCACGGAAACCGGAAAGCTCTCCCGCCCCGCCCATCTCACCGCGCCCTCCAACAGCCTGCGGTGATCCGGTATATGGTATCTGGCATAGCAGCGGTCAATATCCGCCGGAAAATATACCACCCGGGAACCGCTTTCCAATTCTCCGGCATAAACAGCCGCTTCCCCGCTTTTTTCCCTGATCCAGGAAAATTCCGGCGGATAAATGGGGAAGGCAGGGATGTAACTGCCAAGAGGCTGCAAGGCCCCTGCGTTTTCTGTTACCCGCAGCCTGCCTCCGAAGGGCAAAAGCTGTGTGTCCGGCGTATACTTAAATACCGGATGGCCGGGCTGTGTTATTTCCAGATAGGTATGGCTGTCATGCACCATCCAGTTATCCTCACCCGATCCGGTAATCCCTTCCTCTTTTCCACATACCCTGAGCCCCATATCCTCATACAGCGCGCCCGCGCCCTTCCATTCCCCCTGCGCGTCATACAGCCCAGTATCCGAGGTGAGCAGCAGATCCTTGCCCTGCTTAAGCCACTCCCTCACTGCCGCCTCCTGGCTTTCGCTTAAAATGGCAAGGTTTGGCAGGATCAAAAGCTGCAGGCGCTCCCCATATTTTCCAATATCATCGGCATGTATCGGCAGAAAAGGGATTCCCGCCCTGGACAGGCTTTCCGTCATTCCCTTAAAGCTGGCAGCACTGCGTTCCTCCGCCCTGTCCCTTCCATAATAAATGGCGCTTTCCTGGTTCCATACCACGCCCACATTGGCCGTATTTGTACGGTTCCTGAACCACTTCTTATTTTCTCCCACAAAACGGTACAGATCCCGGGAAATGGAAAACTTCCGCTTATCCTGCGTACCGCCTCCCACAAAATGGAACCAGGGTGCGATCCCGCCGCCCAGCCCCGTGAGCATCCACTTGCGTACCTCCTGCCGCTGCCCCGCAGAAAGCCGGAAGGTACGCTCTCCTTTGTAATAGTGCGCCATGCTCTCCGCCACAATTATATTCTCATCGGCAGCCAGCCGCAGCAGCGCCCCGTTCAGGGAATTCTGCGCAAAGCCGCTGCTGCGGTCCCTGGACTGATGATCACAGAAAATAAACGGCGCATCCTGCACAAGTTTTTTGATATCATAAAACCTTCCCCCGGTGGAAAACGGGTCCGCATTCAGCATTCCGAACCATTTACAGTCCTCCCCGCCACAGTCCGAGGTCACCTGATTAAAATATTTCCAGTTTCTCACTCTGGTAGCATAGCTCCAGCTGACCCATTTCCGGTATACCGGATCCTCCCAGTCAGCTTTTTCCGGCAGGCTGCAGCCGCATTCCTCTAAGAAAAGCTTCCTGCAATTCTCACAATAGCATATGGTTTTAATTCCCGGCCCGGCCCAGCTGTTGTCCGCAAAGCCGTCCGGATGATATTTTTCTATGATTTCACGGAACACTTCCGGAATAAACTCCTGGTAATAGCCTCCGTTCACACAGGCCATATACCTTCCCTGACTCAGGATGGGCCGCCCTTCCCTGTCCCGGCAGTACCACTCCGGATATCTGTCATACATTTCCTTCGTGGTACAATTGATATCCATTCTGGCAATCACGGTAAGTCCCGCTTCCCTGGCCGCCTGGTTCCACAGTCCGAAATAGTCCTGCTCCCCAAGCCCTTGCGCCTTATACTGATAGGAAAAACGGCTGCGGTAATAGCTGACAATTCCCCCGCAGTTAATAATAACGCCTTCCACACCGGTCTTTTTCCAGTAATCCTGCCAGAAAGACAGATCGCATCTGACCGGATCATCCTCGGTCAGATTTACCTGTCCCCATAAAAAAGTCCTCTGATACCAGGGTTCCATTCTCACCTCTCCTTTGCAGTAATCAGTACCGCCTTATACAATCCCTTTACAGGAACCTTCAGTTTACCGTCACAGGCAATTTTTCTTTTGCCGTCCGCCTCCAGGCACTGAGCCTTCTTCACCTCCAGCCCGGGGAAGGTAAAACTCGCCTCCAAAGGCAGGGGTTCAGAAAAGGTAGTGCCGTTAAATCCGGAGTAATTTAAAATCTGCAGCAGGTATTTATCCTCCCCGCAGCGGTGGAAAAGCACCTCCGCACAGGACGGCGCCTCCACGCTTATCAGTCCTCCCTGCCCCGGTTCCCTTTGCAGGCCGTCCTTCCAGAGCACATCCAGGAACAAATTTTTAAAATCCTCATATCCCTGGGAATAATAGAGCTGTCCCGGCATCCATGGAAAATAAACGGACTTGCCTTCCCTTATGGAAACACAGCTCTGCTCCGTCACCTCATGGCCGAAGCAGCGCTCCGGCGGCCCATACATGCTGGCTGAAATCAACGGCATATAATTTCGGTTTCCTTCTTCCGGTTCCATATAGCGGTATTCCTTATCCAGATATACCCAGTCCCGTTCTCCGAAATGCCGGAAAACGCTTTTCGGTTCGGTGAGCATGTAGCTGCCCCGCACCGGCTCCAGCTTTTCTTTCAGCGTTACGGAAAACAGCTTCGTAAGAAGCGTCCCGTCCTTTTCCAGCGCAAGCCCGGTCCCAATGATGACAGTGCCGCTTTTTTCCAGCGCCTGCGCAGCCTTTATCGGCAGCTCCTTTATTCCTGGCAGGATGATCACGCGGTAAGCATCCGCTTTTTCCGCCAGAAGCTCCGTTTCCCTGCCGTCCATTACTTCAAAGGGAAGGTGCGCTTCCTTCAGCATTTTATAGATGCCCAGATATTCCTTCCTGGCATCCTCCCCGTCCCCCGCAGGATTTACCAGAAGAATTTCCCCGCAGGGCTGCAGGCGGCTGAAAATGTCCTCATATTTTTTATGGAAACGGAATACCCTTTTGGTTCCCTCAAAATTCATTTTATCAGGATAGGTTTCAAAACCCCCGATGATGCACCAGTCCAGGTTTCCCCCGGCCGCCATGTCCCCGTAAAGCCGAAGCTCATTCAGATACGGTGAGACTCCCATGAAGCGGTAAAAAATATCCACGGCATTGATCACGCAGTTGCTTGAAAATCTGTTGTTAAAGGTTTCCTGCACAAAAGAAACGTTGCTTTCGCTTTCCATTGCCCAGAAGGGAAGCGGCCGATCCACGGCAGAATTGGACTCGCTCCTCACCAGATCCACATACCTGCTGCTGTAGGTGCATACGGCGGTTTCCGGATTCAGCTCCTTTACTTTCCTGTAGATTTTCTCCAGCAGATCCTGCGTGGTAAACTTCCTGAATTCCTGGTATTTCCGATATACAGGATCTTCCTCGTTCTCCTGCGTGGGCAGCTCCATGCCGCCGCTGTAGAGCGCAAAACGCTTCCGGCAGCTCTCACACTGGCAGATGCCTACGTACCGGCCGCTGTAGTCCCTCGTCTGGTAACCGAACATATTGAAAAATACCCCGTCCACCGGATAATTGCTGATCACCTCTTCCAGAATCTGCAGGGAGCACTCCTGCTGATAGGGCCCGTTGACACAGGCCGCCGCCGTATCATTGTAAAGCACCGGCTCACCCTGTATGGACTTGCTGAACCATTCCGGATGGGTTGTAAGAAACTGGATATGCGTTTTGCTGAAATCAAACCTGGCTATCACCCGGATGCCGTTTTCATGGCACCGGCGCAGAAGGTTTCCAAAGAAATCGTCTTTCAGATAGGGGCTGGTTTTCTGACATTCCAGCCTTGTGGGATGAAATGCGGTAATGCCTCCGCATCCCACCATGCAGACATTGGCCCCAAACTCCTTCAGCGTTTCCACATACGCTTCCACATCCATCCCCGCATCAATATCCCGGAGATTGTTTTGTATCATCCTGAATCTTTTTTCTGTCCACCAGCTCATCTGCTCCTGTCCCCCTCGTTTTTTCCTGTCCTATAAATAAATCCGCTGCACTCCCCGTTTTTCCTGTGGTCAGCCCCGCAAATGCGCAGCACTGACGGAGCCGCTGTAACAGTCCCGATAAGGAACTGTTATGGTTCCTTTACTCCATTACAATTATATCCCAAACAAGAAGGCTTTCCAATCGTATCCGGATCCAGCCGCCACTTTCCTCCCAGGAAACAGGCGCGCCCTCCAGTGCGGAAAAAACACGGGATACCTTCTCCTCCTTCCAGCCCCTGACTGCAAACTCCAGATGATGGCATTCCACAGTATTCTTCAGCGGACGGCTGCCCACGCCGTTTACCAGATGCACAAGGAATTTCTCCCCTGCCCGGTAAGGATAGGCAAAAATCCCTTCCGGCAGCAAAGCCCCGTCAAATTCCGTCTCCTCACCGTTCAGATAGGAAATGCAGTTCCCAAAAAGCTGTTTCTGATCCTCTAACCCAATCTCCAGCATCAGACGGGACAGTTCAAAAAATCCGGTAAGTACCCTGCCTTTTCCCACTCTGTTTTCCAGCAGCAGCGGGATCCCGGTATGGGTTACCGGCAGGCCGGCGCGTTCCGGCGGCGCCCCCACGCCGTCCGGCGGTGCAAAGGGTGGGATGAATGTCATCAGCTTCACCGCTTCTTTTTCTGCCGACACATAAAGAAGCTCCCCTTTCACAGGAATATACTTCGTTTCCATAAGCGCCTGATTCAACGCTTCACCCTCCGGTTCCAAAACGCCGTAGGCAGCCGATATGTCATGCCCCGTGCATGCTTCCGGCCGGATTCCCAAAAGCCCGGCAAGCGCCTGCGTAATTGCGGCATCTGTCTTTTCCGCATAAAGGCTTCCGCCCGCTTCCACGTATTTTCCCAGAATATCCGTCACAGCGCTGTCCGTGGGAAAGCCTCCGGGAAGTATGACTGTTTTATAGGTCTTCATCCGGTCCAAATCCATATGCCAGATATCCATGATATCAAAAGGAATATGGCAGTCCATCAGCCCCTGGGTAAAGCCCAGCTCACTGACGCCCGCATTCCATAGAAGAAGGGTCCGGGCCGCAGATACCGCCTCCTGCATCAGGCTGTCGGAAAGCGCCGCCCTGCGGGTCACTTTTTTCATCACCCGAAGCAGCCTTTTGTCGGTAATCACCGCATCAAAGCCGGTGAGCGAATGCCACAGCTGTCCGTTGGCCGCTGGAATCTGGCTCAGCCAGAATTCATATTCCGCCGCCGGAAGCCCCGTATGCCTCCAGTCCATACCGGGGCAGGAATGGATGATCCCAAAGGGCCTGGGCGCCTCCCCCGCATATTGTCCCAGCTTCATGTTCAGCGTAGGCTTCCAGGAAAAAGGAAGCCTCTTCTTTCCCGCGGAAAGAATGTCCTGCGCCTCCGTGCATACCATATCCGCCGTTTCATACCGCAGATCCAGATTCTCCGGCAGCCCCGTACCATCCTCGCGGTAGGTGCCATAGTAAAGAATGACCGGAACCTCTTTTCTGCGTTCCTTTACGATGCGGTACAGCAGTTTCATATTGTCCTTAAGGCACTGCGTCTGCCAGTCCGGCTCCCAATCCTTCTTATTTTCAGGAAGCTCCTTTGCATACAGGCTGCGGTACTTTCTCCGGCAGTTCTCGCAGTAACACTCCTCCATATGGGGCGCGTTATAGAAAATACCGTCTATCTCCAGGCAATCCAAGGCCTCCTCCATCACCTTCACGGCAAACGCTTCATTTCTGTATCCGCCGTTAATGCAGGTTGACATCAGCAGCGACCAGCTGCCCATACGGCCGCTTCCGTAGCATACGGGTTTTCCCTCACTGTCCTTCACAAACCATTCCGGATGCTGCAGATAAACCACATCATCGGTTTTACTGAAGTCAAACCTGCCGATAACCTTAATCCCCAGCGCATGGCAGCAGTGGATCAGATCCTCCAGAAGATTTCCTTTGGCAGGAAGATATTCATTGATATGATGAAAGGGGATCCTGCTGCGGTACCAGGCGTAGATTCCCCCGGCATTTATTACCACGGCATTGGCCCCCGCCTCGCAGGCCTTCGCCGCGATTTCCTCAGGAACCATTCTATCCGTGTCCTGTATTTGCAGATTGTACTGAATCACTCTTAAGGCATCCTGCCACCATTGCTTTTCCATTGCTGTTTTCCTTTACTGTTTAATACCGCTTACCGCCACGCTCTGCACAATATACTTCTGCAGGAAGAGGAACATGATGCTCAGCGGAATGGCGCTGATTACGGCAACCGCCATTCTGGGGCCGTAATAAATGGAGTCCTGCTGGGCGTTGAAAACGGAAACGCCTACGGATATCAGCTGCTTTTCGGAGCTTCTGATCACGACCAGAGGCCACAGATAGCTGTTCCAGTTGCTCAGTATCTGCAGGATGGAAAGGGTTGCAATGAGCGGCTTGGAAAGCGGAATAATGATCTGAAGGAAAATCCTCCACTCGCTGGCCCCGTCAATATATGCGGATTCTCTCAGGGAATCCGGGATTGCCTCAATATTCTGTCTTGCAAAAAAGATGCCGTATACATAAGCGCAGGCTCCCATAAGCAGCGGCGCATAAGTATCCAGAAGCCCCCAGCTCTTGTACTGCAGATACAGAGGCACCATCCTGGATTCAAAGGGAATCATCATAACCGCCAGCATGAAAATGAACCAGAACTGCTTTCCCACAAATTTTCCCTTGGCAAACGCATAACCGCACATCAGGGCAAAAAATACGGCAAGGAAGGTATGTACCACGGTAACAAAAATCGTATTTATATAATATCTTACAAGCGGTATGGTATTGAAGGCCACCTCATAGTTAAACAGAGAAAACTCATGAGGCAGCAGCGAAAATTCCGGCAGGGTGGACAATGCTTTTCTGTCAAAAGAAAGAACGATACACCATACAAGCGGAATCAGAATCACCACCAGCAAAAGCAGCAGTACAGTGATTAATATAACTCTCCTAATTTTCTTACGCTTCATAGATGCTCCTTTCAGGCTTCTTTCTTTTTAAAGAATCCTGTCATTTTCAGATTGATTAACGTGATTACAAACGTCAGGACAAACAGTATCATGGCTCCCGCAGAGGCGATGCCGTACTGAGGGCTTTCAAAGCTGAACTGGTAAATATACATCAGAATCGTCTGAAGCGTGCCGCCGGGACGTCCTGCCGAGGTATTGCCGCCGATGATGAACAGATCCGAGAACCTGGCCAGTCCGTTGATAATGGAGGTGATAAAAAGGAAGGCGAAGCAGGAGGTCATCTGAGGGATGGTAATGTACCACCACTGTTTCAAGGCATTTGCGCCGTCCACCTCCGCCGCTTCATAGATTTCACTGGGAATGGACTGCAGGCTTGCCAGATTAATCAGCATGGAATAACCGATGTTTCCCCATACACTCAGGATTGTTGCGCCGAACCTGGAATAATGGGAATCCGAGAGCCAGCCGATGGCCACCTCATGCCCCGTCACAATGGAAAGCGCGTTGTTTAAAAGCCCGCCGTTTGCCTTCAGCACCACCTGGAAAATCAGCACTACGCTGACGCCCGTAATGATATTGGGGAAATAATACCCCACCCTGAAAAAGCTCTGCCATTTGCATTTCCCCACATTGTTAATGAGCGTGGCCAGGATGAATCCGACAGGGATGGAAACCAGGCTCATAAGGGCGAGCAGGAAGGTATTCCCTATGGATTTTACAAAGGAAGAGTTATGCATGATCTTCTCGTAATTCTGGAAGCCTATGAATTTATCCTCGCCGAAGCCAAGGACCTGGATGTCATGAAAGCTGTACTTGATGGCAGTCAGCATCGGTATGTAGGTCAGCACGATCAGGGTAATGATGCTGACGAATATAAAGGAATACCACACAAGCTGCTTTTTTATCTTTAATTTCAACGCCTGTCTGTCTTTCATTGAACAAACTCCTTTTATGATAAGCGGAACCAGAAAAGCAGATGCTTTTCCGGTTCCTGACCAGATAGCCTTAACTTGGTTTAATTTAATGTGCTCATATAATCGTCAAGATTTTTCTTTACGTATTCCATGGCAGCGTCCGCATCCATGTTGCCCTGGAACATTTCATTCAGCACGGTTGTCAGGTCATTGGCAAAGGTGCCGAAGTTGCTGCTGTCATAGCAGTTGTTTGCAGAAGCGCTGAATTCCAGCGGGCTGGTGCTTACAACATAGGAAATGGGATCCGCATAATCCGCAGGCATATACTCGCCCAGCTTGCCGCTTGCCTCTTTATTGGCAGGGATACAATAGGTATCCAGAATCCACTGCTGTACCACATCGTCCATTACCATGAATTTCATGAATTCCCAGGCCAGGTCCTTCTGCGTGCTGGTATTGCAGATTGCCATGTTCCAGTCGCCCATATGGCTGGAGGTGATTCCCTTAAAATCGCCGTCTTCAATCTTGGGCAGGGCTGCCAGCATATATTTATCCTCCAGTCCGGCTGCCTTAATTGTGTTGTAAGCGCTGTAAACATCCTCGATAATGAACATAGCCAGGTTGTTGTCCTGTGTATAGGCGTTGGCCATATCCAGCCCTTCAATGTAGTCCGGGCTTGCATAAGAGGAAAGCTCTGTCAGATAATTGAACACTTCCTTTGTCTTGTCATTCACAAAGTTAACCTTTGTATTTTTCAGGCTGTCGCCCCACTCATAAATATCATTGTTCACAGCCCTGGACGCCCAGATATAATTCTTATTCGCGCTTGCCGCAGCGATCATGCTCATGCCGTAGGTCTGTTTCCCGGTTACCGGATCGGTCCCTGTGGTAGCCTTGGCAATGTCCATGATGTCCTGCATGGTCCAGTTTTCATAATCCGGGATTGCCTGTCCGTAATGCTCCAGGATTTCCTTATCAATCACTACCATAACCGGATTGACATTCACGGTAAGGCCGTAAGGCACATATTCGGAAAGAGGCGCGATCTCGGAATTTTTCCTCATGGCCATCATGCCCACCGCATCCTTTACCTGCGGATCCTTTTCCAGATACGCGGTCAGAGGTTCACAAATCGGTACAATGGATGCTCCGTGCAGAATGATATCAACATCTCCCGACAGGGCCGCCGTCTGGCAGGCAGCCTTCCAGTTGTCCCAGGGAATGGTTTCTATCTGCAGCTCCACATTAGGATACAGCTCCTTCCATCTGTCAATCACCACATTATAGCCGGGCTTGGAAATACCGGTAACGATATCCGTGCTTCCTTCCTCCCCAACTGTTGTGAAAAGTCCGGGGCCATACAATTTCAGCGTGCCGCTGAATTCGGTATTTGCCTCGGCGCTCTGTGTTCCGGCCTCCGCCTCTGCTGTCTGCGCGGTGCTTTCCGCCGCATCCGCTGCGGTTTCCTTTACTGTTTCCGCAGGCGCCTGTGTCTGGCTGCTATCGCTGCCGCCGCAGCCTGCCAGCATGGATACCGTCATCACCGTGCCAAGAATCATCGCAAGAATCTTTTTGTAATTTTTCATTGAATTCCCTCCCGTTTGTTTTTTATCTCTTGCTGAGATTGTATCTACATTATAGAAAGGGAAGGGAGCTTTTCCCATGTTTACGCAAACAAAGATGCCTTTGATTTTTGTTTTTGAAATACAAAAATCAAAGGCATCTTTTGGGACCCGGCCGCCGCATACCCAAAGCTTGAACGGCTATGCTTCAGACCTGGTATATCTGTTCTTTTCTTTTTAAATAGTAATAAAAACCGTTTACAAATTCCCTGTCGTTGTTATTGCCCAGCGGATCCACATTCAGGGTCTCCCGTATCTTATCCAGCCGGTAAATCAGGGTGTTTTTATGTACATGCAGAAGCTTGCTTGCATCGTTGAGATTAAAATTGGCCATGCGCAGCGCTTCCATAATTTCCTTAAAGCTGTCCACAAACTTGTCCCCGAAATTTTTTTCAATGGCATAGTAGGCCACCTGCAGCTCCGTCAGCGGAAGAACCGACATGAAGTACATATTGCAGTGATCATAAAAATAGAAGCTGCCGCCCTTTCCCATATTCTTTTTCAGCCATCTGCAATGCCCATAGCCCATACGGTAATTCATAAAATCACTTTGGAAGGAGCCTACATAAACGGTAAAGGAGCATCCCGCGCTCCTCATATACCGCAATCCGTCGCCAATGGCTTCCCCTACCACATATTTATAATTTTTCATCAGCTCCGGCAGCGGGTGATTCAGGGCTTTATATAAAAGGATGTCCCCGTCCCTGGTCAGGCAGATCAAATCCTGGGAGGAATGCTCCCTGCCGTTTCGGAAAGCGCTCAGAACATTTTCCCTCAGATCCCTGCCGCCCTGTATGCTTATCAGCACCGGCATCCTGATGATATCCTCCTTCAGCTGCAGAGGCTCCATAAAACGCTCCCAGTCCTCCCTCTGCAAATCCTCATTATAAAGAATGATATTTAAAAGCTGCTCCTTCAGATTCCGACGCTGCATTTTCTCATATTTAAACAGCTCATGCTCCAGCATGACCTCCACCGACATCTTGATAACCAATGCAATCGGCATGACCTCGTCCGGATCCCCGGTGATTCCGATGACTCCTTCCTTCCGCTTCTTATAATAAATGGCCATGTTGACGCCCTTTTTTACACCGAACTGGGTATTCTCATTATCCACTATGATAGTGTCCTTATCCCCCTGGATGATCTGCAGCGCCACCTCGTGGAACGTGCCGATTCTGGAAGTGTTTTTACTGGCGATAATAATCCCCTTTTCGTCCATAATATTGACATTGTACTCCGTGTACTGGGTGATTCTTTCAATAAATTTTTTGGCCAGTAATGCATCTATCATTGTATTCTCCAAATTCTTCCGCTGTTTTTCCCTATTGTTATTTATGTATGATAACATTTTCTAATTATAACGATTAGTTTTTGAAAAACAAAACAGGTCAAACAATTTGGTTATAAAATACAAATTTGAGGCAGACGGATATTATACCGTCTGCCTCTGACTATTTACCGTCTATTCCTGCAATTATGCCCAGGATTTAATTGCTGCAATGGAATTTCCCATATCACACAGCTGTTCTTTTACACAAATTGCATCAATCACATAAGTTTTACCCGCAGCTTTTGCTCTTTCAAGGGCTTCCTGTAATTCTTCAGGGGTAAAAACACGCTCGCCCATACATCCAAAGCCTTCCGCCACCTTGATATAATCGATCGTACCATCCTGGTTATAGGGCATACCAACCGCATACTCAAAACCATAAGCTCCCTTCTGATTCTGACGGATTAGCCCCAGATTAGCGTTATTTACAATAACAACAATAATAGGTTTATCAAAAACCGTTGTTACTGCAATTTCCTCTCCCATAAAGGTAAATCCAAAATCACCAAGAACTGTAACTGCATAGTTTTCCGGATGGGCTACCTTCGCCCCGAACGCGGCAGGAATTTCAAAACCAAGTGTGCCGGCGCCTCCAGAGGGTAAATATTTACCAGGTTTATCTATTTTCTGCAGCTGCCCCGACCAAATCTGGACAATTCCGCATCCTGTGGTAAACATGGTATTTTCATCAAAGGCTCTGTTTACTTCATGGAATACTCTGTGCGGCATAATTGGAACATTGTCATAATCCGTCTTTCTTGCCATCTCCTCGCGTAATACCGGAAGAACAGCCACACGTTCATTGGAAAAGTTCTTAAGCTTCTTTGCCTTCGCAGTCTCTTCCATCAGCTTAATCGCTTCAGCGGCATCTGATACAATACCAAGATCCGGTTCGAATACCTTTCCTATCTGGGATTCACAGATATCAATATGTATAAATTTTCTGTCTCCGCGGTATACCTTCAGATCACCTGTATGCCTGTCGGAAAAACGGCATCCGATACCCAATACAATATCTGAATCAAGCAGATATTTATTACCGATTGGCTGTCCGACCTGAATTCCCGCATGACCGGCATTTAGCGGATGATTTTCAGGAATTCCGCCTTTAGCCATATAGGTTGTGATCACAGGAATCTGATATTCTTCCGCAAAACGAATCAATGCTTCTTCTGCTTCTGCAAGACGTACACCACCGCCCATGATGATAAGCGGATTTTCAGCCTCCGAAAGCATCTCTATCGCTTTTTCAATTTTTTCAGGATCCGGCATTACTTTATTAATTTCTTTAGGTTCGTAGGACTCTATATCAAATTCCAATTCCCCCATCTGCACATCCAGCGGGAAGTCTATCAGTACCGGGCCGGGCTTTCCTTCTCTCATCAGATAAAAAGCTTCTCTCATCATTTCCGGTATTTCTTCGGCTTTCATAGGACGGAACACCTTCTTTGTAACAGTATCAGCAATGCTTACCATATCAACACACTGGAACGGATCCTGACTCAACTGCCATGTATTGGCCTGTCCTACAATTGCCAGAAGCGGAATGGAATCAATATTGGCTGTATATAAACCTGTAACAAAGTTGGTGGCTCCGGGGCCTGCAGTACAGATCGCAAGTGCAATTTTGTGGCTGGCTCTGAAATATGCATCTGCTGCATGAGTACAAGCCTCCTCATGTCTCATCCCATAATGAGCAATAGGTGCGTTTTCTAAATATTTATACACCGGATTAATACCTGCTCCCGGTATTCCAAAAGCATCTGTAATTCCTTCTTTTACCATAATCTGAACGATTGCTTCTGCTGCTTTTACTCTCATAATTACTCCTATCCACATGCTAAACAGCACATTTAATTTATTATTTAATTGAATAAGTTCTTATTGCCGATCCTGATCAAACCACACATTATCAGCTTTAAGAGTTGCATACAGTTCCTTATAAGGTAAATCTCTGACGTTATCCTTTTTCAGCTTAACACACAGTGCCGCAGCCGTTCCGGCGGCCTGCCCCTGAGCCATACAGGAGACTGTATTTCTTGTTGACATATGTGCATGGTGATCAGAAGTAACCATCATACCAACAGCAAACAGATTTTCCATATTCTTAACCAGCATTGCACGGTACGGGAAACCGTAGGTTTCACCATTTTTCACCTGGAAATGCGGCGCTTCATCATGAAAACCATAAGAAAATACGTCATCACTGAAATGTACGCCGTTAATCACTTCCTCGTTGGAGATATCATAATCGCATGATATACATCTTGCTCTTCTGATAGTGACTGCCGGACTTGTTCTCGCAATAAATGCATTCTCGCTCCCCGGAATGACCTCTTTCAGAAGTTTTAACGCTTCAAACTGCCTTCTTCGCAATTCAAACTCGGCTGCGGATAGCTCTTTTACATCTGTCGGGCTTACCGGCATATGATAGTTTAGCTTAATAAACATAAAATAATTATCATGTAAAGTTGTTGTCACAGTATGCATTCCAAGCTCGGCTGCTTTTTTCCCAAAATTAGAATCAAGCTTATTCCAGTTACCGTCAACACGTATAATCTGCCCATCCCGGCCGCTTCGTGGTCCAAGTGCATATTCTTTTAAAGCATCATTCTTCTTCAGGAACTGATAATACTTATCAATATCTATGCCCCCAATACCCATGCTGTTTGCGACTGCATAATCATTGGGTTCTGTATAGTCCGCACCTGCTCTGGCACACACATCTCCATATCCGGTAGAATCAATAACCATTTTGGTAAGCAATACCTGGCTGCCCTGATGATTAACAATAACCACCCCGGTAATTCTGCTGCCTTCCGTCAATACCTCCGCCACCATAGTATTGACATAGATATCAACACCTTCTTCATGGAGCATCTGCATTGCTACATATTTGTACACTTCCACATCCACACAAAGTGTATCTGAATCATAACCGTAATTCATTAAAGTTTCATTATGTCCGGATGCTCCATGCAGCGCCGTCAGTCTATTAATCATTTCTTCCGGCAGCCCTCTTACGACTTTTCTCTTTTCAGTTCCAGGAAACGCCTTCCATAAATTATAGAAGCTATGAAGTCCGCAGCCTCCCTCTGCTGCAATTCCGCCCACATACCCTTTACTTTCAACAAGTGCTGTTTTTACCCCTTTTCGGGCTGCCGCTATTGCCGCAAATACGCCGCTCGTTCCACCCCCGCAGATGATAACATCGTACTTGCCCGCAGGAAATTTTCTTTCCGATTGAAGTACATATTCCATAGTCCTGCTCCCCTTTTCCTAATCTAAAAAGACATTCTGCTCCTTCAAAACTTCCCGCAGCTTATCGACATCAAGCTGTCTTGGCAGACATCCCTGTTTTGCGCAAAGTGCTGCCGCAGTCCCTACAGCCTGTCCCTGAGCCATACAGGATACCGTATTTCTTGTTGACATATGTGCATCCCATTCACTGGTAATCATACGGCCAGCCACAAGCAGACCTTCCACTTTTTTAGGCAGAAGTGCCCGATAAGGGATTCCATAATATTTGCCGTCCTTAATCATGATACGCGGCGCGCAGTCATGGAATCCATACAGCATTACTTCATCCGGAAATCTCTTTCCGTTCACAATCTCATCAAGTGACATATCATGCTCACACTCTATAACCCTTGTCAGCCTTACACCAACCCCCACCGGCGTCCAGCTCACATAGGCCTTTTCAAATCCCGGTACATGTTCCCGAAGCATCCTGGATAACGTCATAATCTGGCGACGCAGCTTAATTTCCGCATTACTTAATTCCTCAGTATTTGTTGCATCCACAGCTCTCAGGTTAGCGGCATTAATATAACCATAGTTTCCTTCATATAATGAAAATCCCAGAGGCCCCCACATACCGCTTTTTTCCATGTATTCCTTGAAAATGGGTATCTTTTTCAATTCGAAGCCAAGACGTATTACATCATCCGTTTCACTGCCCTTGTCCGCCCGGATTAACTGGTTGACCATATCATTTTCTTCCAGGAAATGCAGAAGTTTCGGCATATCTACATTCATCATTCCAAAAGGCATACCGACAGATGTTGTATCATGTCTCTTTACAAATGGAGCACCCGCCATTGCTGCAATATCCCCATCACCGGTTGTATCAATCACATTTTCTGCCAATATGGCTTCTCTTCCGGATTTTCCTTCGATAATAACACCGGTAATCCGATCCTCATCCTTAATTACATCTGCAACCATCGTATGAAGAAGCACCGTGACACCGCATTCCTCCAACATCTCAAATGCTACTTCCTTGAATATTTCCCAATCAATTAAAGTAATTACCGAATCATAGCTGCCGCCCTTTTCCTGTTCCAGATGTCCGGGCGATCCTCCTTTTTGTTTCATTCGTTCTATTATTTCATCAGGAATTCCTCTGACCACCTGTACCTTTTCCACACCGGGAAACGCTTTATACAGGTTAAAAAAACTATGCAGCGGGCCCGCGCCATTGATCATGGTTCCGCCCACAAAGCCATATCTATCTATTAATATCGTTTTGGCTCCGTTTCTCGCGGCAGCAATTGCTGCCACGATGCCTGCTGTACCTCCTCCCGCTACAATCGTATCGCATAAGTAATTTACAGGAGTCTGTTTTTCTTCCTTTATATATCTTTTTTCCATTACAAATCCTACCTTTATGTTCTGCTGCGTTTATAATTTAATTCTCATATCATATACATCAATCATCTACTGTAATTACATGATAAGGATAAGGATATACCGGATTGTAGATTCCAGGATACATACTGCAAATACCATTTCTCTTCTGAACAGTGATGTATACCATCAGATCCCAGTCTGCTGTCACATATTCACCCGGAATTACTGCTTCATATCCTTCCCCTGTTTCTGTCATTACCAAAGTATGAAACAATCCTTCTGTCTGATTAACATGTCTGTAATGAAGGACCGGGGTATCCGGCCATATTCCAACACCAGTTTTGCTGACTCTGATTCTGATATCACTGCCGGCTTTTACCTCTGCCGGAAACTCTGAAGACAAACATAATTCTTTTTCTTCTTTTTCCTTTTTATACAAGGTATCAGTTACAGAGGCCCCGTCCAATAATTTTTCTATTGTATTCAAATCCGCCTCAAGTTCTTTTTTCAAATCCCTCCAGGTACCACGTCGTGTTTTGGAACCCGCGGAACTGAAATCCAAATCATGATAGTAAGCCTTATCCCCTTTTTCTGAAAGAAGTTCCCAATATCTCAGAGCTCTCCTGAATAGAGTTTCACATGCTTTTAAATGTGCTGTATCTTTATTATGTTTCCACCAGGCCAGTTCTAACGCTGCTCTGATTTTATATGCGTGATATCTTGCCATATCACAAAGCATACGGAGATCAACCAGCAAGGCCTTATATTCCGCATTATCTCCTTTTTCCGGTACAGCCTGCGCCTGGCTGATTTTTTCCTCTACACCGTCAGCTAATGTCTGAAGCCATCCCGCATACTGCACAGGTGTATATTTACCAGCCATTGTTCCATTCACACAATCCTTTACATACTCTTCTATACCGTAAAACATTCCATGATCACTGGGTTCTGTAGAACCGTAAGTGATCCCGCTCTGAAAATCATACTTCTGCGGAGAATATAAATTATTTTCATCGAACAATGCAAAGCCTGTGCTCATCTCAGTCCAATAACGCAGTGACGGATGAACCGGCATATGTACTGTTGTAATCATCGGAATAATCTTGCTGGCCTCTGCAAGCGCCTGCTCCAGAATCTTTCCTCTCCCTTTTCCAAAATGGGAATCAAATTCCCTCAGCCATACCTTTTCATGTGTATCTGTTCGGTAGCCCAGCCGTCCAAACATCGTATACCACATCCAGAACCTTTCATCTTCCCATTTACCGGAACGTAATGACTCATCTGCAAAAGTATTCCATGCTTCCTTATGTGATAATTCATGTCCATACTTCAGAGATAAAGGTGCATTTACTTGAAATCCGGCAGCCTGGGACAGACTGCAGCTCTTGGAAAAACGTCTTGCATAATCTGCATCTCCCCATAAAAACAGATTGGTTGACCCATAGTTCCATAATCTGAAAATCACATTATAATACCGGGGCTTTTTCAGCATGTCCGCATAAGAATATCTTCGTGAATGATTAAAATTATCAAGCTGTGCCAGCTCTTCGCTTCGCATTGTAGAAAGATGATATGGCAAGGCTGCATGTTCACACCAGTACTTTGTAGGCACTTCTACCTTCAGTCCTCTTGCAAATGCATGCCTGACCATCGTTTCCGTCAGCCCTTTTGCCCGCAAATCAAGTGTAAATGTCTTTCCAAGCTCATTTCCTGCATCGGCAACCGCATCCGCACAGTGATTCCAGAAGGCTTCCGCAGATACCTGTGTTCCCACCCCTGACTCATGATTCACTCTGAACTGTACAATATCAATATCCGGAACTGCTTTTAACAAAGCCTTCATACCGCAATAGCAATATTCACTGAGCATATTCTCATCTTCCGGCAGACCTGATACCAGTTCATCCTGTTCTGTCGTCCAGGGTCTCTGCTGCCAGGTTGCCAAAACAAACTGGATTCCATACTCATGACATAGAGAAATAATTTTACGGAGCATATTCAAATTCTGCTCTCTTTGTTCCGAACCGAATTCCTTCATCCTTATTTGAGGAAATTCCTCTACTTCTGTAAAAAAGGGATAGGGAGGAGACATATAAGCTGTGTCAAATCCCAGAATCAAACAGAAACGGTTAAATCTTGCCTGGGCCAGTCTTTCAAGATAATAACGCCAAAATTCTTCTGACAAAAACCACTCATTATCCAAATGTCCCAGAAGATATCGATCCATACACCTGACTTCATTCTCCGGAATCTCTGTCTGATCCTCCGCGTTAATAAGCGCATCCACCCCTTCTGTCCGTACCTGCTCCGCCATTTCTAAAAGAGTGTACATAAGTCCCACCTGATCCGAACCGGAAAGCAGAAGTATGTTTCCATCCACAGTTTTACACCATTTCCGAATCGTGCTTTGAGGCTCTCTCACAGGCTTTGTTCCTGTGCTTTTCAAAAGAACTTCTACACGCTGGTCCTCTACACTTCCTACGACAAGAACAAAACCATCCAAATCTTTTTTTTCTGTAAAATGATTTAAAACCTCAACCTGATATCCTGCTTCCTTTATGGCAGTTTCCAGTTTGTTTTTACCATAAACTGCACATCCCTCAACATCAAAATAACAGATACTTTGTTTTCTGCTTTCTCCCATAATGCTTTTTCTCCTCCCTCTGATGGGCATTTAACTATGCTATTCCAGCTGAATATTCGTCTTATCCATTATTCTTTCATTCCAGATGTGGCAATCCCTGCAACAAATTGTTTCTGAAATACGAGGAAAACGGCGAATATAGGAATCAACGAACAAACAGATGCTGCCATAATTGCTCCATAACTGGATGCATTTTCATCTTTGAAAAAATTCAATCCCAAAGGAATTGTGGCGAGTTCTTTACTTCTGATATATACCAACGCTGACTCATATTCATTCCAGGATGATACAAACTGAAAAATAATCAATGCACTGAATGCAGGCACTGCAAGCGGTAATATAATTTTAGAAAAAATTGTAAAATGATTCGCACCGTCAATCTTTGCAGATTCACTCAACTCTTCCGGTATCGACATGAAAAACTGTCTGAGCATAAATGTTCCGAATGCAGTAAACATGCCGGGAAGAATCAACGCCCAGTGTGTATTGTAAAGACCAATCGTCCGAAACAGGGTAAATCTCGGTATCAGCATCATCTGTGCCGGAAATGCAAGTGTGGACAGATAAATTAGGAAAATTACGTCTCTTCCTTTGAATTTAATCTTGGCAAATGCATATGCTGCCAAAGAACTTGTAAACACCTCACCTGCAACTGATAATAATGTTACCTTTACAGAATTACCAAAAAAGGTGGAAAAAGGCACATCGGAATTCCATACTCTGTTATAGTTACTCCATGTAAAATTATCCGGGATCCAGTCAATAGGAAAGGCAAAAATGGTATTATCAGGTTTGAAGGAAGCCGAAAGCATCCAGGCAAAGGGCAGCAGCATCGCAACCGATATGATACCCATAATTATGGTAAATATAATTTTAACTATCAGTTTTTTCTTACTGTAACTCAATCTAATCCCCCCTTATTATCCTTCATTTTTTCTTGTAAATATCATCCTGCCGATTGTAAAAATAAATACCAGGAAAAACAATACCCATGCCATAGCCGTTGCATATCCTATTTCATTATACTGGAATGCATTTTTATAAATATAATATACCAGTACTGATGATGAATTGCCCGGTCCGCCTTTTGTCATTACCTGTACCGGGGTAAACACCTGGAATGAACTGATGAAAGATATCATCGTCAGAAAGAACATTGTATTGCTCAGGGAAGGAATTGTTATATAGAAAAATTTCTGAATACCGTTTGCACCATCAATTTCCGCCGACTCATACAAGGACTTGGAAATACCCTGAAGTCCGGCAAGTACTACAATAATATTATAACCGATACGCTGCCAGATACCTACAATTATAATTGACAGCAAAGAGGTACTCGTAGCGTTTAACCACCGCGGCGGATTATCAATTCCCAGTGTCATCAGCACCTGATTAATCGGGCCGTAAGACGGAAGAAATAAAATCATCCAGACCACTGACACCGCTACCATGGAAGATACGTTAGGCAGATAAAAAGCCAACCTTAAAATCCCTTTGCCAAATACGTATTCATTCAGGATGACCGCAAATACCAATGCCAGAAAAATAGCAACCGGCACAAGCACAACACCATAAATTAATGTGTTAATAAGGGAACGGATAAACACATCATCGTGTAGCAATCTGGCATAATTATCAAGACCTACAAATTCCATATTTTTAAAACCGGATGCAAAATTCCATTTTGTTACGCTTAATCCGAGTGCCAGAACCAGCGGTATCAATTTGAATGCAATGTATCCTATGAAGTTTAGCGCCAGAAACGAATAGCCTGCCAGATTTTCTTTTGTCTGGAGTTTCATTGTTCCTGATTTTGTTTTTCCTTTCAATCTTGAACCAGAAATCATAATCACTTCCTATCAGACAGATGGCTTTTTTAAGCGGTATACTCCTCCGTTCATCAAATATTTCAGAAGGAGTATACCAGCATGCGGAATAACCCGCCATCGTCATAATTATTATGTATTAATCAGTTATTATTTTGCTAAATCAGCTGTAATTGCGGCATCCACGCTCTTCTGAAGTTCATTCAGAGCTTCTTCAACTCCCATTTCACCACTGAACACAAGAGACATAATATTTTCCATACCCTCCTGTATTGCCACATAACCCTGTTTAATAGTACAGTCCTTACTTACAAGAGTACGATCCTTCATCATTGTGTCCATTGCCATATCATAATCAAGGCCAGGCTTTTCTTTAAAAATAATTTCATTGAATGCACGTTCATCTTCTTCATTATCAAATTCAACAGCCGGATGCATCGCTTTGGGACCGGCAAACAGGTCAGGTCTGTCAATACAGATATACTTTAAAAGTTCCCAGGCTGCTTCCGGATTTTCTACGTTAGCCGGTATACTTGCTGTTGAAGAATAACAGGTGGTGATTGTTTGTCCACCGTCCGGAGTAGGCATATCCACCATACCGATATCCGTCCCCTCCGGAATCTCACCATAGCTTGATTTCAGGTAAAGACATCCATAAACCGGCGCAATCCACATCGCATATTTTCCATTATAAAGTCCTGCCATACCCACAGGGTCGCTATTATACTGTAACGCAGTAATCTCTTCCACAGGGACAATACACTGATCCTTAAACGTCATGTCCACAAAGAACTGCAGACTTTCCCTCATCTCGTCACTTCCGAAAGTTGAAGCTGTAAAATCATCGTTGTAATATGCGTTGTTACCTAATTTCTGCCTTGCTATCAAATCCCAGTAATTATCGGAGCCGCTGCTGCCTGCTGTATCAATCATTGCTCCATATACCTTATCCGCACCGCTGCCGCTTGTTAATTTAATGGCAGTTTCCCTGAAATCTTCCCAGGTCCATCCTGACTGAGGATATTCAAGTCCGGCTTCATCAAACATATTCTTGTTAAAGAACACCATATTAATATTATTGCAGTAAGGAATTGAATAATAATCACCGTTGATATTCTGTGTTTCTTCAATTGCGGTTCCCAGTTTATCTGCGTAGTCCCATCCTTCTTTATCAAAAAACTGTTTCAGTCCCATGTAAACTCCATCATCCGCTCTCTGTCTTAAATCGGTATGGCTGGCCTGCGTCATAACATCAATTTTTTCTCCTGAAGCCAAAGCGGTATTAATCGTAAGAGTCATGGCATCCGCAAGCTTCTGATAAACCAGGTTATATTTTCCGGCATAGTCCGAATTGAAATTTTCTATCAGCGGCTTAATATTATCCGGATTGGACCACGCGTAAAAATCCAGCTCATATAAACCATCTGAACCTTTATTTTCCTGATTTTCTTCTCCCGCCGTTGTTGCTGCTGCCTGCGGCGTACTTTCTGCTGCCGGCTGTGCTGGTGTTTCATTGCTGCTTCCACAAGCTGCCATCACTCCTGCTGTCATTGCTACTGTTAACAAAATTGCTATTTTTTTCTTCCATCTGTTCATTTTTGTAATCCTCCCAAATTAATTATAAATAAAAACCCAGTTACTTTTTCTGCCCTCCCTTCTTCTCTAAATTATTATCTTATCGTTTTCTTGAAACGTTTTGATACCCTTAAAAGCTCTATCCTGTTTATTAGTAACAGGAACTCTCAGACTCTGATGATACTGGTAAGTCCTTCCGGAATAATCGTGATTTTCTTTTCTCTGCCAAGTATGGTATCTGCTATTGACAAAGCATGTTCTAAATTATCGGCAGGAATCAAATGCATTTGCCTGACAAGCTCCGGTTCCGCTGCGCTTACCAGAATTACTGTAAATTTATGAACAATTCTTGCAAATATCTGTGATTGCCATTGATCTGCTTCTGTCTTATTTCTTCCGGTAGATAAAATTTTTTCCAGTATTATTCCAGCATCCTTTTCTTGACTGAAGGTTTTGTAAAATCCTTCTGCTCCGCATCCTTCCCTGCATTCTGCTGCCATAATTATGACGCCGCCCTTTTCACAGCAGTTTTCGGCAGTTGCCATTCCTTTTACCGATTGATATATATTCTGATCCATAGGAAAACCATTATTTGATGTAATCACAATTGGGGATATTATCTTATCGGTTTTACATAACCCTTCCAGAAATTGTACTCCCTTCAAATGTGCATCTTCCGCATCTCCTGCAAACGCACCTATTACCTTGTGTCTTGAATTGATTACCACATTTACAATATAGGCAAGCCCTGCTTTTCGAGCCGCAAAAATCATATCTTCATGAATGGGATTTCCTTCAAGTATGCCATATTGAGCCTTGGGATCAGCAATAAATTCTGCACAATGGTTTGCATATACAGTTTTTCGTGATGCAATCCCAGGAAGAACACTCTTTCGTCCTCCTGAATACCCTGCAAAAAAATGAGGTTCAATAAAACCTTCCGCAATCAGCAAATCTGCCTCTGCAGCCATTTTATTAATAAACAATTCTCCGCCGGACGGCAGCTTCCCCAAATAGACCTGTTCCCTGGCATCACAATCATGAATCACAATAGGTATCTTGTTTACAATTTCCTTGCCAAATTTTTCTGTCAATTCATTACGAGTTGTTTCTCTATGGCATCCGGTAGCAATAAGTATGGTAATCTCGGCATCCGGATTTCCTCTCTTTATTTCCTCAAGCATAAGTGGAATAATCAAACGGCTGGGAACCGGCCTTGTATGGTCGCTGGCAATTATAACAATTTTATTCTTACCTTTTGCTAATTTTTCCAGTCTGCAACATCCATATGGATGTTGCATTGCCTTTTTTATGATTTCATTTTCCGATTCCTCTGTCTCATAACGATCCAAATTACTCGTTATGATTCCCGCTATACGCTTATCACTGATTGTTGTTTCCAAAAAACCTTTTCCATAAGGTATCCTTATTTTCATATTGACTCCCAGCATCAGAACAGTTAATTTACTACATTAATCCATTTTCCTTCAACAAAGGCTTTTAAATCAGCAACAGCAACATCCATCAGTCTTTGCCTGCTTTCCTTGGGTGCCCATGCTATATGAGGCGTTAATATACTGTTATAACAGCCCAGCAGAGGATTATCCGGACTAATCGGTTCACTGGACACAACATCGCACGCTGCGGCATAGACTTTCTTTGTTCTCAATGCCTTTGCCAGATCTTCTTCTTTGATTAAAGCTCCTCTGCTGGTATTAATGAGAATAACACCGTCTTTCATTTTGCTGATATTTTTCTCATTAATAATCCCCTCTGTTTCCGGGAACAACGGACAATTGAGTGAAATTACATCTGATTCTTTCAGTAATTCATCAAGTGATACATACTTGCCAATTGCCTTGCCTGAATCATTCTGATGGGCATCATATGCTATTACCTGCATACCAAAAGCTTTTGCCAACTTACCCACAGCCTGTCCGATCCGTCCAAATCCTATAATTCCCATTGTCTTATCTGCAAGTTCGATTAAAGGATATTTCCAGAAACACCAATCCTCATTCTCTGTCCATTCCCCTCTTTTTACAGCGTCCGAATGTTCTGTAACATGATGACAAATTTCCAGCAGCAATGCAAAAGTCATTTGAGCTACTGCCGTCGTACCATAAGTTGGAATGTTACATACTGGTATTCCCCTTTCTCTTGCCGCTTTTATATCCACAACGTTATATCCTGTAGCAAGTACTCCAACATATCTAATCTGTGGACAAGCTTCAAAAACTTTCCTATCTAAGGGTGTTTTATTGACAATCACAGCTTCTGCATCCCCTATACGGGAAATAACATCTTCTTTGGCTGTCCTGTCATATACGGTCAGTTCTCCCAGTTTTTCAAACCCTTCCCAACTTAAATCACCGGGATTCTCTGTATATCCATCCAAAATTACTATTTTCATATTCATTCCCTCCATTGCTTTTGCAGCTAAAATATTTAATCTTCCAAAATAGCCCAGGCTCTATTAATTACCCTTTTAGTACCGGTAAGTACCACATCTCCGTCTTCTTCCTTCCAGGGCTTTACTTCAAAAGAAAGGACATATGGATTAGCTGCATCAAGAAAACCTTCTTCCTTCAATACCCTGAAAAAATCCAACAGCTGAACTGTATCATTTGCACTGTCCGGGAATCCAAACCGGGGATGCTGATCCCCATATGCCTCATAACCCTTTTTTATTACCGCATTGCCTATATGGAAGTGCGTAATATAAGGTCTTAATGTCCGAATTACAAACTTTGAGGTTTCATAGGTGGTAGGAAAATGGGACAAATCAACAATTAATCCAAAATTGCTGCATCTGCTCCTCATATCCGCAGCAAACCTTGCAGCATATGGAGCCGGTCCTATTAAGGCTTCCTTATCCATATCATAATCAAATACTTCCAGTTCCACAGACATACCTTTTGAAGCTGCATATTCACAAACATTTTCAGTTGTTTTAATTAACTGTAAATACGCTTTTTCTCTGGTTTCTTTTTCCCATTTTCCAGCCAAAAATGCTATTCCCTTCGCTCCCAGATATTCTGCTTCATCCACTGCTTCCAGGAGAGTCCGTTCTGCTTTTTCCCTGCCTTCCTCATTAATATCATTAGGATTGAGCCCCGGTCCCAAAAGCCTTGGCTGTGCACCATAGCAAACCTTCATGTGAGCCTGTTCCAGCATCTCTTTAGCCTTTTCACGAACAAAAGCATCCTTTATCTGGGTTACTTCCAGTGCATCAAAGTAATCATCACAGCAAATTGTTTTAATAGAATCCAACAGCTCATATTCTGCCGGAGGATGGCTCATCCACTGGATAGTTCCAATCTGAAAATACTTATGAATTGAATCTTTCATATATAATACCTCGCTTTATTTACACAAAATAACTGCTATGTCATTGACATTAGTTCCTGTAGCTCCAGTCTTGATTAAGCCTCCGATTTTATCAAGTGCATGATAAGAATCATTATTTTTTAATACTTCTTCACAGCTTATCCCCAATGCCTCCAGTTTTTCTGCTGTCCTGCCATCCACAATTCCTCCGGCAGCATCTGTCGGCCCGTCTGTTCCATCGGAACTGATTGCAAAAATTACCACATTATCCAGTCCACGGATTCCCACAGCTGCACTCAATGCAATTTCCTGATTTCTGCCGCCTTTACCCTTACCTAAAACTTTTACAATAGTTTCTCCTCCCACAATAATTGCACATGGCGGTTTCAGGCTGTAATCTTTCTTTTCTATTACTGTGTGTGCTATAGACGCAATGAATTTTCCCGCTTCTCTTGCCTCACAATCCAGAGTATTGGATAAAATATATGGCTTATATCCCAGTTCCTTCGCATATTTAGCCGCTGCTTTGCAGAACTCACTGACACTGCCTGTCAAATATGTCTCCACATTATCCACACATCTTGGTGTTTCCTTTTTTAAAGCTGACAAAATATGACTGTCTAGCTTTAGTCCATATTTTTCAATAATACTGAATGCATCTTCACAGGTAGAGGTATCCGCATAAGCAGGTCCTGAAGCAATCATATCCAGTTTATCTCCAAGGATATCAGATAATACGATGGCACATATTTTTGCCGGCGCACAATATGCTGCAAATTTTCCACCTTTTACATCCGACAGCCTTTTTCTTATTGTATTAATTTCAGTAATACTGGCCCCGCATCTTAGGCACTGCTGTGTAACGTTCTGAACATCCTCCAAGGTAATTCCCTGTACTGGTTTTTCAAACAGGGAAGAGCCGCCGCCGGAAAGAAGAAAAATAATATTATCTTTTTCTGTTAATTCTTTTACCATATCAATAATTTTCTGAGTGCCCAAAATTGAATTATTGTCCGGTATCGGATGGCCTGCTTCAATAATTTCGAAGTTCTCCAGATTCTGTTTTGAATGTCCATATTTCGTCAGTATAATTCCTTTTCGGATATGACTCCCAAATATCTCCTGACATGTGTGAGCCATTTTCCATGCTGCCTTTCCTACCGCCACAACATAAACATTCTCCATATTTTTTCTGTTGCCTAATACGCTACGGACCGCTTTATCAGGCAATACCTCTTTAATTGCCTTCCGGATTATTATTTCAGCGTCCCGATATGCTGTTTCCATTCCCTGTTTAAACACCTCTGCTTTCCCTACTTAAGCAAGGTAAAGATTTGCTCACCGCTTTTTTGTATGTCTTAATTATAGCTTTGTCATTTTCTTTTCTCTCGTCCCCCTTCACCAAAGATTTCATTTGTTTTTTGTGTCAGCAACACAAAAAAATGGAGTAAAGAAAATCACTCGTTCTTTACTCCATCTTTCACTATTTTCTTAATAAGTAATAATAAAAACATTCCATAAATTCTCTGTCTGAATTTTTTGAAAGGGGATTCATATTCAGGATTTCCCTGATTTTATCCAGCCTGTACACCAATGTATTCTTATGCACATGCAGCCAGTCACTGGCTTTATTTAAATTATACTCATTCTCAATCAAAGCGCCTATTGTCTCCAAATAGTTATCAATAAACTTCTGTCCCAGTTTCTGTCTCAGCATAAGAAAAATCGTATGAAATTCAGTCATTGATGCCATTGACTCCAAATATTTTACAATATAATCATAAAAATAAAAACTTCCTGATTTTCTTATATTCTTCTGCATCCACAGACAATACAGATAAGCCTGTCGGTAATACATAATATCATTTTGCAGCGGCCCTATATATATGCTGGACCTAATATCTGCATTTCTTATATATTGCAGGAATGACGCCAAATACTCTGCAATCATATACTTATAATCCTGCATAATATATCCGATTGGGCAGTCAATAGACTTAAAAATTACCAGAAAACCTTCTCTTGTTATATCTACAAAATCCTGTCTTGAAAAGAATTTGTTATCCTCCAACAGCATCCTCAGTTTTTCGCCACTTACCGCACTATCCTTACATTCTATCAAGATGGGAACACGTACCATCTCTTCTTCCAGATTCAATGCAATGATATATTTTGTCAAATCCTCTCTAACAAAATCATCACTGTACAGGATAAGATGTACCAGCTGTTCCTTTAAATTATATTTTCGCAGGCTTTCAAACTTGTAGGACTCGTACTCAAGCATCAATTCAACAGACATTTTTACAATCTTGGCAACCGGCATAATCTCACGTGGATCTCCGGAGAGACCAACCACTCCCTCTTTTCTTTTGTTTACATGAACCACCATATTAACGCCGCATTTTACACCCTTGTCCAAATCTTCTTTTGTAACGACCCTGCTGTCCTCGTCCCCTTTCATAAGCTGAAATGCCACCTCATGAAATGTACCAACCCTTTCTTTCAACCTGCTCGCTATGATAATCCCATCCTCGTCCATAATATTGATATTATATTCGGTAAACTGTGATAATTTATCAATTAATCGTTCTGCAAACAACCTGTCAATCATCTTTTATATCCCTGCCATTCATTATTTACTACTTTTCTATAGTATAATTACTTTACATCGTTCTGGCTAGTGATAATTTTTAACATTAGGTTACTTTATTTCTTATATTTTATTATGCCAACCATTTTTTCTGTAATTATATGTCTTTTCATCCATTTTTAAGTTTCTGTACTTTTCCAAATACACTCTTGACTTTTCTGCACTGCCAGTTTATAGTAAAAAAGAATTTAATACAGATGCACGCTAGGGGAGCCGATTGCTGAGACTGAAACCGATGGTTTCTGACCCTTACCACTTGACCCGGGTAATACCGGCGTAAGGAAGCACCTTTGTAAAAGCAAATAAAAAACTGCTTATACCTTCTACATTTGCCTTTACAAAGGAACGTCATATGATTGTAATTGTCCGCGATATAACTGTAATGGTCATTATCGCCGCCTACTTTCATTGTTTCCCCTCTTTGCGTACTAATACCAAGGAGGTTTTTTTATGAGTAAAAGTTCTATCACTGTAAAGCAGGTCGTTTATTCTGGCGTTGCCATTGCACTGGCAACCGTCATCGCCACCGTTATCAAGCTGCCCAGCCTTCCCAACGGCGGTTCCATCACTTTGTTTTCCATGTTAATCGTATGCCTGGTGGGCTATTGGTACGGCCCCAAGGTAGGCATTATCGCTGCGCTGGCTTACGGCGTACTGCAGTTTATTACCGGGCCTTACGTGGTTCATCCCGCCCAGGTGCTCCTGGACTTCCCGCTTGCCTTCGGCGCGCTCGGCCTTTCCGGCTTCTTCAGCAAATCCAAGCATGGGCTTCTGAAGGGTTATCTTGTAGGCGTGGCAGGACGTTTCCTGTTCCATGAAATTTCCGGATTTATTTTCTACACTACATACGTGGGAGATTTTGGAGGAAATATGGCTGCAATCTGGGCCTCTACCCTGTATAACCTGAGCTATATCCTTCCGGAAGCAATCCTTACGGTAATTCTGATTGCACTGCCGCCGGTTGAGAAGGTGATGGGCAGGCTGAAGGTTATGGCTACCAGCAGCAACTGAACTATATCGTTATATAGCCTTGTTTTGTATTGTAAAAAGTAACTTTGAGAATACTGAACAGCTGTACTAAAGAAAAACAGCAGGCAAAATCCGCCTGCTGCTTTTCTTTATCCATGATACTTATACCACAAAAAAACGGCCCTGCCAAAACCCAACAGGACCGTCACACTTCACACCTTATATATTTCGTTCTATTGCAAAACAAGCACAGTCACTGCTCCATCCATCAAAATCCATCTATAGAATCTCAACACTCCAACTGTTCCTGTACACCCCGCCGCTCTGCACACTCTTCAATCCCGGCTGTGTGGAAAGGTCTTCCACAATATCCTGTCTGGAAGGCAGGGAGGACCAGGGTTCAATGCAGACATAAGGAGCCTCCGAACGGGTGGCATGCCAGAAGCCCACATAATCCATATCCGGGTAGCTCACCGTCACGCGTCGCTCTCCCTTATCGGATTTAATGGAAACCGTTTTGGGCATATGGGTCAGTACAATCGCGTCATCATCAAAAAGACTGTGCTTCAGAGGAATTTTATTCCCATCAGTAAGGGGATAAGGCGTATCCTTGCCGTCTACAAAGCAGGTGGGTGAAATTCCGATTTTAACAGGGGTATCGTATTCCTTCTGTCCGCCGAATTCCAGATAGTAATCTTCAAAATTCAGTCCATCCTCCATGGGTACCAGGAATCCGGGGTGCCCGCCGATACCGAAATACATGGTTTTTCCGTCATGGTTCTCTACCTGGTAGGTGATGTTGAGCATATCCCCGTCCAACTCATAAATCACGCGGTATGTAAACTCATAAGGATAGCAGGCTCTTGTCTCTTCATTGGCATCCAGCCGGAAAACAATGCGCTCCCCGCTCTGTTCCTCCATCGCCAGCTCCGTCACATGGATAAAACCATGGATTGGCATATGATAGGTTACGCCATCCAGCGTATACTTTCCTTCTGTCATACGGGCGATATATGGAAAAAGATTAGGCGCTTTCTCGTCCCAGAATGCCGGATCCGCCTGCCACAAATACTCCCTTCCGTCTCTGATAATTGACTGGAGCTCTCCGCCCCTGCTGCTTATCTGTACTGTAAGTCTGTCGTTTGCAATCGTATAATTCATAATCCTTCCCCTTCCTGGTTTTTATTCTTTTCGCCGGCATCCGCCGATGCCGATGCACAGTTATCCGCCCATCACTGAAACGGATTGTAAAATCTGCTCCCATCATAAAATGTAAAAACCATAGCTGCAATTACAAAGCAGATAACAAAAACAAGCGTAAGATAATCATTGCGCTGCAGTTTTTTCCCCATATACCAGGTTCTCTTTTTGTTCTTTCCAAATCCGCGCAGCTCCATGGCATTGCTCACTACGTCAATTCTGTCCATGCTGGAAAAAATCAACGGGAAAATGATGTTTGCCATTCTCTTCAGCCGTTTAAAAAAGGATGTCTTACTGGACATTTCGATTCCCCTGGCTTCCTGGGCATGCTTGATTTTGGAAAAATCCGCCTGTACGTCAGGCACATAGCGCAGCGCGATGGCAATGGAATAGCCGATATTGTAGCTGATCCCAAGGTGGTTCATGCTGGCCGCAAGCTCGCTGGGATTGGTGGTCACCATAAACATCAGAACCACGGGCACAACCGTAAAGTATTTGAGCATGATATTAAACTCATAAAAAAGCTGCTCCGTGGTCATGCTGTAATGGCCTGCAATGTGGAAAAGCACCGTTTTGGTCCCGTAAATTTCAGTCCCCTGGAAGGGGGAAAACAGGAAAATAGTAAGCAGGTTCAGGAACAGGAAAAACAGGATGAACTTGAAAACCGTTCCCACCTGCTTCCACTCGGTTTTGGACACTTTGAAAATGACAAGGCTGAAGGCCAACATAACGGCCAGAACCCTTGTGTCATAGGTCAGCATGCCGGCAATTGACCACAGAAGGAAGAAAATCATTTTTGTCACGCCGCTCAGCCGGTGAATCCAGGTATCCTTCGGCGCATAGGTAAGCACTCTAGCCATTGGCCCGCTCCTCCCTTTCAAAAAATATGAATCTTTCCACGAAGCCCGACGGGTCGGAAATACCGCATTTTACCGCCAAATCGTATAAAGAGGTTTTCTTCAGATAAGCCTTGTCCGCAATGGCCTCGCTGGTGAGGACCCTGGCGGGAATATCATCCGCTATCATTTCACCGTCCGCTATGACAATGGCGCGGTCCGTGTATTCCAGCATCAGGTGCATATCATGGGTAATCATGATAATCGTAATTCCCAGACGGTCATTCAGTTCCTTGAGGAATTCCATAATTTCCGTGTAATGCCGGAAGTCCTGTCCAGCAGTGGGTTCATCCAGAATCAGGACCTCAGGGTTCATCACAAGGATGGACGCGATGGTCACTCTTTTCTTCTGTCCGAAACTCAGGGCCGAGATGGGCCAGTTACGGAATGGGTACAGGCCGCAGATTTTCAGCGTTTCGTGGACTCTCTCCTTAATCTCGGCCTCCGGCACGCCTCTCACCGCAAGGCCCAGCGCAACCTCGTCAAATATCATGGGCTTGCTGATCATCTGGTTGGGGTTCTGCATCACAAGTCCGATGACTTCTCCACGCTCTTTAATGGATTTGTCAGCAATATCGGCCCCGTTCAAAAGGATGTTTCCCCGGTCGGGATTGATAAAGCCGCAAATCAGGTTGGACAGGGTGCTCTTTCCGGCCCCGTTTTTGCCGACTATGCTGAGCATCTCGCCTTTTTCAATTTTAAAATCAATATTCCTGAGGACCGGATTCCCCGTAATATAGGAAAAATCCAGATCCAGCACCTCCAGCGCCGACTGCTTGCCAGGGCGGGGCGGGGGAAGCTGAGCTTCCTTGTACCACGCCTGCACTTTTTCCCGGTAGGGCGCAAGATCCATGGTTTCTATATGCTGGGGATGGGTATCCGCGGTTATCTGGCAGCCCGCATGTTTCAGGGCTGTGATATAAAGAGGCTCCCTGATGCCCTCCTTCTGCAGGATATCCGTACAGAGAAGTTCATCCGGCGTCATATCGGCGACAATGCGCCCTTCTCCCACCACAACAATCCGATCCACATCCCGGTACAGGGCATCCTCCAGGCGGTGTTCGATGATGAGTACGGTTTTTCCCGTGGTCCTGCTGATTTTGTCTATCAGATCGATAGCCTTTTTCCCGGTAGCCGGGTCCAGGTTGGCCAAAGGTTCATCAAATAACAGAACGTCCACGTCGTCTATCATTACACCGGCCATGGACACCCTCTGCTTCTGACCGCCGGACAGCTCCGTCGGCGCATGTTTCAGAAGATTCTTCACATCTACGATTTCTGCTACTTCATCAACCTTTGAAAAAATTTCATCCTGGGGCACGCAGTCATTTTCCAGGGCAAAAGCGATATCCTCCGCCACCGTCAGACCGATAAACTGTCCGTCCGTATCCTGCAGTACGGTGCCCACCAGCTTGGACATTCCGAAAATACCGGCCCTGGAAGGGTCTTCTCCCCCTACCTGCAGTTCTCCCGTGCTTTCCCCGGGAAACGAAAAAGGAACCAGTCCGTTGATACAGTGCGCCAGAGTTGATTTTCCAGAGCCGGACGGTCCCACAATCAGAACCTTTTCCCCGGGATAAACCGCAAGGTTTATATTATACAGGGTGGGGTCTACCTGTGAGCGGTACTTAAATGTATAATCCTTGAATTCAATAATCGGTTTCATCCTTTACCTCTCTTTATTTCCGCGGGCAACAGGCCAGACAGCCATGCCTGCATGGATATTTGGCGGCTGCCGCGAGGGTCAAATCAGCGCTCTGAGGCCTTCTGAGAACGCTGGATGATGCAGATAAAAGCATATTATATATGTCAGTATCCGCATCATCCGGTATTTTATCAAATATGGTAACGGTTCAGGACGGCCATCGTCATGAACTGTTACTAAGTATTAGTCTTCCTTGGACAGGCTGGAGGACTTTGCTCCGATCTTGGAATAGGCAAAGGCGAGCAGGGTTCCGAGCACAGCTGCCACGATAATGTTTCCGATGAATGCAAGAATGCCCTGGGTAAATACTTTTTTGGCAGGTTCCGCATAGATCAGGATGTCAAGGACGGGTGCAAGCAGGATCCAGGCAAGTGCATTGGCAATGACCTGGACTACATTGAACAGGGCGATGGCTTTGCCGTCGAAGCCGCCGTCTTTGATGGCGAACTTGGCAGCGAATACGCCCATGAGAATACCGAACAGGGCATCCGGGAACACCCAGCTCCAGTAAATGCTTCCGTAGAAAATAGCATCACCTAACGCATGGCCGATTAAGCCGATTGCGCCGCCTACGATGGGTCCGAACACTGCCGAGAAAAAGGTCAGGACAGCGACTCTGGACTGCAGGGCGGTGTTGGGAATGATGCCGAAGGGAATCTGTGCGTTGGTAAGCACGATAAAAAGAGCGGTTCCGATACCAGTAGCAACAACTTCTTTTACACCAAATTTGAGTTTCATTTTATCTCCTCCTCATAGAGTAAAGTGTTTTCGGCATCTGTATGACCGTATTCTTTTTTGCATGAATGGCGGTGTAAAGATGCCGTTCTTCTGTAACCTGCGGAAGTATTTTACCCGCTTCCGCTTACCTCCTAACTATATCGGATTTCCACCTCTTTTGCAATGGTTCTTTTTATGCAAGAGGCACTTCTGCGGCCAGTGCAAAGGAGTATATGATCTTTTCCCTCACCTTTTTTCCGGTGAGCTGTTCCAGGGCGCGGGCGTAGTAATCCAGCTGGACCTGGTAGCGGTTTATCAGCTCCTGGGGACGGGTGACGGAATCGGTTTTGTAGTCGGCCACCACCAGGCCGTCCTCTTCCTCCAGGTAGACGTCGATGATTCCCTGGATGAGCACGGTTTCCTCCTCCGGGAAGCTGTCATCCAGCGTTTTGGCGGGCAGGCCCAGGACAAAGGGCTGTTCCTTGTACAGTCTGCCGCGGGCCGCCGCCTGCGCCATTCTGGCCGCCAGGGAACTTTCAAGGAACTGCGCTATCTTCCCGGGATTTACGGCTTCGCGGAATTCCTTCAGAAGAGTTCCCTCCTCCGCCATGCGGTCCAGGATTGCTTTTACCTCTGCCGGGTCAGGCGCTCCGCCGGCAGCCTTCCTCCCCAGCCTTCCTGCGTATTCGGCAAAAGGAAACAGCTCCAGCGCTTTATGGTAAGCGCTTCCGCGGGCGGTCCCGCTGACCTTTTCTTCCTCCCGGATAAAGCGGGGAAGGTAGGGCACCAGCTCTTTTTCCTCAAAAAGGTGATAGGCTTCCTCGGCCGCTTCCTCCATGCCTGCTTTTTTCAGTTCGGAAACTGTGGTCTTGGTATACAGGTTTTTCAGGTTTTCGTGAGGATAGACGCTTTCCATGCGTTCTCTGAGCAGGCGTATTTCCTCATTTTCCTTCCCGGCGGAACGCCTTGCAGCCTCTTTTTCAAAGGAAAGCAGGCGGGCCTTCAGCTGCTCGCGGCCCTGCTCCTCTCCCATCTGTTCCTGGAGAAGCTCCGATGCGGTGAGAATCTGTACCTTCTGTCCGCACACGGCCCAGGCGGGAAGCAGCCAGTCCAGATAGCCCGATGCCTCGGAACGCAGGGTAAAGGTAAGACGCCCCGGGCCGTACGGGGCATCTGATGCCGTCACCAAACCGGCGCCGCCCTCGTCCAGAATGCGCTGTACCTTTTCGGCGTCCTTGCAGCTGCCGGTGAGAATCAGTTTTTCCTGCGGCCTGGTCATGGCCACATAGAGGACACGCAGCTCTTCCCCCAGGCTGTCCCTGCGCAACTTGCCGGAAAGCACGGCTTTTTTCAGGGTGCTTCCCCTGACGCGGGAGTCAATGTCCACGTAATCCAGGGCAATGCCGTAATCCATATCCATGATGACAGGCTTCATCGTATCCTGCATGTTGAATTTCTTGGAAAGGCCGGCCACAAAACAGATCGGGAACTCCAGGCCCTTGGACTTATGGATGCTCATGATGCGGACGGTATCCGCATTTTCATCCTGCACATTGGCTTCGCCGTAATCGATATCGTATTTCTCCACCTGTTCCATGTAGCGGATAAAATGAAACAGGCCGAAATAGCTTGTTTTTTCAAAATTTTCCGCACGGGTTAAAAGCATCTCCACATTAGCCCGGCGCTGTTCGCCGCCGGGAAGGGCGGATACGGTATACAAATAGCCGGTTTCCTTCAGGAATTCTTCAATCAGCTGGTGTATGGGCATGTAGGCCACATACCGGCGGAAGCGGTCCAGCAGCTGTAAAAAAAGCTGCGATTTTTCCTTCAGCTCTTCCTGCGTGCCCTCTGTGGCACAAACCGTCAGGCAGGTGTAAAGCCGCCTGCCCTCCGCCCCGGTTTCCGCTTTCATGCGGGCGATGTCCTCATCGGAAAAACCGGCCGCCTCCGATTTCAGGACGCCAAACAGCGGGATATCCTGCAGGGGATTGTTCAGCACCTTCAGGAAATTCAGGATCGTCTGCACCTCCGTTGCCGCAAAATACCCGGTTTTGGAGGTGATATAAACAGGAATTCCGCATTCCTCCAGCACCTTCTTAAAGGTTTCATCCCAGTTCGCCGTAGTGCGAAGCAGGATTACGATGTCTGAGTAGCGCGCGGGGCGCAGCTGCCCTGTTTCTTTATCGGTGACAGGAAGCGTTCCCGTCAGCTGGCGGATTTTACCTGCAATGGCCAGTGCCTCCCTCTCCCGGTCATCAAGGCCGTCCTCCCCGGCTGCTGTCAGCAGGACCTCGGTTTCATAAACGTCCCCTTCCCCCTGCCCTTCAGGCTCCGGGAAGGATGCTCCGGGATACAGCGCCGCGTCCCTGTCATATTCCACACCGCCCAGATCCCGGCCCATCATGCAGGCAAAGCAGGCATTAACGCTGTCCGTCACCTGGCGGCGGCTGCGGAAATTCTGTTTCAGGTCGATTCTGCGCTCTTTTCCCTCTGTTTTGCCGTATCGATCGAATTTTTCCATAAAAAGCTCGGGCCGGGCCAAACGGAATTTATAGATGCTCTGCTTCACATCCCCCACCATAAAACGGTTGTATTTTCCTTCCTCTTCCCCGGAAATGCTGCGCAGAAGATATTCCTGCACCAGGTTGCTGTCCTGGTATTCGTCGATCATGATTTCCGCATAAAATTCCCGCATTTCCAGCGCTGTGGCGGTAGGCTGCACCCCCTCCGGCGTCTTTTCAGTCAGTATCTGAAGGGCCATATGCTCCATATCGTGGAAGTCCATCAGGTTCTTTTCCCGCTTTTTCCCGTCCAGACGGATACGGAAGTCCTCAGTCAGGGCGAGCAGCCTGGAAACATAGGGCGCGCATTCCGCCATGCGTTCCGCCTGTACACGGGGAGAGGCGGAAAAATATTTTTTTGCAAGTCCGTTTAAAAGATCCTTGATGCCATTGCGCATCTGTTTTGCCTGATCCCTTTTTTCAGGGGACACGCTTTCGTCCTTCTTGGAACTGATTCTGCCAAAGGTGAGATCTGAAAACGCCTCATACATGTCCTCCAGCGTATCCGCCGCCAGCAGCCTGTCTATCAGCAGCCCGTCCGCCTCCAGGGTATCCAGGTACATATAGGGGCCGCCCGGTTCCTCACACAGCCGCTTTGTCATGGCAAGAAGCTCCTTCGCCTCCTCCAGCATGGAACGGATATAGCTTTTGAGCAAAAGGATCCATCTGCATTCATCCAGGCTGTCCTCCGTAACCGCATAGTCATCCTGATGCCCGGTGAGCCACTCTCCCGGCCAGGGATAGCTCATTGCAAACTCATACAGGCCGAGAATCTGCTCCTCCAGCCTTTTTTCCTTCCCCGCCGGGGCAAAATATTCCACACAGGAGAGGAATTCCTCATCTCCCGCGGCAAAATATTCCTCCAGCATATCCGCCAGAACGTCCTGCTGGAGCAGCTTGATTTCCCCATCGTCCGCCACCCTGAAATCCGGATCCAGGTCAATCTCATCAAAATGATTCCTTATAATATAAAGGCAGAAGCTGTCAATGGTGGTAATCTGTGCGTTGTGTATCAGCGTAAGCTGCTTAAGCAGGTGGGCGTTCCCCGGATTCGCATCCACCCTGCCGGAAAGCGCCTGGGTGATTCGCTCGCGCATCTGGGCGGCCGCCGCATTGGTAAAGGTCACCACCAGCAGCCTGTCGATATCCACGGGATGCTCTGCGTCGCTCACCATCTGGATGATCCGCTCCACCAATACCGCCGTCTTTCCGCTGCCGGCCGCAGCAGACACCAGAATACTGCTGTCCCTGGCATCAATTGTCGCCTGCTGATCCGGTGTAAATGTCACTGCCATCGTCTTCTCCTTCCGTCTCCAAAGCCTCTTTCATCCGTTCCAGGGCTTCCTGTTCTTCCAGCTTTTCCAGCTCCCGCTTCCGGTAACCGGGAATTTTCTTATCAAAGCCGCATACCTTGCTGTAAGGACAGTAGGTACAGGCATCCTTCGCCGTCTGGCCGCCAGACTGGACATAGGGGTTGAGGGCAATGTTTCCGTTCAGGATGCCGCTGCCGATTTCCCTGATTTTCAGGTTGACATAATCCGATATGACCCGAAAATCATTCTCTTCAAGGATGCTGGAACGGGCGCTGAAAGAACCGTCCTTTTTCCTCTCCACAGGGATGACGTCGGATTTCGTGCCAAACTCCCGATCCAGGCTTTCCACGATTTTCTCGTCCGCATTTACCACGCCCGTCATCCGCAGGCCAGCCAGGATTTTTTCCTGGATCTGCTCCGGCGTATCCGTTTCTTCGCCTTCCACCAGTGGATCGTGCACCCGGTAATACAGCATGGCCGCCGGTACCACCTTCCGGTCAGGATAGTCTTTTTCCTCCATTTCAACCGCCGCGTTCATATAGACCACCAGCTGCAGCTGCAGCCCGTAATACAGCGCCGCCAGGCTGAAATCCCGGTTCCCGGATTTGTAGTCTATGACCTTCACGTAAACCTTGTCTTCCTCCTCGCATACATCCACCCGGTCGATCCGCCCGCGCAAACGCAGCTTTTCCTCTCCGGTGAGGGAAATGTTCACCGATTCCAGCTCCTCCAGCACGGAAAAAGACACCTCAAACTGCTCCGGCCGGAAGGCTCCTTTTTTCAGCTGGTACTGCAGGGTGGACACGGTCCTCTTCAAAATCCGCTTCAGGCGGGTGATAATATACTGGTTGCGCGCATTGTCAAAAAGCACCGATTCTCCGTAGGTGACCGCATAGGCCTCCACCGCCTCCTCTATCAGGCTATCCCCCTCTTCCTTGGGAAAATCGAACCAGCTCCAGCCCTTTTCCTTCAGTTTTTCCCCGAAAATCTCCAGCACGCCGTGGAACAGGTTGCCCATGTCCACCGCCTCAAAGCTGTAGCCCTCCCTTTCCTTAAGCATCAGCCCATATTGCAGGAAGTGGGCATAGGCGCAGGAGGCATACTGCTCCAGCCGGCTGACGCTTCCAAGCAGGGTACGGCCAAACAGCGCCAGCGCCGCCTCTCTGGCCAAAGGTCTGTCCCGGTAGCTGTAGAAAGCTTTTTCCCGCATCTGCTTCGTCCAGTCCTGCGTTTTTTCCTCGGTAACATAGATCTGGTATAAATGACGGAAATCCTGCTCCTCCCTGCTGTTTTCCTTCATTCTCGCATCTGCGAACTGCCTAAGCCCCTGCACCAGCCCCGATCTGCCGTCCTCCAGCGTCTGCACCTGTGCAAGCTTTGGCAGCTCCTCTGGCTTTTCTATTCTTATGGAAGGGAAGAGCTTCTGTACCGTATCGATCAGGTAGGCCGGCCTCATGGAACGGCCTTCCCCGCTCATCCGTGAATAGGACAGGTACAGGCAGTCCGAAGGCTTGGTCATATTCATGTAAAGATACAGCTTCTGTATATACATCTGCTGCCTGGGGGTAGGCGCAAGCTCCATCCCGCTTTCCGCCAGGAATTCCCTGTCCATATCCGAAATAATGCCGCCGCTTCCCGCCTGTTTCGGGATATATCCGTCGTTCACACCCAGGAAAAAGAGCGCCTTTACCTGTTTTAAACGGGTTCTTTCCATATCTCCGGCCATGACGCGATCTACGTTCTGAGGGATGGTTCCCACCTGGATTTCCTGGAAGCCCGCCTCCATAATCCTGGAAAACTCATCCATTTTTACCGGTTCGCTGCCAATCAGCTCCACGATGCTGTCAAGCAGGTCCATCACCAGCCTGTAAATCTGTGCATATTCCCTCTGCTTTACCGCATCCCCTTCTTTTTCAAACTGTTCTTCATAGACCTTCAGCTTCAGCTGCACCTGGTTTTGTTCGATAAAAGCATACAATCCCATCACCAGCGCCTTCGTGTCCGCAAAGCGCCCCATCAAAGGCTCCAGCTGGTCAAGGAGCTTACGCCGGCTTTCGTTCAGTCCCTCCAGCTCCTCCAGTTCATTTTCCATATCCGGACGTTTACGCACGAAGAGTGTATTCCATCTCTTTTTCCCCCGCACGCCGGTGGCAAGCACATAATTTTCCAGCCTGTCCGCTTCCTCCGGGGTAAAATCGGCAAGGCCGCTTCTGATATAGTGAAATACCGATTCGTAGGTGAAGCCCTGGGTCACGATCTGAAGCGCGCTCTTCAGATATTCAATAAACGGATTCAACACGATTCCCCGTGTCTGATCCAGGTAGAAGGGAATTCCGTAAAGCCCGCCTTCTGTTTCCAGGAAACTGGCATAAGCCGACAAATCCCCTGCAATTACCGCCACATCCCGGTAGCAGTTTCCCGTACGGCGCAGATATTCCCGGATCGCAATACAGACCTGGCGCACCTCCTCACGCTGGCTGGAGGCCTCCATGATCCGAATCCGCGTCTCTCCCTCATAAGGCCTTAGGGGGTAACGGAACAGATGTTTTTCCAGATGCGCCATGGAAGGGTTGTCCCGGAACCTGGGCACCGGATTATTCCGCAGGATTACATCCTCCCCCCTGGCCACGCCCGCCTCCGCGGCCAGCCGGGTCAGGGAGGCCACCGTTTTTTTACTCAGATGGAACAGGTTCTGCTCCTCCTTTTCATCATACATATCCTCGCTGCCATCCAGCACTGCTGTTACGATTACCTCCTGTGCCAGCTCCATCAGCTGCCGCAGAACCCGGTTCTGCACCGGCGTAAAGCCGGTGAAGCCATCAAAGGCGATGACGCTTCCCTTCACCAGGCGGGATTTCGGCAGGAGCCTGGCAAGCAGATCCAGCGTTTCCTCCGTAGTGATATATTTTTCATGGATAAACTCCTGAAAGCCCCGGTAAAGCACGCCCAGATCCTTCAGCTTATGGTACAGCTGGCCTCTCTTTTTTGAAAAATCGGTGAGCTTTTCCAGCTCCTCCACACCGATCCCGTACTGCATGAACTCGGAAATAGCTGATTTTACTTCATGGATGTAGCCTGTCTTATTCAGGTTGCCGCCGATGACCGCCGTCTCCCCCTTCAGCTGCCCCGCAATCCGGCGCAGCACCAGGCTCTTGCCGGTATCATCAAGCACTGGCCGCTCATCCGCCCCCACCTCTTCAAAAATACGGTGGGAAAGCCGTCCGAAGCTGAGTACGTCAATGTTCATGATCCCCTGCTGCGGATGCATCATCACCAAATCCTTCTGCGTCTGCATCGTAAACTGATCCGGCACGATGATCAGGAAATTCCGATCCGGCTCCTGCTGCGACCGCGCAATGATTTCCTTATATAATCCGGTGCTTTTTCCCGCGCCGGATGCTCCTGTATAAAAACGTAATGACACGCTTTTTTCCTCCTGTGGTGATATGGCCTGGCTGAATAATTACTCCCTATTACTATACCATATCCGCTTCGCGGATACGGGCCTCCGGCGGAATTCAGCGCCTGATTTTCTGCGGTGAACGCAGAAAACAGTATGCGCAGGTATAATGTCGGCTACTCCGACATTATACCATATCCGCTTCGCGGATATGGGCCTCCGGCGGAATTCAGCGCCTGATTTTCTGCGGTAGACGCAGAAAACAGTATGCGCAGGTATAATGTCGGCTACGCCGACATTATACCATATATCCCATGGCCTGACAGCTTCCAAATTCTATCCCTGCCTTGTTTTCTTCCATGATAAAAAGTAAAATATAGGTAATACTATCGTAACTGGAAACGTGCTGGACAATTCCGGGCCATTACTAATTATGACCGGCCGCGCTGTTTTCCCCGGCCTCCCGGAATTTTACAAATAGAAAAGGAGACAACTATGAGAAAAGTGATTCCCTTCAACGAAAACTGGTCCTTCCGAAAAGAAGATACGGGCCTTCCCCTGACGCTTCCTGCGGACTGGGAAACCGTGACGCTGCCCCACACCTGGAATGCGGTGGACGGACAGGACGGCAAAGGCAGCTACTACAGAGGCGCCTGCTGGTATGCAAAGGAATTTCCCACGCCCTCCGGCTTATGTGACAGCCGCTTGTACGTGGAGGTCCTGGCCGCTTCCCTTTCCGGAAGGGTGTTCGTCAATGGCAAAGAAGCCGCTTATCATGAAGGAGGTTTTTCCTCCTTTACCGCGGATATCACGGACTATCTCCACCCGGAAGGCTCAGGGAAAGCCAACCTGATCGCCATCGCAGCGGACAATTCCGACCGCCCTCATATTTACCCGCGTATGGCGGATTTCACCTTCTATGGCGGACTGTACCGCGGCGTTAACCTCATTGTTGTTCCCCGGGTACACTTTGACCTGGAATACTGGGGCGCACCCGGCCTTTCCGTCACCCCCCAGCCGGATGGAGAAAGCGCCTTCCTGAAGCTGCAAAGCTGGGTAAAAAATGCGGATGCCGATTATACGGTATGCTATACCATTACGGACGCACAGGGCAAAAACACGGCCGAATGCTGGCGGCCTGCCGAAAATCCGGGGACAAGCGTCTTTCTGCCCAAAGCCCATCTGTGGCAGGGTGTGGAGGATCCTTATCTGTATACCTGCACCGCAGCCCTTGTTTACCGGAACGAAACCGTGGACGAAATCAGCTGCCGTTTCGGCATCCGTTCCTTTGCCGTGGATCCTGAAAAGGGATTTTCCCTTAATGGTAAACCTATGATGCTGCGCGGTGTTTCCCGCCATCAGGATCGCCTTTATAAAGGAAATGCGCTCACCAGGCAGGAGCACTATGAGGACGCCGCCCTCATCCACGAGCTGGGAGCGAATACCGTGCGTCTTGCCCATTACCAGCACAGCAGGGATTTTTACGATGCCTGTGACGAATATGGTTTTATAGTATGGGCGGAGATTCCTTATATCAGCAGCCAGAGCGACGACCCAAAGGCGCATGAAAACTGCCGGACACAGATGCAGGAGCTGGTGTATCAGAATTATAATCACCCATCTATCTGTTTCTGGGGAATTTCCAACGAAATCACCATAGCCGGCGAAAAACCGGGCCTCGTGGAAAATCATAAGGATTTGAACGCGCTGGTAAAAGAAATCGATCCCACCCGCCTGACTACCATGGCCCATGTGAGCATGGTTCCCCTGGACAGCCGTCTTCACGGCATCACGGATCTGGAAAGCTATAACCATTATTTTGGCTGGTACGGCGGAAAATACACAGATAATGAAAAATGGCTGGATAATTTTCACGAAAAGCATCCTGAAATCTGCCTGGGACTGTCGGAATACGGCGCGGAGGGTATCATAACCTATCAGCCCGATGAGCCGAAATGCCGGGATTACTCGGAAAGCTATCAGGCGGAGTACCACGAGCACATGGCCGAAATCCTTATGGCCCGCCCCTATTTATGGAGCACCCATGTGTGGAATATGTTTGATTTCGGCTGCGCGGCGCGCAACGAAGGCGGCACTGCAGGCCGGAATAATAAGGGGCTGGTGACGCTGGATCGGAAAATTAAAAAGGATGCTTTTTATCTTTATAAAGCGTATTGGAGCAGGGAGCCCTTTGTGCATATGTGCGGACGGCGGTATGCGCAGCGGCCCGGGGATACGGACCGCCTGGATGGTAAAACTCCCACTGAGAATAAAAAAGGCAACGGAAATGGCGTCCCAGAAGCTTCCATAGCCGGCGGAAGTACCCGCGTGAAGGTGTATTCCAATCAGCCGGAAGTGAGCCTGTATGTAAACGGGGAGTTATATCAGACCTTGAAGGGTGATAAGGTATTTTTGTTTGAGCAGGTCCCTCTTTTTGACGGTTTTACCTGCCTGACCGCCTGTACGGGCGAGTGTTCCGATACTATGACGCTGGAAAAGGTGGAGACAAAGCCTGAAATCTATACGCTTCCTGTGGAAGAGGATGAAGACGATATGGAGGGCGCCGCTAACTGGTTTGACGAGGCTGCGGCTGTGGATGCCAATGCGGCTATGGAATTTCCGGAAGGGTTCTTTTCCATAAAGGACACGGTGAAGGAGGTTCTGGACCAGGAGGACGCCGCAGCTGTGCTGGCCGGCGCTCTTTATGCCATGACCGGGATGAAGCTGAAGAAGAGCATGATGGGGATGATGGGCGAAAAAAGCGTGGAAGGGCTGATGGAAATGATGACCGGAATGGGCATGGGTGATAATGTACCGGAAAATGCCCTGCAGGTGGTGAATGCGGAGTTGAATAAGGTCAAGAAGAAATAGATGCGGGAAAGTGGATCCGGCCGGAGGACTTTGGAAAAATCATCTGTAAAGAAGAATTCCGGCCAGGATGCCGATTCCGGTTCCCATCCAGTTCAGGCGGACATCAAACCAGGAAAAATGGCGGCCCTGAATCATCGGTTTGGTCGCCTCATCCGCCCATCCCCAGAAGACTGCCAGGATCAGCCCCGCTGCCATGGCGGCTGTTGATACATTGGCCGAGTGCAGGGTTCCGGTCAGGAGTATTGTGAAAACGGCAAAGAGAATCACGTGGGCCGCTCTTCTCAGCTGCTGGTTGAGTTTGCCGATATCCCTGACCGGGAACCAGTGCTTCATATGGTTTGCCAGTTCCAGGCTTGTTCTGCTGGTGTGTTCGCCGTCCTGGTGCGACAGCCAGGTCATGAAGAGGAACCAGAGGATGGTGAAAAACAGGTGGATATAAAAGGGCTTAATCAGTGTCAGAGTCAAACATTGGTACCTCCTGTATTATAACTTTTCCCAAAGAATTTCAACTTTGCATTCATGTTGGTTTACCCCCAATCCACAACTTGTCCAGCTATCGGCCAGCTGGTTAACTTTCAAGGATGTAACTACAGGCCCTGGATTTCCATAGCTCAATTCCTTTTTTAATATTTACTAATCACTTTACAGAGCTTCTTATAAAAAGCAATCTCATATTTCACAAAGGTATGGTATCCTTCCAGACGAAGCTCCGCATCATACTGTTTTTCTTCTATCTGCTTTAAAGCCTCTTCCGCCTTTTCTTCCAATTTGGCATAGGTATCCGCCACCTTTTTGTCTATTTGACTGCCTGCTTCATCAAAAGCTTTTTCAAATTAGTATTTCAGCATGCTGAGGCCTAAGTTTTTTCCAAATCTGCGTGGGCGCATAACCAGACTGCCCCCGCTTCTGTTATCCAGCAGTTCTTTTATAAACATCGATTTATCTACATAGTAAAAGTCATTGTCCCGTAACTTTTTAAAATCTTCAATCCCGATTGGTAAAGGTCTGTTCATACTAGGATCCGCTCTTTCTCTCTAAAAGATTATACCCTGTTTTTAGGTCTCCTGCAATCTGTTAACTGATTCCAGCATGGAAGATCGCTTTTTTAACATGGATATTGTGTTACTTCCGGGCATAAAAAAATGGAGAAAACAGTCCACATCCGTGACAGGACTGTTTTCTCCATATATTTTGCAAAAATTTCCATCTCTTGCTTACTGATGATGCGCAATCATCCCCGCCGCCTTGGCGATTTCCAGCACCACCACCGGCACCAGTGCCAGGCCGAGGGCCGTCAAATACAGATGCCCGGGCAGTGCAGTCAGGCCGAAAACCAGCGCCAGCGGGGGCACAAAGGTAATCAGTGCAATCAGCACCAGCGACAGGGCAGCCGCGCCGTTTAAATACTTATTGGTAAAAAATCCGGTCTTAAACAGCGAATGGCTGGATCGCATATTAAAGGCATGGAACACCTGTGTGGATGCCAGCACCATGAAAGCCATGGTACGGCCCGCTTCCACCGTGCCCGTTTCATTCCATCCCAGCCAGAAGCCAAACAGCGTCAGGGCAGCGAACATGGCGCCCTGCAGAACGATCCGCACGCCCAGCCCATGGGCAAAAATGCCTTCATTCTTCGGCTTGGGCTTCTTCTCCATCACATCATCAGGCACAGCTTCCATACCCAGCGCAATGGCGGGCAGGCTGTCTGTTACCAGGTTGATCCACAGAAGCTGCATGGAAAGCAGCGGGCTCTGCTTCCAGAACAGCATGGATAAAAATACCGTCAGCACCTCGCCGATGTTCGTTCCCAGCAGGAACGCCACCGCGTGCTTGATATTGCCGTAAATCCCCCGGCCTTCCTTCACTGCGGAAACGATGGTGGTAAAATTATCATCTGTCAGCGTCATATCCGCCGCGCCCTTTGCCACGTCCGTACCTGTTATGCCCATGGCGCAGCCGATATCCGCCGCCTTCAGCGCGGGCGCATCGTTTACGCCGTCTCCCGTCATGGAAACGATTTCGCCCTGTGCCTGCCAGGCCTTGACGATGCGGATCTTATCCTCCGGAGAAACTCTGGCGTATACGGATATATGGCGTACCTTCCGGTTCAATTCTTCTTCGCTCATCTGCGCCAGCTGTGCGCCGGTAATGGCTTCGTCGCCTTCCTCCATAATTCCCAGATCCTTTGCAATGGCGGAAGCCGTCACCACATGGTCGCCGGTTATCATAACAGGCTTAATGCCGGCCTTCCGGCAGACAGCCACCGCATCGCGTACCTCCGGGCGGGGCGGATCGATCATGCCCACAAGCCCCATAAAGGTAAGATTGCTTTCCAGTTCTTCAATGGTAGGATTTTCAGGCACACTGTCGATTTCCTTATAGCCCACTGCCAGGACGCGGAGGGCGTTGGAGCTCATGGAGTCAACCAGCTCCTGCGCCTTTTTCATATCGCCTGTGGTGCAGATGGGCAGCATGGAATCAAAGGCGCCCTTGGTGATGACCACATTTTTCCCATCGATTCTGCAGACAACGGTCATCAGCTTACGGTCGGAATCAAAGGGCAGCTCCGTCAGTCTGGGATATTCCCTGGTCAGGGTTTCCTTGGGACTGCCGTTTCTCATGGCGGCATATACAATGGAGGTTTCCGTGGGATCCCCAATATGCTGTACTTCTCCGTCCTTGACAATCACTGAACCGTCGCAGCAAAGGGAAGCATACTGCAGCAGCCTGCGGATGGCAGGCGTATCCTCATCGGAAATGTCCTCCATCAGATTCTCTGCCGCATCATAGGCCTTCACCAGGGTCATGCGGTTCTGGGTCAGCGTACCGGTCTTATCCGAGCAGATAACAGAGGCGCTGCCCAGCGTTTCCACGGCGGGAAGCCTGCGGATGATGGCATTCTGCTTCACCATACGCTGCACGCCGATGGAAAGCACGATGGTAACAATCGCCGGAAGCCCTTCCGGAATCGCTGATACGGCAAGGGATACGGCTGTCATGAAAATTTCCATCACGGCCATGCCGTCAATCAGGCCAATGACAAAAATGACCGCACATACGGCAATCGCCAGAAAGCCCAGGTATTTGCCCAGCTGCGCCAGCTTCTGCTGCAAGGGTGTCTGGGTATCCGACTCGCCCTCCAGAAGCCCTGCGATATGTCCCATTTCCGTCTGCATCCCAGTGGCCGTAACGATAGCTCTGCCGCGTCCGTAGGCCACGCTGCAGCCGGAATAAATCATGTTGGCCCGATCTCCCAGAGGCGCTTTTTCTTCTATTTGAAGAGATGCATCCTTTTCACTGGGCACGGATTCTCCGGTGAGCGCCGATTCCTCCGATTTCAGGCTGGCCGATTCAATCAGCCTGGCATCCGCAGGGATATTGTCGCCTGCTTCCACCAGTATAATGTCGCCGGGAACCACCTTATCGGCGTCAATGAGCAGCTCTTTCCCGTCACGGATAACCCTTGCATGGGGCGCCGACATACTCTGCAGCGCTTCCATGGCTTTTTCCGCCTTGCTTTCCTGCACCATGCCCATAACGGCGTTCAGAATCACGATTACCAGAATCAGCAGCGGTTCAAAAAATTCCGATGTATCATGGCCGTTGCAAGCAACGATAAAAGAAACGACTGCCGCAGCAATCAATATGAGTATCATCACATCCTTGAACTGCTCCAGAAATCTCTGCAGATTGCTTTTCTTCTTCTTAGCCCGCAGCCGGTTAGGTCCGTACTGCGCAAGCCTCTCCTCAGCCTGCGCGCCCGACAGCCCTTCCGACCGGCTGCTGTGCAGTTCACTTATTACTTCATCCAATGGTTTACTATACTGAGCCATTTTCAATCCTCCTAGTTTTCCGAAGGAAAATGCGAGCTCTACGCGAGCAGAGGATTTTCCTCCTTGTTTTCCGAAGGAAAATGCGAGCTCTATGCGAGCAGAGGATTTTCCTCCTTGTTTTCCGAAGGAAAATGCGAGCCCTCTGCGAGCAGAGGATTTCCCTCCTGGTTTTCCGTTCTCTTTTTACTGCGGTCCGTTCAAAGCCCTGTGCTCCTTTTGCCAAACCATCTCGTCTTTCAGTGACCCGGCCGGCAGATGCATGGTCTGCTCTACGATCGTAATCACCTGTTCCATGGAAAGAAGCCGCTTCCTGGACTGAGCCAGCAGTCCGAAAATCAGGACTCTGACGGTTTCTTCAGGATACGCAATGGTCAGATGCCCTTCCCTGACCCCCTGCCGGATCAGCCATTCCAGCTGTGCCTGCAGAAGCTCATTGGCATCCTGGGCGATGGGGTTATGGGAAATGATTTCCAGCATGCTGTCCAGATTCTCTTCCTCATCTCCTGAAAACTGGTCAATCATGTGCATATAAAGCGCAACGAATTCCGACGTTTTCTGATAAAAAGTAAGCTGCGTATCCGCCAGGATTTTCAGGGAGGCTTCCTTAAGCTCCGACATTACCAAATCCACAACCTCATTAACTATTTCATCCTTGGATTTAAAATAATAGTAAAAAAGTCCCTTGGCAACGCCTACCTTTTCCACAATCTGGCTGACCTGTGTATTTTTGATTCCGTTTTTGTCAAACAGCTGCCGGGCCGCTTCTATCAGCTCCGCCCGGCGTATTTCCGGTTCCTTCGTTACCCGCATTCTGTCACCTGCCTTTTATTGGCTGTTCTGCCGCCTTTTTGTGTATTATAGCAACTGACTGACTTTTTGTAAATAGTAAGTCAGTTATTTATTTTTATTTTCATTAAACAGTCTCCCCAAAAGCTTTCTTTTTATATTTCGGAAAGAAATCCTTCATACTTTTTATAAGATTTTTTGATTTGCGTCACACTTAGGACACACTTTTCCTGTATCATAAATAACAGATAGAGAAACAATAACTCACAAGTTTTGTTAAACTATCTCCCCCCTCATAAGAATAAGAAGCCTCCACAGTTTTTTGTGGGGGCTTCTTATTTGCTGTGTACTATGTTCATTTTAAAAACTGCCGGTAAGCCGGTTTAACCCTTTCCGTTTTCCTTCCATAAAAATTCCCTCTGCGCATACCGAAGCAGTTCATCCGGGGTGGGAATTTCCCCTTTTTTCGGCACCTTGTTCTGCCACGCTCCGGTAATTCCGTCATTTGGCGTATTTTTGTATGTATGCTCCAACGCTGCCTGCATTTCCTGTTTTACTTCCTGGACGCTTACCCCATACTCCTTTGCCACCTTCCGATAAATACTTTTTTTATTCATTTATTATTTTCTCCTGTCGGCAGACGTCTGTTATGTGCATCTGCTACTTCATTATAGACGATTCCAGCGTACGTTTCAACAATAACAGACGCTATAAATATTCGTAATTATAACAATTGTATATTATGATTATCACATGGAGGGAGGCGGATTTCATGGAAGAACAATTTATTCGGGATCGGATAACCGAGCTTCGGCTCCAAAAAGACGTTGCAGAGAGAAAAATGAGCATTGAACTCGGGCACAGTACAAGCTATATTCACAGCATTGCCTCCGGCCGGGCTCTGCCTTCCATGACAGAATTTCTTTACATATGCGATTATTTCAACATTACTCCCATGGAATTTTTTAACGATACGGAACATACTTCGGCCCAGCAGCAAAGGGCCATTCAGTATATCCGCCTGTTAAATGATTACGATACCAAGCTGATCGCAGATATGTTGGAAAGGCTGTACAGGCCAGAATAAAGTTTTAAAAAAACAGACTGATAAAGCCTGGCCGGATTCCGGCCGGTTTATTCAGTCTGTTCTTATTTCCGCCGTCCCGGGCAGCCGCCTGTTATGATTCCGAAACGGTATTGGCCTGCAGCTTGTGCTTCCGGTTCCCTTTTTTTACAAAGTCAAAGGAAAAAAGGATCATCAGCTCATGGGCCAGCAGCGGGAAGGCCGCCAGGATGCCAAGACGCAGCCATTCCCGCAGGGACAGATGCGCGGTTCCGAACGCCGCCGTCAGGAACGGTATTTCCGTCACAGCAAACTGCAGCAGGAATCCAATCACACAGGCCGCTATCATCAGCTTGTTGTTAAAGTGGTTCATCCGGAATATGGACTTTCGCATATCCCGCATTCCCACCGCATGGAACAGCTGCGACATGCCAAGAACCGTGAAGGCATAGGTCTGCGCCCGGTTCAGGATAGCTTCATGGGAAAGCACCGTGGCAAAATTATTGATGGTCAGCGGAATCTGTTTTTCAAGAATTACAGCATAGGGAATGGTAAAAAATGCCGTCAGGCTGATTCCCGCAATCAGCAGTCCGTAAAAACAGGTACAGGCCAGGCCGCCGCCTGCGAAAAGGCTTTCCTTCGGATCCCGGGGCGGCCGGCGCATCAGGCTTTCCTCATCATTGTCGTCCACCCCCAGCGCCAGCGCGGGAAGGGAATCTGTAATCAGGTTAATCCACAGGATGTGGCTGGATTTCAAGGGGGAGGCCAGGCCGCACAGCACCGCTAAGAACATGGTCATGATTTCGCCCAGATTGGAGGAAAGGAGGAATATCACGGATTTTTTGATGTTCTCATACACCCCTCTGCCCTCCACAATCGCCTTTTCTATCGTGGCAAAATTATCGTCCGTAAGGATGATGTCAGAGGCCTGCTTTGCCACATCTGTCCCTGTCATTCCCATGGCAATCCCGATATCCGCGGCCTTCAGGGAGGGAGCGTCGTTTACGCCGTCTCCGGTCATGGCCACGATATTTCCCTTTTCCTTAAAACCCTTTACAATCCTCACCTTATGCTCCGGCGACACCCTGGCAAACACCCGCACCTGATCCAGCTTCTTCAGAAAACGTTCCTCCGGCAGATGCGATACCTCCTCCCCTGTCATGCACTGCTCCGGGCGGCTCACTATCCCCAGCTGCTTTCCTATGGCAAAGGCCGTATCCACATGATCCCCGGTTATCATCACCGTTGTGACGCCGGCATCCCGGAACCGTTCCACGGCATTCGCCGCTTCCGGACGGGCCGGATCCTTCATTCCCACCATCCCCACAAACGTAAGCTCCGCTTCCACCGGGCCGCTGCCGCCGGTGCGCATGGCTACGGCAAGGGTACGCAGCGCCTGGGAGGACATTTCCTCCACCGCTTTTTTTATCTGCCTTCTCTGCTGGTCCGATATGGGCACAGGCTTTCCGTACAGCAGGACGCCGGTGCATTTTTTCAGGATTTCATCCGGCGCGCCCTTCGTATAGGTAACCGTCTGGTTTCCCCGCTGATGGAAGGTGGACATCATCTTGCGTGTGGAGTCAAAGGCAAGCTCCCTGGTTCTCGGATATTCCTTTTCCAGGGCCTGCCGGTGCAGGCCGTAGCGCGCGGACAAATCCAGAAGCGCCAGCTCCGTGGGATCCCCGATTCGTTCCCCGCCTTCCAGCACGGCGTCGTTGCACAGGGTCATGCCCTTTAAAAATTCCCGGTATTCTTCCCGGGCCAGCTCCTTTTTCCCCACCATTTTCTGGTTGGTAAAGCAGGTTTCCACCGTCATTTTATTCTGGGTCAGCGTGCCTGTTTTATCCGAGCATACAACGCTGACCGCGCCCAGGGTTTCCACCGAGGGGAGTTTTCTGACTATGGTATGCACCTTCACCATTTTGGTAACGCTCAGGGCCAGGCAGATGGTGACCACCGCGGGAAGCCCCTCCGGCACCGCCGCAACCGCTAGGGATATGGCGGTGATGAGCATTTCAATCATATTTCTCTTCTGAATCAGCGCTATCAGGAACAGCGCCGCGCATAAAAGCAGGGAAAGCAGGCTCAAAATCTTTCCCAGTTCTCCAAGACGCTTCTGCAGGGGTGTGATATCCTCATGGCTTTCGTTGATGAGGGAGGCGATTTTCCCAATTTCCGTATCCATGCCTGTGGCGGTAACGATCCCCTCTCCTCTTCCATAAGTCACAATGGTGGACATGTAGGCCATGTTATACCGGTCTCCCAGGGGAATGTGCATCTCCTTCTGTACTTTTGCTTCCCGTTTACCCGCAGCCGTCAGGCCGGAATCCGCTGCCGCCAGATCGGACATTTTCCCGGACTGTGAGCTGCGTCCGAAGGCGGCTGCACCCCTGGCGATGAAGGCTGCGTCCTTTTCAATAGGCAGGGACTCCCCGGTAAGCGCCGATTCCTCCACCTTCAGGCTGCTTGTTCTGGTCAGGCGTAGATCCGCGGGCACCTGGCAGCCTGCGTCAAGGCAGACAATATCGCCCACCACCAGCTGTGACGCCGGAATCTCCCGCTCCTTCCCTTCCCTTATCACGTAGGCCCTGGGACTTGTCAGCTTTTTCAGGGAATCCAGGGCCTTCTGTGCCTTTCCCTCCTGAATCATCCCCACTATGGCATTCATGAATACCACAATGGCTATGATCACCGCGTCGCTCACCTCATGAAGCAGGAGGGAAATGATGGCCGCTGCAAGCAGCACATAGATCAGCGGATCGTTAAGCTGCTCCAGGAAGGATTCAATCACAGTTTTCTTCCGCGGTTCCTTCAACTCATTTTTTCCATATTCCTGGTATCGCCTCGCCGCTTCCTTTTCCGTCAGTCCTTTGTCTATATCGCTGTCCAGCTGTATGCATGTTTCCTGAATGCTTTTTGACTCAAACACGTTCCCACTCCTTTATCTTGTCCTGATGCCTGTCTGAAGCGTCCGCGCATCCGGCCGGAGGGGTGCGGTGATTTTTCAGACATGCTCTAATAAACCTTATGAAATACAGGACAGGAATATGTCTGCCGGGTAAAGGAAAAAATCAGCCGTCTGTGAGTTTGTAAGCATGGGATGGGTGTCTATGATCTTTTTATAGAGGAAACATCCCCGTTCGTGGTCGTTTATGATGCCGCAGGCCTGCCTGCACTGTAAAAAAAGATACTTAATAATTTCTTATTAATGTTGACCGCATATATTATACGTAATATAATATATAAAATTAGTATATATACAATAAGATAATATATAAAGGGGAAGGAGGGGTCATATGATTTATCCTCTCAGCACGCCGCAGCTGGAATATCTGATTTTGTCTGTATTATGCAAAAGGGACAGCTATGGGTATGAAATCAGCCAGCAGCTGAAAACTGTTACCAATACAAAGGATTCCACGCTGTATCCGATTCTGAAGCGGCTGCAGGGAAACGGTCTGGTGGTAACCTATGATCAGCAGTATCAGGGGCGCAACCGGAGATATTACCAGATTACGCCGGAGGGCCGGGGTGTCTGTCAGTATCTTGAAAATGAGTGGCGCCTTTATGTGAATGCTATATATGAAATTGCCCATGGAGGTGAAAAACAGTGAACAGAACCGAATACATGAATGCCCTGGAAAAGCGGCTCCGCATTCTGCCCGGCGACAGTTACCGGGAGGCCATGGCATATTTTCAGGAATATTTTGATGAAGCGGGGCCGGAGCGGGAACAGCAGGCCATAGAGGATCTGGGGAGCCCGGAAAACGCTGCCGAACAGATTATCACCAATATGGCAATTGACAAGACTTCCGTACCGCATAAAGGAATCAGGAAAAATATGAACGCACTGTGGATCGGAATTCTTGCCATCTGCGCGGTGCCGGTGGCGCTGCCGTTCGCCCTGCTGCTTCTGGCGCTTGTGCTGCTGTGCCTGTTGTGCATACTTCTCATGCTGGCTGCATTTGTTTTACTCGCGCTGTGTGTGGCAGTCCTTGGCCCGGTGATCTTCGCCGCAGGCTTTACAGTGCTCCTATCCGCACCCGCAGCTGCAATGACCTGCTTTGGCATGGGCCTTTTCTTTACGGGCTTTGGGCTGATAGCTGTATATGGCATAGTTCTGGCATGTAAATGGACAATTATCGGAATGGCCCGGCTCTTTGGCCGTATCCTGAAAAAGAAGGGGGAACGAAATGAGCAAGCGTAAAACATTTTTTATAGTGTGTGGGATCCTGTGCGGGGTGGGGATGCTTCTGGCCCTGACGGGACGCCTTCTGGGAGGCGCTGTGACCGGCGTGGGCTATGAACCGGGAAACGGGCTTGTGGTCTATTCCCCCCTGGTAAGCAACCAGCCCAACGGTCCCTCCGTGCAGACGGATAAAATCGATCAGCTGGAGCCATTCACACGGATAGATATCCGGATGGATTATGCTGATATTACCATTGAAGAATCGGATCATTTTTCTCTGGAATATGAACTGACCGCATGGGAGAAGCCTGTTATCAGCGTGAAAAACGGCTGCCTGACCATAAGCCAGCCTCCGCATAACTACGGTAATAACCGTTTTTTCCTTTTCGGCAGCAGTTTTTCCGGCACTGTATACAACAGCTGGAACAGCTCCAGAGAATATCTCACAGTATATATTCCGGAAAATACGCAGCTTGACACAGTGTATGTGTCCACCTCCTCCGGGAAAACGGAGCTGTCCGGGCTGAAAACGGGCCAGCTTACAATAGATAATGATTACGGCGACGCGCGTCTTACGGATATCACCTGTACCAGCGCGGATTTCAGCCTAAGCTCCGGGAAGTTTACCGCGGATAACCTGAAGGCGGAAAGTCTGAAGCTTTCCGATGACTATGGCGACTGCATTCTGAAAAACTCGGAAATCTCAGGTAATACCACACTCTTCTTAAGCAGCGGAACGCTGAAAATGCAGCAGTCCTCCACCGGGGCGCTCACTGTGGACAGTGATTACGGCAATGTGGATTTGAACGGTATCACCTCTGAAAATGCCAGACTCACTCTGAGCAGCGGGGACATGAAAGCAGAAGGCTTCCTTTTCAAAAATCTGGATATTAAATCGGATTATGGCAGTGTGGAGCTTGTAACGCAGCTTACGGATTCCTTCGGTTATGATTTAAAGACAGATTACGGGAATATCAGGATAAATAAACATGACCTGGGCGATACCTATTATACCTTTGACAAAGAATTTGACAACTGGGTGCGAATCAAATGCAGCTCCGGGGATATCAGGATTACTACACAGACGGATTGACGGATCGGATTAGCGGAGCGGCGAATTGGCAGGCTGCAGGCCGGGCTATCGTTACTTATCTGCCGTTCCCGCCGCTATTCACCGGTTCCGCCTGTATCCGCCGCCTGTAAGGAAAAAAAGACGTCTGAATGCTGCCGCTATACGGAAGTACTCAGACGTCTTTTTATTTTGGAAATGTAACAGTCCAGGCCGGATATCTTCTTTCATGGCTCTGCCGTTCTGAGCTGTTACCTATAACCTGTAAATTATGCAGGTCAGTTCAGCACGCTGTCGTCCCCTTCAGGAAGGATGAATGCCAGAATGATGCCAACAACCGCTGCCAGCGCCAGGCCGGAAATGGTAACCGCGCCGTATACGGGAATGCTGTCGCAGCCGATTCCCAGAACCAGGATGATAGCGGCCACCAGCAGGTTGCGGCTGTTGCCGAAGTTCAGCCTGGAATTAATCAGGATACGCACGCCCACTGCGGAAATCATACCGTAAAGCACGATGCTGATGCCGCCGGTAACGGGTGACGGGATGCTTGTGATAAATCCGCCGAATTTTCCGAAGATACCCAGAATCATGGCAAACACAGCCGCGATACGGATAACGGAAGGATCGTATACCTTGGTTACGGCCAGAACGCCCGTATTTTCTCCATAGGTTGTGTTAGCAGGGCCGCCCAGAAGGCCTGCCAGCGCAGTTGCAAGGCCGTCGCCCAGAATCGTTCTGTGAACGCCCGGATCCACCATGAAGTTCTTGCCTACCACGGCGCCGTTGGTGGTGATGTCGCCCACATGCTCAATCATCGTAACCAGTGCGATGGGGGCAATGGCGAGGATGGCGTCCAGCTTGAACTGAGGTATGCACAGCAGCTGCGCCACAATGTCCTTATCCATAAAGGAAAGGAAGTGAGCCTCTCTCACTGCGGTAAAATCGCAGAAGCCAAGCGGCAGGCAGACAAGGTAGCCTGCGATAATGGCAAACAGAATCGGCATCAGGTTGAAAATCCCTTTTGCAAAAATGGATACACAGATGACCACAGTCAGAATTACCACCGTAACCAGCACGGATTTCAGGCTGAATTCTCCGTTGTAATAAAAAGCGCTGTTGATGGCGGTGCCGCTCAGACGCAGGCCGATAACAATGATAATCGGGCCGGTCACGATAGGGGGCAGCAGCTTGTTCACCTTTTCATAGCCGAAAATCTTGATCAGGCCGGCAAACAGCACATATACCAGGCCGGCAATGATAAGCGCGCCCTTGACCGAGGCCAGCTTCTCCATAAAATCCGGATCCCCCATACGGGAGTCCCCGATAATTGCCATGATTCCTGCCATAAAGGCAAAACTGGAGCCCAGGAATACGGGCACCTTTTTCTTCGTTACCCAGTGGAACAGCAGCGTGCCGAGTCCGGCACAAAACAGTGTGATTGACGTATTCAGCCCTGTCAATGCCGGAACCAGCACCGTGGCGCCGAACATGGCAAGGGTATGCTGAATGCCGAGAATCAGCTTTTGCTTCTTGGTTCTTTCACCCATTTTTTTAATCCTCCTCATAAGTATAGTATTAAACAGGTTATTTAAAAGCCTTTCGGCTTTTTGACAAATTCAGATGACAGACGACGGCTAGAAACAGATCTCCGTCTGCGCCGGTACGGTTTTGGCAAGCATTTTCCCGCCCCGGAAGGAATAGAGCACCTCGCTTTTTTTGTTCAGGGCATCGTAAAAATTATCCGCGTTCAGGATGATGAAATCCGCGGGATTCTTTTCCCGGATGCCGTAGGTTTCTCCCAGATGGAGGGTTTTGGCGGCGTTGTAGGTGATAAGCTTATAGGAATCGCAGATATCCTGATATCCCATCATCTGGCATACATGCAGGCCCATGAATACGGTATCCCGCATATTTCCGGTTCCCAGCGGATACCAGGGGTCGAAAATATCGTCATGGCCGAAGGAAACGTTCAGCCCGGCCTCCAGCAGCTCCTTCACCCTCGTTACGCCGCGTCGTTTGGGATAAGTATCCGTGCGGCCCTGCAGATGCGTATTCACCAGCGGATTGGCCACAAAGTTGATGCGGCTCATTTTCAGCAGCCTCATCAGGCGGTTCACATAGGCATTATTGTAGGAATGCATGGCGGTGGTGTGGCTGGCCGTCACCTTATCGAACATTTCCATTTCATAGGCCCTTGCCGCCAGCGTCTCCAGCCCCCTGGACGCTTCGTCGTCGATTTCATCGCAGTGCACATCCACCAGCCTGTCATAGCGGTATGCAAGATCCATGGCAAAATTCAGGGATTCCACACTGTATTCCCTTGTAAACTCAAAATGGGGAATGGCTCCCACACAGTCGGCTCCCATCTTCACAGCATTTTCCATCAGCGCTTTACCGTTGGGATAGCTTAAAATTCCCTCCTGGGGAAAGGCAACAATCTGGACGGTAACCTCATTTTTCAGCTCTTCCCTCAGCTCCAGCATGGCTTCCATGGCCACCAGCTTGGGATCCGTCACATCCACATGGGTGCGGACGAACTGCACGCCGTTTGCAGCCTGCATGCGGATGGCCCTTCCGGCCCGCTCCTTCACATCCTGCTTCGTCAGCTTTTCCTTCCGTTTGCTCCAGCATTCAATGCCTTCAAATAAGGTCCCGGACATATTCCAGACCGGATCTCCTGCCGTCAGGCAGGTATCCAGATGCACATGGGACTCAATAAAGGGCGGAAGAATCATTTTGCCGGTTCCGTCAATGACCTCTTCTCCCGGCAGCGCCTGGAGGGACGGCGCAATTTCCCCGAACACGCCGTCGTTTATTCTGATATCCGTTGTTTCCGCACTGTTTTCCAGATGAATATTCTTAATCAGCATTTACTTTCTTCCTTTCCTGCCTGCGATACCTTCACTGTTATCTTTTCCTGCTGGCAATGCCTTCACAGTTATTTTTTCCTGCCGGCCGCAAAACCCACAAGATAGCAGACCACCGCCACGGCCATTCCGTTGATGGATGCAATTCCCACCGGGACTACATTCGCCACAACAGCTCCCAGGATTACGCCGGCAATGGCAAACCAGTTCACCTCCAGCGTATTTTCCTTATCCTGGTCATAATCCTCCTTATGGCAGAAATAACCCAGAATCAGGATGGCGCCCACAGGCGGCAGGGTGCAGTTAAGGATGTTCAGCCAGCCCGTAAAGTTATTGTAAAGCCAAATGGCGGCCACGGTTCCCAGTGCGCCGGAAATGAGCACCAGCGGGCTTTTCTTGATTTTCGTGATATTGGAAAGCCCCAGTCCCGCGGAATAAAGCGCATTGTCATTGGTAGTCCAGATGTTCAGGCCAAGGACAATGATGGCGAAAACGGTGAGGTTCAGGGCAATCATTACCTCAAAAATATCGTTGCCTCCCACATAGACGCCGCTGAACGCACCGAAGCAGAACATCAGGCTGTTTCCCAGGAAAAAGGCAATCGCAGTGGTCCAGACAGCCGCTTTCGGCGTCTTTGCAAATCTGGCAAAATTCGGAGTTGCCGTACCGCCGCTGACAAAGGAACCGATAACCATTCCCGCGCCGGTGATGACGCCAAGCCCCTGGCTTTCCGCAAATTTTTCAGCAAGGGAGGCATCTCCCTGGCGGACCGCCATTATCATGGCCGTAATTCCCAGCATGGCAATCAGGGGAACGGAAATATAGCTTACTATCGTCATGGCCCGGATGCCGAAGAAGGCCGATCCGGTCATGCAGATACCCGCAAGGGCCACCAGCAGCGGCACCACCCACGGCTTGTCCGGCGCAATCAGTTTGGCAACCGGAATGGCAAACATGGCCACGCCCACGCCAAACCAGCCTATCTGTGTGAAGCTGATGAGGGCGGAAGGCAGATAAGAGCCTTTTTTACCAAAAGAATGCTGGGCCAGCAAATCCATGGATAATCCGGTTTTACAGCCAACATAGGCCAGTAGTGCCGTATAAATACCAAGAATTGCGCCGCCCAGCAATAATGCTTCGACGAAACCTTTCAAATCAAGTCCGATTCCCAGCTCCTGTCCGGTCCACATACTGGCTGAGAAAAAAGTGAACCCCAACATGATCATGAACATTGTCACGATATTCCGGCGGGCATGTCTGGGAACGGGCATCAGCGAATAATCCGCATCCACTTTTACTTTCTGTTCTTTCGTGCTCAAATTCTTGTCTCCTCTCCTGTTGTTTTCCTCCAAAATACTCTTCCTAAGATACTACCATATCCGGCAGGAGTGTACAACGGTAAATTTTACGAAAAACATCTTTTGTTATAGTTAAAACTAACAGCTTAAACAGGATGGAAAGTTCCCTGCTGTGTGCTCCTGCTGTTTATAATTGTGTTTTGTATTCCCGCAGCTTTTCCGCTGCCTCCGTCCGGGTAAGGGAGAACCGTTTTTGGAGTTTTTCAAGAATCCGTTCTTCCCTTACCCCTTCTTCCAGATTGTCCAGAATTAAGGCACGAATACCTTTTTCAAGCCCTTCTTCAATGCCATCATTAAAAATCATCTGCCCAAGCTTCGTCATTACTAACACCTCTTTCACATTATTTAACTCATCTCCGGTCAGGAATTTATCCGCAAACGTATACAGAACCGCCTGCATCTTTTCCAATTCCAGCTGAGTTATACAATCCTGCGATGTCTGCAGGATTTTCAGATGCACCCAGCATTTTTCCTTCATGGCATAATTAAAATCCTGATACAGATCCCGGGCCTCAAGCTTTACAATTTCGGTAGGGGCGATATACTCCGCTTTCCCTTTAATTCCCAACAACGGCATAAGCTCCTCACCGAAATATTGGACAGCTGTCTTCAGGGCCAGATCCTCATGATGCCAGACGGACTTTCCCTCCGCCTGTTCACTGCTGCTTTGTACGCCAGCCTCCTGCTGCGCCGCTGCTTTCTGAAATTCAATCCGTAATTCAGCCTCTTTTTGAGTGTTTTCGCGTACAGCTTTCCTTCTTCGTGAATTCTCTGTTACAGCTTTTACGTCCTTCTCTTCTTCGTTATTCTTGTGTCCTTTCACACAGCCTCCGTTCCGTAAGCTATGTATAAAGTCCTGCCTGTCATATAATTATAGCTGTTAATTCGACATCGGGCAACCGTATCCTACATTTTGTCTTGATTTTTGTCCCTGTATTTACACAGGTATGTTATCTTTAATAAATGAATGAAATCTTCGTCCGATTCGGACAGAAAAAATGAATTGAAATATAGTGGTAAGGTAAATGCAGATTGGCATTATTGGTTCCGGCAGACGACAGGGCTTACACATAATTCCGGCCGCCGATGTATTATCAGTTTAACAGCCTCCCTATAAATTTTCCAATTAAAATTTTCTAAACTTACTTTGTATATGCACATTCAACGTTTCAGAGAAAAATCCGTCCTTACAGAAAGGAATGCGCTGCCTGCCCTGTGGGAACTTACCCTCAATGGCAGGTTGTATATTCTTTTTTATTGAACGGACACCCTTCATGAATATGTGATTGTATTCTGCCCCCCAATCCGATACAATAGAAACAGAGCGTCCGAAATACCGGACGCAGACGGACGCTGCAGCCTGGCCTGCAGCCAAACTGCAACAGGCAACAAACATACACCTATATCCGGAGGAAAGATTAATGAAAGAAAAACTATACACCATCCCGCTCAACGATGCCATGAATGCGGAGGACGAATGTCCCTTCTGCTTTATTGAAAGAAATGTGGAGCAGGATATCATGGACTATGTTCTCGGCTCCTGCGCTTCTTATATGGAAAGCGATACCAGGGAGGCCACCGACAAAGCCGGCTTCTGCCGCATGCACTACAAGAAAATGTTCGATTACGGTAACACGCTAGGAAACGGCTGGATTCTGAAGACCCATTATAAGAAGCTCATTGCGGAAATGAAGGATCAGTTCTCCCACTTCACTCCCGGCAAAACCTCCCTGATGGATAAGCTGAAGGGCAGACCCGCGGATGCCAACGCCATCGCCTCCTGGGTTGCGGAAAAGGAAAAAACCTGCTATATCTGCGATTATTTCACCAAGGAATACGCACGCTACATGGATACCTTTTTCTACCTGTATAAAAATGACGAAGCCTTCCGTGAAAAGCTGAAAAACAGCAAGGGCTTCTGCCTCCATCATTTCGGAGATCTGTGCGCGAATGCGGACGCCCATCTGGGTGATGCTGAAAAAAAGGACTTTTATCCTCTGGTATTCCGCCTGATGGAGGAAAATATGGAACGCGTTTCCGGTGATGTGGACTGGCTCATCGAAAAATTCGACTACCGGAACAAGGACGCGGACTGGAAGACCTCCAAAGACGCGGTACAGCGCGGAATGCAGAAGCTCAAGGGCGGGTATCCGGCGGATCCGGTGTATAAAATGAATAAATAATCAAATACAGGTGCAGAAAGAGCAGATTATGAATTATAAAATTTTAATACGAAATTTGGGCCCAATCAATGACGAAGCAGTTCATTGGGTGTTTTGGAACTACAAAGCATATGCAAAAGTTCCGTATCACTTATTTGTTTGATGAAAAAAAATAGAGATCTGCCTAAATAAAGATGGTTATGTCCTTTTCTCCTTCAACGACATTTTAAAAATGGAGCTGAAATCATTTATATTCCGGCAGGAAGAAGCCTGCTGGCTACTATGTCAGAACAGCTGCATGATATCTCTGTTAGTGAAATGGATTTGACCATGCAGGAATTTGTAAAGTTAATCAGAGCTACAAAAAGCCAATTTGGTACAAAGATACCAGAAATGGTCCAGAACTATACAAAAACAGTGAAAGGACAAATTAATAATTCAGCAGTCACCCACGCATATGAACTGATTAAAAAAATATTAAAAGCCGATTATGTAAATGACAGCGACGGTGAAAAAATTTATTTTGATGAACATCATTGGGTAAAGCTGATGTATGGATCCTCCGGACAACAGGAAGCCCACTTATTTCCTATAGCCCAAAAAGATATGATAAGCCTTATTGCTTTAATGGTAAATGCCACCGACAGCCGGGTAATAATCACCACACACAGTCCTTACATTCTTACTTCCTCAAATATTTTATTATATTCAGAAAAGGTGGAAAATAACTATAGAGGAGAAGAAAAACCGGTAATTCCCCGAAGCATACGATTATCCTATCATAAATTTGCTGCATATAAAGTAGAAAATGCAGCAGATTCTTTAACATCACTCATGGATGAAAACAGCCATATGATAAGTACTGATTATATTGATAAAGTTTCCGAAATCACCAATAACGAACTGGTCATCCGGTGATAAACGGAAGCGTATTAATACCAACTGGATGGCAAAGACGGTCGGAATTGATAGAAACTCAAATAATAGGATACAAAAGCCGTGAAAGCTGATGTATCCTTTTTTGTACCAAAAGTGTATTGGAGGTGGCAATTACATTTTATTCAATAATTCCGCCATACTCTTCCAACTCACAAATACATTTGACAGAATTGTATTATCCTCGTAGGATTAAATATATCACTGTCGGTTAATCAAAAAATTTACATTGGGGCTATGCTATGATTACAACCTTTAGTTGGTTTGGTTACGAACTGTCAATGTCCGAGAACTTCAAAAGGATAAAGCAAGCTGGTTTTGACGGCGTAATGTTATGGTGGGACGATTCTTTTGGCGACATAGAATACCGCGGCAATCCGGATTTAGCACGGAAGTCCGGGCTGTATGTTGAAAATATCCATGCGCCCTTTAAAAGAATAAATAATATTTGGCTTGATAATATCGTCGGGAATGATCTTACAGAATACTATTTACATTTAATAACCGAATGCGCAGAATACGGAATACCAACGATAGTCATGCATCCCTCCTCAGGGAATAACGTACCGCCATATAATCCGCTTGGTCTTGACAGAATCAGACGGATTATAGATAAGGCGGAAAAATATAATATATATGTGGCTTTTGAAAATATGAGAAGATATGAATATTTAAAATATATCTTAGATAATATTGACTCCCCGCGCGCCGGATTTTGTTATGATACCGGACACCACCACTACTGGCACCCGAAATGTAATCTGCTGGCACAATATGGTTCCCGCCTGATGGCACTTCATTTGCATGATAATAACAGAATTGAAGATCAACACCTGATCCCTTTTGACGGTACGATTGACTGGCAGACTACTATGCGTCAAATCAGGCAATCCGGTTACAAAGGCGCTATAGCATTAGAAGCTGAAAATGGAGGGTATCAGAACCTGCCTCCGGAAACTTTTTTACGCTTAGCCTTTGATCGGGCAAAAACACTGGAACGTTTGTCTGATAATTCAGTTTAAAATGATAAATAAGAAATATAAGAACCTGATTTAAAACTTATAAAAGGAGAATCAATATGGCACTATTCAACAAAAAGAAAAACGAACCGCCCCCCAAAGAAATGAAACAATATATCACCGGCGCCGGCGGGACTATTGTCAGCAAATCAATTCTGGAAGGCACCTCAAAGCTGAAATGGTTATTCCGGGAAAACAGCGAATACGGCAACGGCTGGGTTGCCCTGGGCGACACGGATACCCAGGAATATGTTGATAATCCCGACAATATGACGATTGTGGATTTTAACACCCTCGCCAATATTGAACCGGCGGTTGTAAATGTTTTTTATATGCCCGTGGGAAGTGACTTGGAGCTATGCTCCGACCCGTCGGGAAACTACTTTCTTGATACGCGGGACGGAAAAGAAATCCGGGAGCCGGTGAAGCACCCGGTACAGCTGGCGTTTGAAAAAAATCTGAAGTTCTTAAATCAGGACAATTATCCTTCCGAATTTTTTCAGGGCCTGTTTCAGACCGGCGGCCGGTTGGAAACTTTTATCCCGGGGAACGCCGATTTTCCCACCGGAGAAGTTGTACTGGCCGATCCGCTTGCTTATCTCGGCGGCGAATATGCGACTTATCTGGACAGAAAGGTTCCTGCCGGGAGCTATCCGCTGGAATTGGCTGTCTTACATTCTGAACTGGCCGGTCTGCGGATTGCCGCGGCAAGGCTTATTGTCAGTGACAGTCCGGCCGTCCGATATGAAATCGCCATGCCAAAGGGTAAGAAACCGGAGGAATTGGGACAACCGGGCGTATGGACGCTTTTCGGTGTGGATACAGGCCTTGCATGCTGTACCGACGTAAAAATCGGGGAAGAATACCGGGATTTTTTTGCACAGTGGCACAAGGAAAATCCGGGGAAAAACAGATACGACGACTATTTTGCGGCGCTTTTTGAAGAAAGTCGCCGAAAATTCCCCCATGTACAAAATCAGGGCGGCAGCTTCCTTAGCTGGCAGCTGCCCCGGACAGGGCACCATGTCATCATGTTCGCAAGCGGTATGGGCGACGGCATTTACAGCGCTTACTGGGGGCTTGATTCCGATGGTGAAGTGACCGAACTGATCATGCCGTTTATGAATCCTGAATTCTTTTAACCGATTAGAATACCCGTTCAAACAAAGACCGAGGCATGCGGGAAACTGTTAAACATATAGCTTCCCAATGTAACAGCAAAAAAGAGCCGGCGTGAAAGGTCATAACTCCTCCTTTCTCCCAGCTCTTTTTATAAATTACAGGCCAAGGTTCTACAGTCCGGCTTACAAACAAATTTCGCTCTCTGTATCCGCTATCCGGATTAATCAGCATCCATCATTCCCCTGTTGTCACCTGACACTCCATTCATACCGCCCGGAAGGCACCCCATCAATTCTGATATACCCATCCCCCGTTTTTACAAAATCATGGAATTCCTCTCCGTCCAGGAAACAGCGTTTCCCCTCTTCAAAGGGCACAAAGACCTCCGCTTTTGCTCCCACAGGAATCACAGTTACCATCAAAACCTGTCCGTCCCGTCTGCTGCATTCCACTTTAACTTTTCCGCGCACGGTGAATACCGACCCCTTCACCCGGCTGATTTCCTCATTCAGCCACGGCCGGATCCTCACTCTGCCATACCCTGGCTCAACAGGCGTAATTCCCAGCACAAATCGGCACAGCCATTCCTTCACATGCCCCATCATCGCATGGTTCCGGGAGCGTCCCAGCCCATTCCACAGCTCCGTATAATTCCAGAACTCCGGCAGTGTGGTCAGGCCCTGATCCACATGATGCCTGTAGCTGGGTGCTGTAGGGTTCATGACCATACGGTACACCGTATCATTTTCCCCACGGGAGGCCAGTGCATGAAACACCTGCTTTAATCCCACCTCGCCGGAGGATAAATGATCGCCCCGCGCCGTTACCGCAGCCATAAGCCCGCGCAGCGCGGCCTCCTCCTTCTCCTGCGGCACAATACCGGAAAACAATGCACAGCCAAAGCTTGCCTGGCTGCCGTTTCCATAGCTTTCCTCCTCCGGCCGCCAGCACTCCCCATCCTCGTAAAATCCGCTCCGTATCCGCTCCGCCAGGTTCCGGTAACGCTCCTGCAGTTTCGTCTCCTCCAGAATCCCGGCTATCCGGGAAAGCGTCACCGCCTGCAGATAAAAAGCGCAGGTTGCCACCAGCGTAGTGGGCGTCTCCTCATTCAGCTGTCCCCACTCTCCCATATGGGCATACCCCTTCAGCACGCCGTTCACGGACTGCCGTTCCAGATGATCCACATATCCCCTCATCATGCCGAAATTCTTCCGCAGGATTCCCTCGTCGCCATATTCCATATAGTAATACCAGGGTGTCATCACGCAGGCCCCGCCCCAGTTGGGATCCTTAAAAAGACGTCCAATCCTGAAATATTCAGGCGCTATCCCCGGCACAAAGCCCGCCTCCTCCGTCTCCCTGTTGTCAAAACGGTCAACCGCAAAGCCCGGATAGCTTTCCGGATCGTTTTTCATGGGGGCTTCCCCAAGCAGCTCCTCCGTTACCTGCGCATCCTGCATATCATCCATGATTTTCGGAATCCAGCTGCGGATATCATATCCCGCCGCCATGGAAGAAAACATCAGCTGCGTTGTTTCCAGCCATCCCAGTTTTTCGATCTGCGGACAATCCGTAAAGCTGCACATCATGTTGCTCTCAATGGAACGGTCCGTCATCCGGTTCACCGCATTCAGTATCTCCTGATCCGTTTCAAAATCCGAATGCTTTTCATTCATCAGCCTGACCGCACAGCCCTCAAAATTTTCCACGGTGGGAATGCCCGGGAATCCCGCCACCTCCACATACTGAAAACCATGATAGCAAAAATGCGGATGCCACTGCTCGCTTCCGGTTCCGGCCACAACATAGCTGTCCATCACCCTGCACTGATACAACGTATCGCAGCTCTGGGTACAGGAGGCCTGATCCACACCGCTGCCGTCCGCCTTCAGCACCTCCCCCGGATACAGCTCAATTTTCTGCCCCGCAAAGGGCCGGGTATTCTCCAGCCTCAGGCAGACAAAACCCGCGCTGTTTTTCCCCATATCCACCAGCCAGTTACCGTCTGGAAGCCTGACAACACTCGCGGCAGTCCATCTTTCCCAGATACGTATGGGCAGGAATTCCCTTGCCGCCAGCTTTCCCTTGGGCGGTTCCATGACTGCCGCATTCCCCCAGCCCTTAAGCTCTGCCTCCGGCGTATCCCAGCCCTTCATCTGAAGCGCCTTCACCCCATCATAATCCTCTCCGCCGTACCAGTTCTGAAAGGTCACAGGACTTTCCCCTGTTTTCCAGGCTTCGCTGCTGGCCGCCGCTATTACCACAGCTCCGTCCTCCATGGTCAGCTCCACCTGGGCAAGCAGCTTCTTATTCCCGCAGATGCCGTCCTTGAGAAAAATCGTGTCATCCTTCTGGTAACGATGCTTTTCCGACAGGGTTCCATCCCCTTTTTTCATCACAGGATCCACGGCAAAATTCACATACTGCCCATTTCCCAGAACCACGCCCACCGCATTCTCCCCCTCTTGCAGAAAAGGGAGGATATCATAAGTAACATAATATACCCTGCGGTTAAACTCACTCTCCCCCGGCTCAAACAGGTTTTCGGAAAGCGGCTTTCCATTGACGCCCGCCGTAAAAAGCCCCAGGCCGCTGATATAGAGCCTCGCCTTTTTTACCCGGCCCCGGGCCTTTACCGTAAAACGGCCCACAATGGCCGGCGCCGCTGACTTATCTCCGGTAAAATCATCCCCCTGGCCGATCCAGGCCGCTTTCCAGTCCTTCTCCTCAAGCAGCCCCATTTCAAAAGAGGCAGGCCCGCTCCACGGCGAAACGTTCCCTTTTTCATCCCACACCCTTGCCTTCCAGAAAACCTCCTGCCTGGACACAAGCGGAGCGCCTTCATAGGGAATGGCATAATTTCTTTCTTCCTGCATTTTTCCGCTGTCCCACAGATCGGCCCGTCCTTCCTCCAGAAGCTCCGGTGAGGATGCGGCAAGTATCTGACAGGCAGTCTGCCTGCTTCCCCTTTCCTCTGACTGCAGGGTATAGCAAAAGCAGGGTTTTGTACATCCCAGGCCAATGGGATTATCTAAATTCTGTGTTAAAAGTCTGGTAAGCTTCATTATAAAATCCTTCTCCCGGTATGTAATCTCATTTCAGCTGCCTTTGCGCCGTTTCCGTAACTGCTTCGTACCTTCACAGTCACCTTTTTCCTCCGTTCCCGGCGCTTTCCCACGAAACAATAGCTGCGGGCGGCAGCACTCAGCCCTTCACGGATCCCACCGTCATGCCCTTTACAAAATACTTCTGGGCAAACGGATAAATCAGCATAATGGGAATCAGCGCAATAAAAATCTGCGCGCAGCGGATGGTCCTGTCATCCACCAGCGAAAGCTCCCTGATCTGCTCCATGCTCAAAAGGCTCATATCCCGCTGCACCACCACCGTATACAGGAAGGAAGCCAGCGGATAGCTTTCCGGGAAATTGGAAAAAATCAATCCATCAAAGTAGCTGTTCCAATGAGTAATAAAACAGAACAGGGTCAGCGTCGCAATGGACGGCTTGGCACAGGGCACATAAATCCGGAAACAGGTCTGGAACTGGTTTGCACCGTCAATCAGGGCAGCCTCCTCCAGCTCATGGGGAATACCCCGGAAAAAATTCAGCATGAGCACGATGTTGTAAACCGGCACCGCCATAGGCAGGATCAGCGCCCAGATGGTATCCATCAGGTGCAGGTTCTGTATCAGCAGATATCCCGGGATCAGCCCGCCGGAAAACAGCATGGTGAAAAAGAAAATCCAGGAATAAAAGCTTCTCAGCCTCAGCTGCGTGCGTTCCTTGGACAGCGGATAGGCTACCAGAATGGTAATCAGCATGGAAAAAGGTACGCCGATACATACCCTTTCCACGGATTTCAGCAGAGAATTCCAGAAATCCCGCTTTCCGATAACATAGCTGTAGGCATAGGTATTAAACTCCACCGGCCAGAGGGAAACCCTTCCCGCAGATACCGCCGTTGCGCTGGAAAAGGACATGGCCAGTATATTCAGCAGCGGAAACAGGCACAGGACGGACAACAGAATCAGAACCGTATAATTGATAATTTGAAAGACAATACGTCCCTTTGTCATTTTTTTCACTGTGATTCCCTCCCCTAAAAAATCCGGTAATCCGCAAACCTGTAGGCAAGCCAGTAGGAAACCGAAATAAACATCGTGGAAATGATCGATTTAAACAGCCCCACGGCGGTCGCCGGCCCGTACTGCGCGTCTATCAGGCCCAGACGGTATACAAAGGTATCCAGGATATCTCCTGATTCATACACGGCCTTGCTGTACAGGTTAAAAATCTGATCGAAGCCCGCATTCAGCACATTCCCCAGGCTGAGCACCATCATCAGCACAATAATCATGCGCATTCCCGGAAGCGTCACATGCCACACCTGCTTCCAGCGGTTGGCCCCGTCGATCTGCGCCGCCTCATACAGATCCGTATCGATTCCCAATATGGCCGCCAGATAAACAATTGCTCCATAGCCGAAATTTTTCCAGATATCCGTCAAGATCAGTGTAGGCTTGAAATAACGGTTATCCCCCAGGAAGAAAATACTCTTTCCTCCCAGCGCCGTAATGATCTGATTGATGATTCCGCTGCTGGGGGAAAGCATATCCAGGAAAATACCGCCCAGTACCACCCATGATAAAAAGTAGGGCAGATACACCACAGTCTGCACAGTTCTTTTGAAGCCATTTCTGTTAACTTCATTTAACATCAGGGCAAAAACAATCGGCACCGCCAGGCCCAGTATGATTTTCCAGAAGGCGATAACGATCGTATTTTTCAAAGCCTGGTTAAAGCCTGGAAGGCTGAACACATAGCTGAAATTTCCCAGCCCCACCCACTGCTGATCCCCGAACATCCCCTTGCTGGGTATGAATTTCTGGAATGCAATGACAAGCCCCGCCATCGGCGTATAGCTGAACACGGCCACCAGAATCAACCCCGGCAGCAGCATCAGATGCAGCGGCAGTTCTCTTTTAAATATGGCAAATGTATATTTATTTTTTACCTTTTTCTTTCCTGAAGCCATACTGCTCCTCTCCTTACCTCCTGACATGCACGTAACCGGCGCAAACAGCCCGCCTGTAACGTCTGGAACATTTGAGGCAGCATATTCTGCTGCCCCGGATGTTCTGAAATAAGTCTGCATTTTTCCTATTCCGACTTAAATCTTATGTAAAAACTGTTTCTGAAAACCACATTTTTATTTGCTGGAAGCATACCACTCATTTACTTCATCAGTCATATCCTGTCCGCCTGCCGCGCTCCACTGCTCCACAACGGAATCGAAGGAATCCAGCGGCTCCTGTCCGGCAATAATTTTGATAAATACCTGATCCAGCATATCATCCAGCGTGGTTTTCTTTGTGGTCATAACCTCGCCGGGGGCGCCGAAGAACTGATCATATACCAATTCCACGTTGCTGTCGTTCTGATAGCTCATCAGCAGCTGCTGGGAACCGTCCGCACCGAATACCCTGTTCCAGCCCCACAGCTGGGTATCGCCGTTCTGTGCCTTGTAGCTGTACTCCCACATACTGTACTGCTCGCCGGTCAGATCCCCGGGTTCCCCTGTTTTCAGAGGCTCTTCAATCGCCTTGGCTGTTACCTGGTTCTTGTTCGGGCTGTTGATGGTTACCGGGGTCAGTCTCCACACGCCTTCCAGGCCATCGCCGGGATTTGCATATACCGCATATTCATTCAGTTCCGGATCAAGCACCTTTTCACAATACAGGTTCAGCATCTGCACCAGCGCTTCCGGATGCGCACAATCCTTGCTCACCGCATACCAGCTTGCCGTACACATATGGATGCCGGGCCTGATTTTGTCTCCCGTATTTTTCACAGGCAGCTTATAAGGACGCCAGTCTGCTTCGGGATCCGCATCCACCACATCCTGCAAAGGCCACAGAGAACCGGCATGATAACCGTACATTGCCCCGCATTTTCCGTTTACAAGCGCTTCCTTGGTCTTATCATTGTCATTTACATAAAATTCCGGATCAATCAGCCCCTCCTGGAACAGCTCCGCCAGGCTTCCCAGTGCTTCCTTCATTTCAGGGGTCGTACTGCCGTAAACCAGCTTGCCGCTTCCGTCGTCGATCCAGTATTTGGGATATGCGCCGTAGGCATTGCACCAGCCTTTAATGTCAAAGTTGTTGCCGTAAATATCGTTGCTGACAGCCAGCCCAACGCCGCCGCTTCCGGCATGCTCCTTGAAGGTTTTTAAAATTTCCCTTAATTCATCCAGCGTTTCCGGCGCCTTCAGTCCCAGCTCGTCCATCCAGTCCTGACGCAGCCAGAGCATCTGCGCTGTTTCAATATCACAGTCCACATAAGGAATTCCGTACTGCACGCCGTCGTAGGTACATGCCTGAATCGCCGCATCCCCGCCGGCTGCAATCAGCTCCTTCACGAAATCACTGGCATATTCATCAAAATAAGGCTTCATATCCACTACCAGGCCCGCTTCCACAAGCTGCTTCAAATCGGTCTTATTCACACACACGATATCCGGGATCGTCCCCGCCGCCATAGCCGCATTGAACTTCTGCGTCTGAAGCTCCGCGCTGGAAGCGATCCACAGGTATTTCACATCATATCCCAGCTTTTCCGCGATCAAATCCGTCCACAGATTATCCTCATAGGTTGCGCCTTCCATCCTGGCAAAAATATCTGTTTCCATCAGGGAGTCCTGCGCCCTGCTGAAGGTAACGGGAATCAATTCACCGTTTCCCTCCTCCGCCGCTGCTGCGCTTCCCTCCGTCCCCTTTGTTTCGGCCGGCGCCGAAGCCGCGGTATCCGTACTTCCGCTTCCGCAGCCTGTCAATAATGACAATGATAATGCTGCCGCCAAAACTATTGCTGACAATTTTTTAGCCATTTCCATTCCCTCCTTGATAATTTCACAATACAATCCCCTTTTATCTGGATCCGTTTTGTATGTTTTGTGTGGTTTTATTATATATTTAGCGTCTTACTTTATCACTCTACACAAAACTTGTTTTATATGACCTTTTTTGGCCATTCTCTTTCAGGCATCCTCTCTTAGCCAAGCCCCGTCAGTACAGAAAAAAGCCGGTACAATCCAATGATCGTACCGGCTCCTCCGTCTGAATTTATTACAGTTTATGATATTTTCCCAAGCGTTTATTTCAGCTCTCCTGTATAAGAACTGCTGTTATTACCGCCTGCTGATGTTTTCTCCTACCTGCCGTTTCTTTCTCCTGCCGTTTCTTTCTCCTGCCAGCCGTCTTTTCCCTCAAATCAAAATCTCTTCCCCATTTTTCCGGAACTCCAGAGGCGTCTGCCCGAAATGCTCCTTAAAGCTACGGTAAAAATTATTCATATTGCTGTACCCGGTTTCCTCCATAATTCTCTCCATACTCAGGTTGGTATTCCGCAGCAGCTCCACTGCCCTTCTCAGCCGCAGATCCCGCAGCAGATACCGGTAGGTATAGCCGCTTTCCCTGACGATATACCGTTTTAATTCACTCTCACTCATACCGAACTGCCTTGTCAGCTCCTCCAGCGTAATACTCTTCAGGTTCTGCCTGATCGCCTGGATGATGGCGGGAAGCACATAAACCTCGTCCGTCAGCTCTTCCTTCAGCTGCAGCTGCGGCAGATGCTCCCTCATAACGATACCCAGGAAAATCATGGCATAGCTTTTCATCAGAAGGTTGCTTGCCGCCTGCTGCCGCGCTGACTCATCAAACATCCTCTCCACCCACCGGTCCAGCTTCGGATCATTATTGCAGCCAAACATCAATACCCGGTTGCTGTGCTTCGTATAAAGGATTTTCCAGAAAAAATCAGCCAGGATATTCTGTTCCATCAAGATCCCCGAAAACGCATTGGCAAAGGAACTGATGCGCATTAGGATATTGATGATCACATCCTCATCGTGCCTGGAAAACACCGTATGCCGGATTCCCGGCGTAATTATGCAGAAATTCCCCGATAAAAGCTCATATTTCACATTATCCAGATACACGGTCACGCTTCCGCTCCACACATAAATAATCTTGATAAACTCCAGCTTATGAAGAAACGGCGGACAATACCTGAGGTTATTAAAGCAGACAACCTCCTTGAAATTCTCTGTGAAAAAATCATCCTCCGTCAATACGCTGCCCATCATGGAAGGTGCTTCATTCGGAATATCGTTTATTCCGGCCTTATGACACCGCCTCACCAGCCCGGCCCAGTCCTCCACCGGCTCCTCCCAGACCTCAGGGCACCTTGCATACAGGCTTTTATATAACTGCTCCTCTTCTCCCAGACCTTCACTCAGCCGCAAACCGTTCCCCCCTGTTTTATGTATACATGAATTCCGCCTGCCGTTTTTTCTTCCTGTAAACAAGAGGCGTCATCCCATAGGCTGCTTTAAAATTCCTGAAAAAAATACTCTGATCCGTATACCCGATCAGCGCAACAATCTTCTCTATATTGCACTCCGTCTTTATCAGCAGCTCCGCTGCCCTTTTCATCTTCATTTCCTGCAGGAGATGGCTGAAGGTAAATCCCGTTTCCCTGCGGAAATACCGGCTCAGATACCCCTCGCTCACATAAAAATTCCCCGCCAGGGAAGCAAGAGACACCTCGTCAATATGCTCCTTCATGTACAGCAGATACTGTGCCAGGGGATACTCCCTGTGCTTTTCCTTTTTTCTGAGCCATACCACGTCCTTTTCCTTCCATCTGAGAATATAGGCAAATATGGCCATCATCATGCTCTTCATGACCAGGCCGCTTTTCACCGACTGCAGCAGCGCTTCTTCATAGAGATCCACCACGCTCTCCTCCAGCAGCATATCCGGCCTGCTGTTAAAAAGCAGCACCTCCCCGCCCGGCTTATGATAAAGCATCTTCCAGAAAAAATCCGCAATCACGCCGCCGTCATTGGATTCCAGCAGCTCCCAGAAGGACTCCGCAAAGGTACTCCTGCGAATCAGCAGATTCAGCACAATATCCTCATCCGCACAGGAAAAAACGGTCTGCTCCACCCCCGGCGCCACAATACAGGCATTTCCTTCCGTCATGGATATCCACCTGCCGTCAATATAAAAAAAGCAGCTTCCCCGGAACACATAAATAATTTTGATAAACTCCAGCTCATGCAGAAAAGCCGGGCAGTAGCGGGCGTTTACAATCACGCTCACCTCTCCCCAGTCCTCCTGCGGAAAATACTCCTCCTCCGAAAAAACAGGCGCAATCGGCGTGGGCGGCACCGGAGGGAGCTTTGTCTTTCCCTCCCCCTCCAGCTCATTATAACGCCCGCAGAACTCTTCCCAGCTCCTGACCGGCACCGCAAAAGCCGCCGGATTCCGAAAGTACAGCTCCCGATATGTATCATGCACATCCAATGGCGTCAATATCTTTAAAAAGGCCTCTCTGTCCATCGTTTTTCCTTTATTGAAACACTGCGGCAAACATCCGCAGATAATCCTCTATTTCTTTCTTCAGAGCCTCTGTTTCCAAACCGCCCCGGCCGCTGAATTCCTCCGTCAGGCCGTTCAGCGTATACTCCACACATTTCATCACCATTTCCGGTTTTGCCTTCGGTACAAACCTGTCAAAATCGGCCTGTCTTATGTATTTATTCAGGCTTTCCTGATATTTTTCCCGGATTTCCCGGACGGCCTCCGCCGCCTCTGCACAGTCTTCCTTCTGCACCGCATCCAGGAAACGCCTCATGTAGGGATACATTTTCATCACCCGCATCCGCGCAGTCTCCATTTTCCCCGCCAGCACAAAGAAATCCGTATCCACAGCCTTAATTTCCCTGGAAAACTCCAACAGCATAAATCTAGTGCTGTAATCATACAAAAACACATACAGCCCCAGCTTACTTCCAAAATAATGGAACAGCAGCCCTTTGCTGATAGCCGCCTCCCTCACCATATCATCCGTACTGGCATGCCTGTAGCCATTTAACGCAAACATCTTCAAGGAAGCATTAATTATCCTGTCCTGTTTCTCTTTTTTCACATCAAAGAACTTATCGTTCATAGTCCTGCCTCCTCTTTGGTATACCCCTGCAATACTACAAGAAATTTTTCTATCTGCACAGCATCATTAAGATATGTTTTGCCGGGAATCTTCAAATAGAAGATTTCCTCACCTGCCTGGAATCGGAAAATCGTTGAAACATAAGTATTTTTTATCTGTTCTATTTTACCGTATGTCAATTGAGTGTCACTGCCTGCAGCCTTCAATGCCCAATTCAGATAAGGCTGAAATCCGTCCTTATTTACCCAGGGAACTGTTTTGCTGCAATTATAGTTTTTCACCACAGCTTTCAGCAAGACTGTTAAGCTGTTCCCCACAATAAATTTATCTAAACTGCCGCTGTCCATCCAGATAAACTCTTTTCCCACATTACATTCGCCATACAGCTCAAATACAGCGGCACAATAATCCTTATAAAAGCAAATATAACGCCGGTATACAAGCAGACCGCAGTTTTCCCAAAACCACCTGTTTTCTTCCTGTGGTGAACCAAAGCCAAAGCCCTCATCAACCTCGGCCCCATTCGTCGGAACAGAATATCCCGATGGGTTCCTGCACAGCAGAATCTGCCCCTGCTTATCAAACAGCACAAGCAACATCTTCATATCACGATTCTCCAATCATATTTTTCTGCCTGCAGATTTATGCCATCTATGATTCTGCCGCCAATCACATAACGCCATTATACCATATCCTTCACCCTTTTACCCCGTTTTTCCCTTCGTTTGCCACCCATTTTTCAGCAAAGAATAACAGCAGGGCATAATCCATCCCGGCAGCCCCCTTATTGGCCGCGAAGTCACGACCTACCACCTCATTACATAACAGCGCCCGCTCCTCTTCCTTGTCCAGCGTAATAAATGAAGATACGATATCGACAGCCTTTTTTTCCGCTTCGCCCTCCTTTGTTTCCTCAAGTCCTGTCCCCAAAATGCCAATCCTGTGCAGCAGGGCGCAGACAGCCAGTGAATTCTGCTTTGCTTCCAATGTGTCCTCATTATCATGCAGAAGAAGATAGGCCATGTCCTCCATGATTCCCAGAACATACAAGCTCTGCGCTGCCAGGCTTCCGCCCGCCGGAGAGCTTTGGCTGTCACAATCCGGCTCATCATAATAGCCGTTTTACGCCATCCATTCCAGAAGCTTTTCCATCCCCTCTCTTCCCAAAGACAACAGCAGCTTTTCCACACGTTTCCTGTATTCCATTTTATTTCCTCCAATCACAAAAAGGTAACCTTTATATGTCATTTAGTATACACGTCATCTTACACCAATACACCCTGAAAAAACATATTTTTTCTTTTTTGGGATATCTTATAGCTTCTGCGTATCCACACCCCTGAAATCCCTGAAAAATAAACATTTTAAACTAGGAAAACCCTGTTCTTTCGGTTATCCTACCCATAATATTCCGGGCATTTATACAGGACTCATGTCTCATACACCTATGTCCCGCAGCATCCCGCAGTATACAGCACTATTCTTGTATAACCAACCTACATCTACAAGCTTTCAGTTCCCCGAGGCCGGAATATATGTACAGGCTTTTTAATGCCCTGAAATGTGATGCCAATTACCTGCATCAGGATGAGCTGAACGCTGTGGATTACTGTCCCGAAAGGCTGAGATATGAGGAAATGAAGCATATAGGTAAGTACCGCCTTCTCGATAAATACGGTAAAGACATGGTGGATACGGTATTAGATAAGGAGTTGATGCGCTGTAAGGATACCAGCGGAAGCTGAGGTTTTTCAGTGATTTTAATATATTTACCCAGGTAGCCGACAGTGGCGGTTCATTACCCATTCTAAGTCTTGCAGAAAGGGGAAATGCTTATGAGTACATATGAGACACTAATGATTATTTTGACAACAGCCAGCTTAATCGTAGCAATTCTCAAATATACAAATAAGAAATAGCCGCCCTGGTCTCTGGTAAAAGATAGGCGGCTATTTCTTATAACTGAATAATATTGCCGGAACGGGTAGTGTGCATCTACTCGTCGGCTGTCTTGTTAAGTATATTATAAGTTAAACCGTCCGTTTTGTCAAAAGGAACCGTTCCTCCACGCATTTTAACAAATATACGGAAACCCTGTCATAAAAATATTGGGAAATTAATACAATTTTAATACATATTTTCTTTTCAATTCCGCAAAATAGTATTAAAATAACACTAAGCGGATTTCGCCGCGAAGGGATTTCAGGTCCGGTGCATCCGGTCCGTTTTATAGCAGTATAGCGCCCGGCCGTTCAGGGGTTACTTTTCGTCTGAACCTGTCCGCAGGGTGCTGCTCAGCTTAATCACAGCCTTAAGAAAGGGGTATTTTACGATGGCCAGAAAGTCAAATGGATTTGGAAGATTACTCGCTGCAGCAGCTGTAGTCGGCGCAGCAGCGGCCGGCACCTATTACTACCTGAAAAACAGGGATTCCCGCGTCAATAATGACAGTGACGACAGCGGTGATGAATTTGATGACTTCGATGAGTTTGATGATGACGAACTCAACGATGACGATACGGACGCAGCCTCCTCCGCTGCCGGAGAGACACAGGAGAATGCGGATGCAGGCAAGGAACAGGAGACACACTCCTCCGAGGCCCATACGGAAGGAAACCGTTCCTATGTTTCTCTTGATTTGAAGAAAGCGAAGGAAAAGGCGGACGCCCTTCTCAATAATGTTTCTGAAAAGGTGGAAGACACCGTTCAGAAAATCAAAGCCTCCGAAGAATATGAGACGGTGACAAGCAAGGTGGACGAGGCGGTTACCAAGCTGAAGAATTCCGAAGAGTTTGAGTCGGTCACCCACAAAATAAATGACGCGGTAGAGAGAATTAAGAACAGCAATGAATACGCCAATGTTGACGAACAGATGGAATCCGCCCTCAATAAGGTTAAGGAAGCCACGGAAAAGGCAGTCAGCAAGGTCGGCCAGAAAATAAATGCGACCATGGGCGCTGCGGAAGATATGGCCGGAAAGGCCGACAGCTCCACTTTCGAAGACGGCGAAAATACTACCGATGAATCAGCAGCTCCTTCCCCGGAACCGGCACAGGCGGATGACACTGTCAAAGAAGCGGCGGATGACATTACAGACAGCGTTAAGGATGCCGCAGACATCAGCAGTACCGCCCGTGAAGCGGCGGAAAATGATAACAACACTGAGGATGGCACTGAAATTTAACACTGCGGATTAAAATTACATTAAAATAATCAATATTTACGGGAGTCGTTCCTTTGAGCGGCTCCCGTATTTTATCCGGCGATAAAAATTATTATCCTACCACGCAATCTCCCTGAAAAAACGATCACGCATTACAAGCCTGTTTTCATCTGAATGTACAACAGGCTCTCCCGGGTCAAAGCAGAAATCCAGCCCGATATATTCTCCCGGGCCAATGCCCGCTCCATTTTCCCCTAAAGCATAGCACCGCATCGTAAAGCCCAGCGGCCGCAACCTGTTAAACAGAAGCTTTGCCTGCATATTAAGCCCACCAAGGAGCATATGCGCGGCAAAATCCTGCCTGTCTACACACCAGTTGATGCTGGAACAGGCGTGGGTAAGAAAAGCAATACGTTTTTCTCCGCCTCTGTCCAGCGCCGGGATGCTCCGCTCCAAAACCTCATGGATTTCCGCCATTCTCCCGGCTGCAAATTCCGCTGTTTTCTCATAATCACGGCCGCTTCCTACCGCACCGTCACAAGCTCCATAATCCGTATCCGGGCAGATAACCAGCAGATCCAGAGTCCTTCTCTCCAGCTGCTGCAAAGCTTCCTCTGTCATTTCACCCGTCACTGCGCCGTCCACCTGATAACCGTTTTTTTGCAGCCAGTCCGCTGCCCGCCTGGCCCCGGGCATTTTCATATCAAACAGGAACGCTGTTTTCATCACTTTTCTCCTCTCCCGCCCATCAGAAGGGCCAAACCTCTCCCTTAATATCTGTCATGACAAGCGCATCCTCAAAGCTGCGCTCCTGCGTAAACTGCCGGAAGGCAACCGCAGCCGACTCCTCAGGTTCATAATGCCCCCGGTCCGCCTTTTTCCCTGACATATAAGATCGCACCCAGCCGGGATGATAAACCCGGAAGGTGTACCCTTCGGGACGCAGTTCATTGAACATCAGGCGCACCGTCATATTCAGCATCGCTTTGGAAACGCAATAGGAGGTGTCTCCATCCCCGGTCCTGTGAAGCATGGAAATACTCCCCGCTTCCGAAGAAAAGAAACACAGCCTCCGCCTGCCCGCCTTCATCAACGGCAGAAACAGCTCCACAGTGCGCAGCGTCCCTACGGTATTCGTATTCAGCGTATCGTAAAATCCCTTTCTGCTGTCATCCCGGATGATTCCCGCACAGTTCACCAGAATGTCGATCCTATCCACAAGCTCCGAAGCTGTCCTGACCGCCTCCTGTACCGAAGCCGTATCAGACACATCCAAAAGAATGCATTCCACCTGTCCGGGGTATTTCTCCGCAAGCTCTGCAAGCGCTCCCCATTCAGGCATATACTGCCCCGCCAGCACCCGGAAGCCATGCGCGGCAAACTCTTCACACAGTGCAAAGCCCACTCCCCTGTCCGCTCCGGTGATAAATACATTTTCCATAACCCTGCAAGCCCTCCCCTTATAAAAAAGATAATGTATCAACCTTTTGTTTTATTTACTGTTCATCTTATTCCTTATTGCATAAAAAACTCACTTCACACCGCCTGCACACCAGAAAACCGCATTTCTGACAAGCTTCCGGTATTCTTCATTCTCCCACACAGAAAGTATATGACCTGGTGTCAGGACACAGAGACGCCCCTTGCCTATGCTTCTCACATACCCTCCCATCTGCTTTCCTCCGCTCTCCGATACCGTTGAAAGAAGAGGCAGGATATCCGCCGCCAGATGTTCAAGCTCATAATGCTCATCCCTGATTTCAAAATCATGTACGCCCTCTGTTACAGGATGTGTTCTGTCAACCGTTACCCTGACCGTACATCTGGGCGGATGCTTAACAAAACTGTTCCCCACAAAATCCGTGTAGGCTTTATTCTCCTCCGCCTTAAAACTGTTGCCCGCATGAAGGGAAAGGAATCCGCCGCCCGCTTCCACATACTCCCGCAGCTCCTCCGGCCCGGCCTCCGTCACTCCCTCCTCAAACCAGGGCGCATCATTTGCCCCGGTAAGCGCATTCCCCTTGGCATTGATCACCACCGGGTACCGGCCCAGAAATGCCGGTGTCAGAATATCCTTGGCATCCCGGACAAAATCAAGCGCATGCCCTTCCTCTGCCAGAAAAGCAAGCCCCCTTTCCACCACCTCCGCAGGATGCCATTTATCATCGCAAAGTATAAGTATTTTCATAGTCCCCTCCCTGAAGCCGTTTTCTACGGCTTCCATCATTTATTATTATTACCTTTTCCGAAATGCATAACTGTCTCCGGCTGGTTTTATCTTTAATCTATCACCTTCCTCCTCTCCTGTCCACCCGGTTCCTCCTGTTTTTCCCACCTTTACCATTCCCCTGTCATACTCCCACATCAGAAAGGTCACCGTTCCCGTAAGAACTTCCCATGCCCCCATAAAAACCTCATGAAAACCACAAAAAAAGCAGCAGCGCCACAGCCCAAAATTTCCGGCTGCAGTCACCGCTACTTCCTGTTTTATACACATTCAATATAAACAATTGCTGATAACAACCAGTCACTCCCGGCAGAAGCCTTATTTATCCAGGACCTGCCTCTCACCTCCGGGCTGAGTGGTGTATATCGTAAACTTCTTCTCCGCGAAGTCCGCCTCCAGCTCCGCCGTATAGCCGTTGCTTTCTCTCACAATGACAAGTTTTCCATCCTCGCATTCCTTCATGGCAAAGCTTCCGTCAAACGCCGGGAAGGAATTCCTGAATTCCATCAGCCGGATCAGCTTCTCCACAACAGGACGCTTCACCTCTTCGGTAATTTCCTCTTCCGTGTAATAATGGCGGTTGATATTTCTTCCCACCTTGGTTTCTTCCAGAAGCTGCAGATCGTTCTTCCCCGCCATCAGGCCCACATAATATACCTGCGGAATGCCGGGTGCAAAGAACTGGACCGCCCTTGCCAGGAGATATGCGTCATCATCATCGCCCAGCGCAGAATAATAGGTACAGTTTACCTGATAAATATCCAGATTATTGTAAGCGGCGGTATTGTAGATTTTCTTCACATTCGCGCCGTATTTGAAAATATCCTCCTTTGTCCGGTTGATTTCCTCATCCGGAAGCAGATCCTTCACATCCACAACGCCGATTCCGTCATGGGTATCCAGGGTGGTGAACTGCTTTCTGGGGCAGATTTCCAGCCAGTGCTTCAGATACTTTGTCTGTCCGTAATACAGCGCATTGATAAGCAGCATGGGCAGCGCAAAATCATACACATAATAACCCTTATCCTCTATTTTCTTCTGCATCGTGTAATGCTCATGGATCTCCGGAAGGATTTCCACCTGATAAGGCTTCAGGATTTCCGTGCACTCATCCAGCAGCTCCCAGATTTCAGGCTCAATGAAAAAGCAGCTGGTTCCCGCCTTCTTGGTTGCATAGGCAAAGGCATCCAGGCGGATCATGGCAGCGCCGTGCCTGCACATCCCCACAAGATTGTCCCTGATAAATTTCTTCGCGGTTTCCGACTTGCAGTTGATATCGATCTGCTCCTCATCAAAGGTACACCAAACCTTTTCCGTCGTCCCGTCCGCAAAATGTGCGTCCACATAAGGCGCGCGCGGTTTTCTTTTATAAATCACATCCACCTGCTCCTGCGTGGGCTCGCCGCCTTCCCAGAAATCCTTATAGCGGATGAACAGATCCTTATATTCCGAATCCTCCTTTTTTGCAAGAAAATCCTTATAATACTCGCTCTGCGCCGAAATATGGTTAATCATATAGTCAAACATCAGATAATATTTGTCCGCCAGCCGTTCCACATCCTCCCAGCCGCCGAAGGCCGGATCCACTTTGGTATAATCCATGGGCGCAAAACCCCTGTCCCCTGAAGAGGGAAAAAAGGGAAGAATATGGACGCCGCCCACTGCATCCCTAAAATATTCGGAAAGTATTTTCTCCAGATCCTTCAGATTATGCCCCATGGAATCGGAGTACGTTATCAACATGACTTTATTTTCTAATTTTTTCATTTTACTGCCGCCTTTCAAACTTTATCTTGTAGTTCCGCCCTCCACAAAAGTAACGGGCAGAATAATCCGCCTTTCCACAGGCTTTTTCTCAATCAGCTTGATGAGCGTGTCCACACAGGTCACTGCCATTTCCTTTACCGGCTGCGCGATGCTGGACACCGGGTAATCCCCCACGTTCAGGATACGGAGCCCGTCATAGCCTATGATCTGTACGTCTTCCGGCACACGGATCCCCATCGCAGTCAGCTGCTTCTCAACCACAATGGCATGTACGTCGGAGCTGGTAAAAATACCGTCGTACAGGAAGCTCCCGCCCTTTACGCATTGCTCCAGGAAGCTGTTAATTTTATTCATCTGCTGCTTGGACAGTGTGGTTTCCTCCCCGAAATCCATCCGGGTAGCCTCCACGCCTCCCTGCTCACAGGTATCCACAAACGCTTTCCCTCTCTTCAGGGTTTCCCCCTCCACATTGGAACCGTTTCTGATGTAAATTACATTTTTGCAGCCTGTATCTATAAACTTCTGAGCAGCCAGGCGGCCGCCCATTTCATTATCGCTGGACACACAGCATATCTGATGCTTGAAATGTCTGTCTATGGAAACCAGAGGCATATCCGCCTCCAGATATTCATCCGTATTGCTGTAGGTAACGGCAATCAGGCCGTCTACCTTGTTCTGTTTTGCCATATTGATATAGGCAAGCTCCCTGTCCTCATTACAATGGGAATTGCATACAAGCAGCTTATAGCCGACCGCCGCCAGCACCTGCTCCACATAATTCACCAGCAGGGCAAAAAATGGGTTGATTAAATCCGGAACAATAATCGCCGCCGTAAATGTCTGCTGGGCCTTCAGGCCCCTGGCATAGGTATTTACCTGATAGCCAAGCCTGTGTATGGATTCCTCCACCCTCCGCCGGTTGTCAGCCTTGACATACATATTATTCAATACCTTTGATACTGTTCCCACTGATACGCCGGCATCCGCCGCTACATCCTTAATCGTTACCATTCTTACTTACCTCCCAGTGAATATCCGTCCGTTTTTTTCAGGAACCGTTAATTCATAAACGTTCCTCCAAAATTCGACACTCTTCCTGTCATCATGATACCTTGCCCTCACTGTAATGGCAATCAGAAACTTTCTTAAATCAGTGTCTTTTTCATCCAGCAGGCGCTGACGGCAGCCGCCTTCACTTTCCCGCTTTCCATTACCGGAAGCCCTCCGCAGGAATAAATAACCTCCCAGGATCCCTCGCAGGGAACCTGGCATTCCTGCTCCTTTCCCGACGGATTAATGATAACAAGCACCTTTTCCTCTGCTGAGCTTCTTTCAAAAACAAGCGGATACGTATGATCTCCGGCATACAGAAATTCAATTTTTCCGTCCCCCTGCAGGGCGCTGTGGGCCTGTCGCACAGAAATCAGTTTTTTTACCGTATTGTACAAAGAGTCCGTTTCCTCCATCTGGGAAGCCGCATCGGGCCTGTCATCTCCCGGATCCAGAGGGATATAAAGCGCTTCAGCAGGCGCGCTGGAAAATCCTGCGTTGGTGGATTTATCCCACTGCATCGGGCTTCTGCTCCCGGTTCTCTCATAGCCGCCCTCCACAGAAACCAGATCCTCCACATAACGCATGCCGATTTCATCCCCGTAATACAGAAACGGCGCTCCCGGCAGCGCGTAGATAAAAGCATATGCCAGCTTCATCTGGCGTGTGTCCAGCTGCTTTGAAATCCGGATCATGTCATGGTTACCCGAGGGCATGCACATCATACCTTTTCCTCCGGACGCCTTCTCATTTTCCTGATAATGCTTCACAAATACGGAAATGTCCCCTTTTCCTTCTTCATTGAAAAAAGGATGCTCTGTCCGGAACAGATCCATATAACCGGTGTCGCCGAAATGCAGGAAAAAATCCATATGGAAGCCTGCCTTCAGCGATACCTCCGGCCTGCCCCATTCCGATACCAGGACTGCTTCCGGGAACTCCCGATCCAGAAAAGCCCTTACCTCCTGCCACAGCCGGATGGTTTCCGTCTTGTCATCATCATTTTTCACCAGAGAACCGGCCATATCCACTCGGAAGCCGTCACAGCCCAGGCCCAGCCAGAAGCGCATGATATTCATCAGCTCCTCCCTGGAAGCCCGCGGCCCCGGCGCGTCCACCGGCTGCTGCCACGCCGGATCATCTATCCTGGCAAAGCCGTAATTTAACGCTGGCTGCGTACTGAAGCAGTTTACCCCACAGGTTCCGTACCTGGGGGAAATCCCCCGAAGGATGCTCACAATCCCCCGGACATTTTCCATCCGTTTATAGGGACTGTCCGTCCACACATACCGGTCAGTATACTCGTTTTTTTCCGCCTTCATGGATTCCAGGAACCAGGGATGCGTCACTGCCGTATGCCCCGGCACCAGATCCAACAATACATGCATCCCATAAGAATGCGCCTTTTCAAATAACCGCTTCAAGTCCTCATTGGTTCCGTATCTGGGAGCTACCCTGTAGTAATCCGCCACATCATACCCCGCATCATAAAAAGGGGAATCAAAGCAGGGATTGATCCAGATGGCATTCATCCCCAGCTCCCTGATATAATCAAGCTTCTCCATCAGGCCGGGAATGTCTCCGATGCCGTCTCCATTGCTGTCCTTAAAGCTCTGAGGATACACCTCATAAAATATTGCTTTTTTTAACCATTCAGCCATATTCTGCTCCCACTGTCCCGTACCATCACGGTTACATTTTTTTATATATCGTGTAAAGGGCTTACCCACACCGCCGTCCGCCGGGACAGCGGGTGAAAAACCGGGAAAAAGCCCTTTCCGTAAAAAATCAGGATTTTACCGCACCGGCAACCACTCCTGCGATAATGTACTTCTGCAGGAACAGATAAAGGATGATTACCGGAATGACAACCATAATCAGGGACGCCATAATCAGCCCCAAATCCGAAGAATAGGTGCCATAGAACATCTGTGTTGCGATGGGCAGTGTATACAGCTCCTTCTTTGTCAAAATCAGGGAAGGAAGAAGGAAGTCATTCCACAGGGCCATGGCATACAGGATAACCAGCGTCGCCGTGGTAGGCTTAAGCAGCGGCAGCACTACCCGGAAAAAGGTCTGATGCCTGGAGCAGCCGTCAAGCCGCGCCGCTTCCTCCAGCGACAAAGGGATACTGCTCTTGATGAAGCCGTGGTACATGAATACAGACATGGCCGTGGAAAATCCCACATGCATCAGAATCAGCGTCAGTCTGTGGTTCAGCAGGTGCAGCTGTCCGCCGTAAATGGAAACCAGCGGAATCATGATTACCTGGAACGGAATTACCATGGAAGCAATCATCAGGGAAAAGAAAATTTTATTCAGCTTGTAATCAGTACGCACGAAAATGTATGCGCACATGGAAGAAACAATGATTATCAAAAGAACGCTGATACCCGTGATGCACAGGGAGTTCATGAACGTCCTGGGGAAATTCATTTTCGTAAAGGCCTGCAGATAGTTGGTAACGGATGCGCCGTTCGTTCCAATCAGGGCAAGAGGTTCCTTGATAATATCTCTTTTTGTCTTAAAGGAGTTGATTACCACCATAACAAAAGGGAACATGTAGATGATAAAGCATGCCAGCAATACGATCATCTTTAATACCAAAGAGACTTTTTTCTTAATAAATCCTTTTGTATTCAGATCCATTATGCTTCTACCTCCTTACTCTTACCGATGAATGCCTGCGTAACTGCGATAATTGCAATTACAAGGAACAGGATTAGGGCTTCCGCCTGGCCAAGGCCGTATTTCTTGGATGAGAATGCCATATTGTAAACGTACATGGCCGCCAGGGTTGTGGAACCGTAAGGGCCGCCTTCCGTCAGGGATATGTTCACATCGTAGGTTACAAATGCCCTCGTGATTGCAAGGAAGAAACAGATGGTAAAGGTTCCTGCCATCATGGGGAGGGTGATATAACGCGTGGTTTTCTTTTCATCACAGCCGTCGATCTTGGCCGCTTCCTTCAGGTCATCGGATACGCCCATAAGGCCTGCGATATAAATCAGCATCAGATAACCGGACAGCTGCCACACTGTTACGATAATCAATGCCCAGAAGGCCTTGATCGGGTCGGACAGCCAGGAGGTGGAAAACAGGCTGAAGCCTGTGGCATCGCCGATTACAAGAATCGCCTGCTTGAATACGAACTGCCAGATATAACCAAGTACGATACCGCCAATCAGGTTAGGGGTAAAAAATGCCGCCCGGAAAAAATTGCTTCCTTTTATTTTGCTCGTCACCAGATATGCCAGGCCAAAGGCCACCACATTGGCGAGGATTACTGCAACAAAGGCATACAGGATGGTCCTTCCCAGGGAAACCCAAAAGCTTCCATCCTGGAACAGCGCCACATAATTTTCCAGCCCTACGAAGGGAATGCTGCTGGAAATACCGTCCCAGCCCGTGAAGGTCAGATAAAGACCAAACAGGAAGGGGACAATGACTACTGCTGAAAACAATATTACAGCAGGACCCGCAAAGCTGAGAAACATCATCGCTTTGTAATGGAACTTATTCTGATTCTGCATTGAATCGCTCCTCTCTTCTCTATGGGAGAACCCGGAGCGCGTCTGAAAACTACAGGAGCCGGTGTGATGCCCTGCCCACAATCCGCTGTTAATAATTTTCAGACACGCCCCGGAAAAAAGGGCCGGACCCTTTCAGATCCGGCCCTTCGTTTTCAGCCATATTTCAAAAATATACCTATTTACTGTGCCTTCCAGTATGCCGCAATGTTGTCTGCAAGCTGGTCCCTACTTTCCTGGCCGCCCAGGTACTTCTGCATCTCGGCGCCCATTTCTTTCCAGTGGTCTCCGGGATATTCCGGATATCCGGGAATCAGGTTACCTTCATTTGCATAGCTCTGTACGGAACGTCCCATGGGATTGGTTACTTCCATGGTGATATTGGAGAATGCGGGAACAAGGCTGCACTGGTTTACAAGGAAATCCTGTCCTTTTTCATCATATACAAGCCAGTTCAGGAAATCTTTTGCTGCCTGCTGCTGTGCTTCGCTGTTGTACTTGGTATCAATCATGCAGTACTTGCTTGCGCCGCCGGCCAGCTTGTCAACTGCACCGTTGGAGCTGTCAGGCTGTGCTACGGGCATAATTCCGTATTCGCTTCCTTCTACCGCAAAGTCTGACATTTCAGCCCATGCCCAGTTTCCGTTGAACCAGAATGCAATGTCGCCTTCTGCCAGGGAAACGGCGTTGTTGTTGTAATCAGCTGCCAGAGGATCCGCGCCGTTCATATTGTATTTCATTAATACATCAAAGGTATCCATGAGGGAGTTCCATCTTGCATTGGTCTTCAAATCTTCAGTACCTGCCTTCAGGCCGTCAAGGAATGCTGTTGCGCCTTCCAGGGTGCCGTCCTGTTCCTCATATACCTGTGTCAGATAATGTCCGCCCAGTGACCAGTCTTCCATATTCAGGGCAACCGGTGTTTCCATGCCGCCGGCAACCAGCTTGTCAAGCAGTGCGGTAAAGTCATCCAGGGATTTCACAGCCGTAGGGTCAAAGGCCTCTCCCGTAGCCGCTTCAATTGCTGTCTTGTTATACATAAGGCCGCGGGCTTCAATACAGAAGGGGAAGCCAATCAGCCTGCCGTTGTAATTGCATCCGTAATCGGAGCCGCCGTCCTTGGCCCAGTCTTCGCCTGACAGGTCCAGCGCATATTCATCCAGCATAATGATATCCTGAATGTCTCCCATGAAGATGGTCGGTACTTCGCCGGAAGCATATCTCTTGGTAATATCCTGGGAAGGTGAATCGCCGACGGTTACGGAAACCTCTACATCCACGCCTGTCAGCTCTTTATATTCCTGTGCCAGCTCTTCCCACTGTGTCTGAATCTCGCTCTTGGTATTCAGAATGGTAATCTTCACACCGTCCGTGGATGTATTCGTGGAAGCTGCCGCGCTTCCTTCCTCCACAGCTGCTGCACTGTCTCCCGCTGCTGTGCTCTCACCTGTGGATGAGCTGCTCCCGCCGCATCCTGCAAGCACTGTTGCCACCATGGCAACTGAAAGAATTGCACTGAGTAATTTCTTCTTCATCTTCTTACTCCTCCTTAAAATTGGGTAGCAGATATCTCTTCTGCTTACTGATTACAATTATGTCACATTTACTCTGTAATAATTGTCTGCATGAACTTGAATCGATTCATATCGTGCTTTAACAATACCACCCTGCAATATAATTGTCAATAACTTATTTTAATTTTTTTGTATATAAATGATATTTTTATATATTCAGCCTCATAAAATACATCTATAATTGTGCACTTTGAAAATATAAAACGATTCATAAATTGTTATTTTACATTTTTGCACCATTTTGTGAATCGATTCACTTATTGTTGATATTTTATACGCCTGCAACGGAAGCATTAAGCCTGTAGAATCACCGTTTCTTCCTTCCCCGGCAGCCGCATTTCCTCTTCGTCAGGCTCGTCATCTGCCGGATAAAATAAGTATCCGGCAGTAATTTTTTTACTTTTGAAATCAATTGTGGAAAAAAAGTGAACTTTACATACAAGTGAAACAGACACAGATGTGACAGATTTTTACCCGATAAAAAATACGCCGGCTTATACTGCTTCCTGTAAAAACAGGCACGAAAGTATAACCGGCTATATCATATTATCATATAACAGTCCGCAACAGATTACATCATGAATTTTTGCCATACATCTTTGCCATACATCAGTCCGGCAATGTATCAGGTAGTCTCCCTGCGTATCAGAGTAACCGGAAGGGTTGTACGGCTTGGCACCAGTTCATTACGGTTTGCCCGGATAAGCATCTCCACCGCAAGCTGTGCCATTTCGTCCACAGGCTGCCGGATCGTGGTAATGCTCGGTGTGGTCATGGAAGCGAGGCCGCAGTCGTCAAAGCCCACCACCTTCACCTGCTCCGGAATACGGATCCCCTTTTTGCCGCAGATCTGTATGACCTGAGCGGCAATAACGTCGCTGCTTGCAAAAATACCGTCAATCTCCGGATGAGCCTCCAGTATCTTTTCTATATAGCTGTGATAATCCAGGGAAGCATATAACCCGGCATCCTTTTCCCGTCCCGGATCCAGAAACTCCAGGCCCTCGCGCAGACAAACCTCCATGAAGCCCAGCGCTCTGTCATCAGCGGGCATATTTTCCTCATTTTCTCCGCCCAGATATACCACTTTCCTGCAACCGCGCTCTAAAAGGTGTTTAGCCGCCAGACGGCCACCCTGGCGGTTATCACATTCCACCGCAGCCGTCCCGCTTTCAAGAAACCGTTCCACCGTAACCAGCGGCACGCCCAGTCCTTCAAAACACTGCGTTTCCACCCTGCCGCTGCACAGAATAATTCCTGCCACACGGCTGCCCTTACACATTTCCAGGTATCTGTCCTCTTTTTCGTCCCGCTCTCCGGAATTAAAAAGAAGAAGCTTATAGCCGCTTTTGTAAGCCGCCGTTTCCAGACTGCTCAGAAGTCTGGCAAAATAAGGATGATCAATGTGAGGCACAATCACACCGATTGTATTTGTCGTCTGTTTGGAAAGGGATCTTGCAAGCTCATTGGGCTGATAATTCAGCCTCTTCATCGCTTCATAAACCCTTTCCCTCGCATCTGCGCTGATATAGCCGCGATTATTCAATACTCTGGAAACCGTGCTTACAGTCAGCCCGGTTTCCTTCGCCACATCCTTCAGTGTTGCCATACTCTCCTCCGGTCAGCCGCTTTCAAATGCCGCTTTTTCAATCCTTTACCTGAATTTTTATTTATTATACGTAATTGTTCAGTATCCCTCACAGTTACTGCTAAAATCCATTCTAAATCACCTTTGGCGATGGATTTCAGCGCTCCTGAAGCACTTCCTTACAGTTATAATGTCGTCTCAGCATTATTATATCATAAAGAAGGAAAGGCGCAATCTTCTGTTCCAAATGCAGACCGTTGCCATAAAAGGCTGCCGCAACGCAAATCCCAGGCTGCATCTCCCAAAAACCACACTTTTTCCTCACATAGTTTTCTATAACAAAAAAAACCGTATGGGTCATCGCTGGCCCATCCGGATTATGAAAAAGAAGGGGGGGGTTAGGGACGTTCCTCCGGGGGGAATCCTTTGGAGCGCCCCTTATTTCTATGGTAACGATATCTTCCGGGTTGAAAGATATCGGGAGGGGGCTGTTTACAGCAAGACAATTTATTTATAAAAAAGGGGGGGTTCACCGCCGTCAAACAACTGTCCAAACACAAAGAAAAGGGAGGGGGAAAAAGTGTTCTATGGAGCTGTTCTGGGGAGACAGCGGTGTTTTTATTGGGGTATGTCTTACTGTGCTTAGATAATAACATGGTTTTTTTTCTATGTCAATCGGTTGTCATAAGAATCGTTGTTTTCCACAAGTGTTTCCTTTTTCAGATTCAGTTTTTGTTAATTTTTTAACCCTCTTTTTTTCACCACTTGTGCCGTTTTCCGCACTTTGTCATGTTTCTTTCTGGAATCAGCGCCGAATTTGTCCGATTTTTCTCCGGCATGTTCTTATGACAAGCGGTTGACATTCCTTATTTACATAAAATTTATCTGTATTTTTGCAGGTCCAGCCGCTCATATTGCTCTGTCGGCGCACAATATAACAGCAGCCCGGCAGGCTGCTGTTATATAAAGGCTTCCATATATTGGGGGAAACTCCGATCTCATTCAAATGCTCAGCGCTTCCCATGCATCTGGGCATGTTCCTTTTTCAGCTCCTCAAACAGCTGCAGGGAACTCCAGACCTGATTGGTTTCCGTAAGGACAGCCTTCAGGCCTACCCCAGCCAGTCCGTTCTGACGGAAGGCGTCCAGCGCCTTATCGATATCGTCTCCGATGAATCCCGCAAAAACCACCATTTCCTGCTCCAGCTGGGGGCCTTCATATACTTTTCCCAGCGGAAGGATTCCCGGTAGTCCGGCAAGATAGCCCAACGGATATCCGTATTCTTCCTTTTTTACTTCACGAATCCGAAACGGCAGCTTTTCCAGGGCTTTATGCGCCTGTGCCAGCCGGATTCCTTCAAAATGATACAGCAGAACCATTTTCTCCATATTCGCTCCCATCTGCGTGCCGGGCACGCGCTTCCTTCACTGCAGCGGGCAGAACTGTAATGTTTTGTGCTTCACAGCTGCCGCCCTGTCAGATTATTTTAAAAATTTCCGCATCAGCTTATCCTTCGTTTTCGTATATGGCATATAGCGGACAGGCAAATCCATCCAGGTGGATTTATTCACAACGGACTTTTCATGGCTGAAGGTTTCGAAGCTCTTTTTTCCATGATAGGAGCCCATGCCGCTCGCCCCCACGCCGCCGAAGCCCATACGGGAAGTGGCAAGATGGATGATGGTATCGTTGATGCAGCCGCCGCCGAAGGAAAGACTGCCCGTAATCCGATCTGCCGTCTCCCTGCTGTTTGTAAACAGGTACAGCGCAAGCGGTTTGGGCCTGTCCGTCACGAACCGCTCCACCTCGCTGATATCCCGGAACGTCATTACCGGCAGCACAGGCCCAAAAATTTCCTCCTGCATCACCGGCGCATCCGGGCTTACATCCTTTAAAACCGTAGGCGCGATCTGTAAAGTTTCCCGTTTTCCGCAGCCGCCGGTGACAATCTTCTCGCCCTGCACAAGACCCAATACCCGATCATAATGCTTTTCATTGATCATTTTGGGATAATCAGGGTTGCTGAAGGGCTGTTTCCCGATCATTTTATCAATCCATTTCACCAGATAACCGATGAACTCCTCCTTCACCGATTCATGGACAAAACAGTAATCCGGGGCTACGCAGGTCTGTCCGCTGTTTAAAAACTTGCCGAACACAATCCTTTTTGCCGCCAGGGAAAGCTTTGCATCCCGATCCACAATACAGGGGCTTTTTCCTCCCAGCTCCAGCGTGACAGGAGTCAGGTGGGCTGCGGCCTTTTCCATCACCAGGCGTCCCACCGCCACGCTTCCGGTAAAGAAAATATAGTCAAACTTCTGTTCCAGGAGCCGGGCGTTTTCCTGCCTGCCGCCCTCCACCACCGCCACATAATCCTCCTGGAAGGTCTCGCTGATAATCCTTTTGAGAATGGAAGAGGTTGCCGGCGCATAGGCCGAGGGCTTAATAATACAGCAGTTACCTGCCGCAATGGCTCCCGCCACAGGCTCCAGGGACAGCATAAAGGGATAATTCCAGGGAGACATGACAAGCGCCGCGCCGTAAGGCTCCTGCACCACATAGCTTTTGGCATGAAACTGCGCCAACGGCGTGCGCACCCGTCTGGTTTTACTCCACGCGGCCGTGTTCTTTATGAGAAAACGAAGCTCGCTCAGGGATAACCCCACTTCCGTCATGTAGCCCTCAAAGGCGGATTTGTGCAGATCCGCATACAGCGCCTCATTGATTTCCTTTTCGTATTTCACGATGGAATTCTCCAGCTTCTGCAGGGCTGCTATGCGGAAGGCCACGTCCTTCGTACGCCCTGTCCGGAAAAAATCCCTTTGTCTTTGCACCAGTTCTTCTATTTCCATACCCTTGCTCCTTTCAGCAACTGCGCCCGGCTCCCGTAACAGTTCCGTCAACTGTGTTTCCCGTTCCTACAGCACTTCCCTAAGCCTGCCAATCCCTTCCCTGATCTCTTCTTTCCCCAATCCGGCATAGCCGATTAATAACGTAGCCTCCTGCTCCAGGGCGGGTCCCAGCGACGCTTCATGCAGCCCGTAAAGCCTGACTCTTTTCTCCTCCGCCCGCCGTAAAAGTGCTTCCTCCTCCACATGCTCCCTGGAGGTGAGCAGCACATGCAGGCCCGCATATTCCCCGGACAGACGGTATTTTTTCAACAAAGGCTTCAGCTCCTCCAGGAGGATATCATGCTTTTCCTTATACAGCTTGCGCATTTTGTTCAAATGACGTTCGAACGCGCCGCTTCGTATAAATTCGTTCAGTATGGTCTGATCGATCCGGGACACCGTGGAGGAAAAAAAGCCGCACTCCTTTTCATACCGCTTCAGCAGCGCAGGCGGCAGCACCATAAAGCTTACGCGGATCGCCGGCGCTATGGACTTGGAAAATGTACCGATATAAATCACCTTTCCCGCCGTATCCGAAGCCTGCAGGGACGGCACCGGCTTGCCCCGGTAACGGAATTCACTGTCGTAATCATCCTCAATCAGATACCTGTCCGACGCCCCCGCAGCCCATTTCAAAAGCTCCATCCGCCTGCCGATAGGCATCACCACGCCGGTGGGATATTGATGGGAGGGCATACAGTAGGCTACATTTGCTCCGGAAAGCGCCAGCTGCTTCACGGAAATCCCGTTTTCATCCACAGGGACAGTCACCACCCCGGATGCAAAGGACGAGAAAATACGATAGGCTCTCCGGTAGGAGGGATTTTCAAAGGCCACACAGATATCCCTGCCCAGAATGTATTGCAGAAGAAGCAGAAGATAATCGTTTCCCGCACCCACGATAATCTGCTCCGGGGATGCATTCACCCCTCTTGAGGAATGAAGATAACGGCAGATAGTCAGGCGGAAATCCTTGTCCCCCCTCGGTTCTCCCAGCGCAAACAGTTCCTTCCTGTCACCGCTTAGAATCTCTTTTGTTATTTTCCTCCATGTTCCGAAGGGAAAGGCGCTCATGTCAATGGCGTTGGGAGAAAAATCGTAATCAAAAGCCTTCTGCTGCTTTTGCTGCAGGTCGGGTTTGTCAGCGCCATCCCCCTTCTCCCGGGAAAGCTCCGACATCATCTGGTAAAGCTCCTCCACCCGGCACACATAATAGCCCCGGTAAGCGGAGGCTTCTATATACCCCTCCGATAGCAGCTGCCCATAGGCAAGCTCCACCGTGCTGCGCGCCACCTGCAGATATTCCGCCAGGGAACGCGTGGAGGGAAGCTTCTCTCCTGCAAGAAGCTTCCCCTCCTTAATTTCATCTCTGATGTATTCGTAAATCTGTTCATACAGATGTCTGCTGCCGTCCTCCGTCAGCTGTATTGCCAAATCATTCATATTTTTACCTGCTGCATATCACAGGTCCTCCTGTGATACTGCATCACCCAGTAATTGGAAAGCGCCTTCCCGGCTTAGCCCTGTTTGGGCAGCTTGAAAGAGCTCTTCAGGGATACGATACGGTTGAACACCGGCGCGCCCGGTTTGGAATCCTTATAGTCCGCACAGAAAAAGCCCTGCCTTACAAACTGGAAGCTCTCATAAGGAGCCGCCTCCTTCAGGGAAGGCTCCAGATAGCATTCCTTCACGATCAGAGAATTGGGATTCAAATTCAGGCTGCCGTCTTCATTATAAACGCCCTTCTCCTCATCAATGATATTCTCATACAGCCTCACCTCAGCCTTGAAGGCCTTATCTGCGCATACCCAGTGAATGGTTCCCTTCACCTTACGGGCATTGAAGCCGCTGCCGGATTTGGTTTCCGGATCGTAGGTACAGTGCACCACCGTCACATTGCCGTCTTCGTCCTTTTCAAAGCCCGTGCAGGTCACAAAATATGCGTTCATCAGGCGCACCTCATTGCCGGGGAACAGACGGAAATACTTCTTTGGCGGTTCTTCCATAAAATCGTCTCTTTCGATATACAGCTCTCTCCCGAAAGGAATCTCACGGCTTCCCAGTTCCTCATTTTCCAGGTTGTTGGGAGCCTCCAGCATCTCAATCTGTCCTTCCGGATAATTGTCAATCACCAGCTTAACAGGATCCAGAACCGCCATGACTCTGGGCTTCTTCAGCTTCAAATCCTCCCTGATGCAGTACTCCAGCATAGCGTAATCCACGGAGGAGTTGCTCTTGGATACACCACAAAGATCCACAAACATCTGGATGGACTCCGGCGTGAAGCCTCTTCTTCTAAGGGCAGCCACGGAAACAAGCCTGGGATCATCCCAGCCGTCCACGATGCCTTCCTCTACCAGCCTCTTGATATAACGTTTTCCCGTTACCACGTTGGTAAGGTACATTTTTGCAAATTCGATCTGCCTGGGGGGCTGCGGATATTCCAGTTCCCTCACAACCCAGTCATACAACGGCCTGTGATCCTCAAATTCCAGCGTACAAATGGAATGCGTAATCCCTTCAATCGCGTCCTCAATGGGATGGGCAAAATCATACATGGGATAAATGCACCATTTATCTCCCGTATTATGGTGGCTCATATGCGCCACACGGTAAATTACCGGATCACGCATGTTCATATTCGGGGAGGTCATGTCGATTCTGGCGCGCAGCACCTTTTCCCCGTCGGCATACCTGCCGTTTTTCATATCTTCAAACAGCGTAAGATTTTCTTCCACGCTTCTTGCGCTGGCAGGATCCTCCTTGCCGGGCTCTGTCAGCGTACCTCTGTATTCCCTGATCTGCTCTGCGGAAAGATCGGATACATAAGCCTTTCCCTTTTTGATCAGCTTAACAGCAGCCTCATACATCTGGTCAAAATAATTGGAGGCAAAGAAAAGCCTGTCCTCCCAGTCTGCGCCCAGCCACTTCACATCTTCCTTAATAGATTCCACGAATTCCTGCTTTTCCTTGGTGGGATTCGTATCATCAAAACGGAGATTGAATTTTCCGCCGTATTCCTTTGCCAGACCGGAGTTTAAAAGGATGCTCTTGGCATGTCCGATATGCAGGTAGCCATTGGGCTCCGGCGGGAAACGGGTATGCACCGTATCATAGACACCCTCTGCCAGGTCCTTGTCAATCATCTGCTCAATAAAATTCTTGCTTATCTCACTGCTCATGCTCTTTTTCCCGCCCATACGGCCTTCACAGCTCCTGTAAGCCTGCGCTGCCTGTCTTTCCGGCGGGTACTCCCTCCTTGAACCATACTTTATTATAATCTGTAACTGCATTATCTCAGCGGCGGGTAAAAATGTAAAAATCCATGTCCCATCGCCTACAGAGGCGGATTTTTACCTTCCGGCGCTGCACTTTTTCATGATCTGCGCAGCCGATGCGCAGACCTGCTGAATAGCTGTTAAAAATTATCTTATCACAAGTATTCGGAATACGCAAAGAAAAAATACGGGAAAGCCCCGTTTTTATCAGGTTTCCAGTAACACTTCAGCATCCGGGCCAGAGAGCGGGTTTCCGGAAATATTACCATAGTATTGTTCAACGTATATTCTTTTCCGTTTCGCAGTTAATAACTTAATTATTGTAAAATTTTCATATCCTCTGTAGCGCATCCTCCGGCACAGTGCTATAATGATTTCATATTTTGAAAATCAAAATACATATCTTTTGAGGAGGAACTAAAAATGGATCGTGTACAACTCAAAATGGATGCCAAAGCTGCCATGCAGCAGGCCAATCCTCATCCTGTCCTTGTAACTCTGGTATATCTGGTAATCCTTACAGCAGTCAACTTTGTGGTTTCCATGATGTCCGGCTTTTCCTCGCTGTTTACGGTCCTGGTAACGGACCCGGATGCCGCAGCCGCTATTTCCCTGGGAATGCTCGTTCCTTCCCTGCTGCTGTCTCTGGCCGCGACCCTGGTTATCGGCTTTATACAGATGGGCTACACCGCCTATACGCTTCGCGTGGTGAACCGGCAGCCTGCAGGCATTAATGATTTATTTGCCTATGCCCGCTACTGCCTGAAAATCTGGGGACTGACCATCGTAATGGGCATTTTTGTAATGCTCTGGTCCCTGCTCTTCTGGTTCCCCGGCATCATCGCCTATTACCGCTATTCCCAGGCCTTTTACATACTTGCGGAAAATCCTGAAAAGGGAATCATGGACTGCATCAACGAAAGCAAGGCCATGATGTACGGACATAAAATGGATAAATTCGTATTGGATCTGTCCTTTATCCTCTGGTATCTTCTGGCAGGCGTCACCTGTGGAATCGCCGGAATCTACGTCACTCCTTATGTCGGAATTACCAACGCGGGCTTCTACAACAGCCTGAAATACGGCGGAAGCTATCAGCAAAACGGCTATGGCCCCAATTATGGAGCTTACCAGCAGGGCGGATTCCAGCAAAACGGTTATCAGCAGGGTCAGGGCGGCTACCAGCAGGGATATGGCCAGCAGGGCTTCGGCAATCCTTATCAGCAGGGCTATGATCCTAATTACCAGCAGAATGCCAACCCGCAGGGTTTTAATCCTAACTATCAGCAGAATGCCAATCCGCAGGGCTTTGACCCCAATTACCAGCAGAATGGTAACCCGCAGGGTTTTGACCCTAATTACCAGCAAAACAGTACTCCGCAGGATTATAATGCGGAAGTCGGTACTGATACAAATCAGCCTGTCTGATAAACAGCTGCTTAAAAGGAATCCGCCGTCATGGGGATTCCTTTTCTTTATTAGTTTTTTTCCACAATCCGGTTCCGGATTACTTAAATAATCCACAATTCACTGCTTTTTACTGAAAGGAGGCAAGTTTGAAACATAAATTATATCACGCAATGATCTCCCTGTGCATCGGTATGCTTTTTGCCGCCTGTTCCGGAAAGCCTTTAGAACAGACGGAGCCTGCCGTTTCTGCTGCTGAATCAACGGAGGCCTCCTTCTCTTGGGAAAGCCCTGTGGAATCCGAAACAGACCAGCAGCTGCCCAACATGCTGTATGCCCGGGATAAGCTTTTTGTCTCCACCGGCAGAAAAGCCATATTAACCTGCGGTACTGCAGACGGCAATATCACTTCCGTCACAGCGCCAAACCAGGAGCCCTCCGAAAACGGACAGGCCAATTTCGGCAGCGTCGGCGCGGACTACGTTTCCGCAGCCGAACATGCAATGGCTGTGGAAATCGATGGAATCTACATTCTTTTCCTGACGCCGGGATGGACAGAATATCAGGGACAATATTTCAGCAAGGAGGAATTGTCACCGGATACCCTCACATGGCTGGATAACTACTACAGCCTGTCTAAGGAGGAACAGCTGGCTATTTCCTATATTCCCGCTGAACTCATCCGTCAGGAGGAACCTCCCCTAGTAACTGAAACGAAATAAAATTAAAAGCAACCAATATAAAGGCCCCGGAAACCACCAGTTCAGATAAACTGAACTGCTGTGTCCCGAAGGCCTTTTTTATCTAACTTTATTTATGAAATTTTTATTTTACTGTCTCTTGTTTTTTTTCGCTGCCCGTGTTATTATTTTTTCGTCTATAATTCTATTTTTATTCCGGCAGTTCTGCCGACAGTTCTCACTCATTTATTTTATTGGAAAGGGAGGGATGCCTTTGTACTGATTTATCTGATTTTCGTTTATATATTGCTATGTTTCCCATACCTGTGATAAAATAAAGGAGATAACAAATGACAGACAAAAAAAGCAAAATGGTTCCGCTCAGCGAACTGACGCTGCTGGATCGGTTTCTTTTCGATGAAGTTATGGAAAATGAACAGATACACCAGCTCATTCTTGAAATTATATTAGGAAAGGATATCGCCCTCCTGACCAGGGCCGAAACGGAAAAGGAACTGCGTACAAGCCCGCTTCTGCGTTCCATCCGCATGGATGTCTTTTCCATGGACGAAGAAGGATTCATCTACAATACGGAAGCTCAGAAGCAGCCCAGGCCTGACTTGCCCAAAAGAAGCCGTTACTACCAGGGTCTACTGGATTCCTCGCTGCTGGAACCCGGTTCCGTACATTTCAATTTACTGAATGATTCCTTCATTATCATCATAACGCCCTACGATGTTTTCGGACTGGGAAAATACCGCTATACCTTCCGCGCCAGATGCGACGAGAATACTTCCTGTATTCTTCCTGACGGCGCAACGCGGATTTTCCTTAACACCAAAGGAACCAACAGGGAGGAAGCCGGCGAGGAGCTGGCACAGTTCCTGGAATATGCGGAGAAAACGGACGACATTTCCGCTCTGAATTCAAACAGTGAGAAAATCCTCAGAATTCATGAACACATCCGCATGCTCAAATCCAGCGAAGAGATGGGAGTGAAGTATATGCAGGCATGGGAAGAAAAATTGCAGGTACTGGAGGAAGGCCTTGAAAAAGGAATTCAGCTTACAAAAAAAGTCCTGAAGCTTTCCGCGGAGGGCCGCAGCGAATCGGAAATTTCCGAACTCTGCGACATCTCTCCTGAACAGGTGCGCAGAATTCTGGACGCATAATTCCTGCTGTAAAAAATGGCAAAAAGAGGTGTTCTTCCGGCTGCCCGCCGGGAGAACACCTCTTTTACCATAACAGTTCAGAAACCAACTATTACCACTAACTATAGCCGCACAGCTATACAACCGCACAGCCTCCTGTACGGCTTTATTTTATCAATGATGGAACAGCCTGATTCCTGTAAATACCATAGCCATGCCATATCTGTTGCAGGCATCGATTACCGCATCGTCACGAACGGAACCGCCGGGCTGAACGATATATTTTACGCCGCTTCTGCGCGCGCGGTCGATGTTATCAAAGAAGGGGAAGAAGGCATCGGAGCCCAGTGTTACATTTTCCAGCTTCTCCAGCCATTCCTTTCTTTCTTCCCTGGTAAATACGGGAGGCTTTACCTTAAAGGTCTTTTCCCAGATGCCGTCTGCCAGTACATCCATATAATCATCGCTCATATAAACGTCAATGGCATTATCCCTGTCCGCGCGTCCCAGGCCGTCTGCAAACTGCAGGGAAAGCACCTGGGGAGACTGACGGAGGAACCAGTTATCAGCCTTGTTCCCTGCCAGGCGGGTGCAGTGGATTCTGGACTGCTGGCCTGCGCCGATGCCGATAGCCTGTCCGTCTTTTACGTAGCATACGGAATTGGACTGGGTATATTTCAGAGTAATGAGCGCAATCTTCATATCGATCAGCGCTTCCGCAGGAATTTCTTTGTTTTCGGTCACAATATGGGAAAGCAGCTCCTCATTGATATTCAGTTCGTTTCTTCCCTGTTCGAAGGTAATCCCATATACCTGCTTTCTTTCCAATGCAGCCGGCTGGTAGGAAGGATCGATCGAAATCACATTATAATTTCCTTTTTTCTTCTGCTTCAGGATTTCAAGCGCCTCATCCGTATAACCGGGAGCGATAACGCCGTCGGAAACCTCTCTTTTGATAAGCTTCGCCGTATCCGCATCACATACATCGGAAAGGGAAATAAAATCACCGAAGGAAGACATCCTGTCCGCTCCTCTTGCCCTGGCATAAGCACAGGCCAACGGAGAAAGCTCACCCAGATCATCAACCCAGTAAATCCTGGCCAGAGTCTCGGAAAGAGGAAGGCCTACTGCCGCGCCTGCCGGAGACACATGCTTGAAAGAGGTTGCAGCGGGAAGCCCGGTGGCCTCCTTTAATTCCTTTACCAGCTGCCAGCCGTTCAGGGCATCCAGGAAATTAATATAACCGGGTTTTCCATTAAGGACAGTGACCGGAAGCTCGCTTCCATCCTCCATATAAATGCGGGAAGGCTTCTGGTTCGGGTTGCAGCCATATTTTAACTGAATTTCGTTCATCTCATCATTCTCCTGTTATTTATTCTTATTCACGATTCTTGTTTCATAGCTTCCGTTTTCGATATCAATATAGCGGACAAAAAGGGAAACCTTGTTTTCTTCATTCAGGCTGTTCCAGAGCATATCCGTAAATTCATCGATATCCCCTTTGATTTCCACAAGCTTTGGCTCGCCTTCGAAGCTGGGAAGCGGATTGCCGTCATGCATATAAGTATGGATGAAACGTCCCTTCCCCGGCGCAGGATTCTCGTAAGCATAGGTGAAACGGTTGCAGCTGTCAGCACATCCGTCATCACTCTTTAAAATGGACATGGCAAAATTATAATTGCCTTCTCCGATATGCATAATGCCTGAAATACGGGGGGTATAATTGGGGCCGTCCGGTTCGAATTCCCTGCTTCTTAAGGACTGCTCAAAGGTCATCTGCTTATCCATGCCTTCATAAATCGTATCTGTCTGATCCCCGTTGGTCACAATCGTCTTATTCCCCAGCACGCGGACAGGCGCATAAATGATCAGGCTGGGATCCTCCAGCTTGGAAGGGTCAAATGCCTGGGTACGTATCCCCTCTCCGTCCTCTGCAAAAATACGGTTTCTGCTGTTGGAGCTTCTGCCCATAATAAAATAAGCCGCTACCGCTTTTCTGCCGTCAGGCGTCCTTCCCAGAACAATACCTCTTCCGGGATAGGCGTTGCTCCTCAGTTCTTCTTCCAGAGACAATAAATTCATCGCTTCCTCCATTCCGCCGCTTTACGGCTGCTTTTTACAGAATTCTTTCCGCCGGCCCAGGCCTGTCGGACGGTTTTTATTTCCATAGCCTCACACGGAAATAAAAAACCGCCTGGTTACTCCTATAAGGGTACCCAGGCGGCCGGCTTTCTTCATACATACTCCCTGTGGTGCTCCACCAATCCGCCAGTCGTACGTACTACCTTAAATTTAATCGGGCGAAAACGCCCTATATCGACAGTATATCCCATCCTTTTTCCCGTGACAAGTATTTTTGTGGAAATTAAGGCCGATTTCGATTATAATGATTTTAACCGGACAGTTCCGGCAATAACCATACATCGATTATAAGAAGATTACAGGAGCACTCTATGACAAAAATGCGCCGTTTCTATACCAATGAACTTTTTCATGAATTTCTCTTTTTTTCACTTGCGCTGATCTGTATGCTGATCTTTGCCTTTATCCAGCCCTTCGGGGAAGGGCCGGATGAAATCAACCGCTTCCGGGTTGTCCGTTTCATCTATGAGAATGGCAGGCTCCCCAAAGGCGATGATCCGGCGGTGCTCATTCCGGGCTACGGCGGTTCATATGCCTTTCAGCCAATGCTTACCTACATATTGGATGGATACCTGCTGCGCGCTGTCCGTGTATTTACGGAACGCTTTGACGTGCTGCTTGTTACAGCCCGTTTGATAAACGTAGCTTTCGGCATGGCCGCGGCCTTTTTTACCCGCCGCCTGTCCAGGCTGCTCTTTCCTGAAAAAATGACGCAGTGGCTGTTTTCCTGCCTGGTGGTTTTTCTCCCCCAGAGCATTTTTCTGCATACCTATATCAACACGGATTCCTGCGCCCTGTTCTCCGTTATCCTTATGTTCGCCGCTGTGCTGGAGGGAATGAAAAACGGCTTTACACGTTCCACCTGCATCCAGACTGCCGTAGGAGTCATACTGTGCGCGCTTTCCTACTACAACGCCTACGGCGCCGTTCTTGTTACCGTGGTTTTATTTATCAGCTGCTTTATCAGCAAGGTATCCGCCCGGACCATCACCTCCGACGGAACCGCTTCTCCCGTAGACAGCTACCATCTGGAATGGAGGCCTTTGCTGCAGGCGGGCCTGTTTATCACCGCTGTTTTCCTCGTGGGAGCCGGCTGGTGGTTTATCCGCAATGCAATTCTCTATCATGGCGATTTTCTCGGCATGGAGGCCAGAAATCTCTGCGTGGCGGCCTCCTGCACTCCTGAATTCCACCCGGCGCTGCGCCAGACTTACCAAAATCAGGGCATCGGCGTCTTCACCATGATATTCGGAACCGACTATTTTACCCTGTTGGTCAGAAGCTTTGTGGCCATGTTTGGTCCCATGAACCTGCCTACTCACTACTACATTTATGAAACCTACTACCGCATTTTCATCCTGGGCCTGATCTCATGTATGCTTCCCATCGGCCACTCGTTTTACCTTACCTGGCAGGAACAGAAACGCCGCTGGTTCTTCAACGGCTGTATGCTCCTCGCCTGCATTATCCCCATATTCCTCTGCATTTACTACTCCTACACCTGGGATTTCCAGCCCCAGGGAAGATACCTCATGCCCATGCTTCCCGCCTTCATGTTTTTCGTAACCCTGGGCATCCGCAAGCTTGCCTTCCTCCTCCAGGAGCTGGCAGACAGGCTTAAGCTGCGCACCCTTGCCGAAAAACTCCCTGCCATCCTCACCGCCTGCATCATCTTCTTTACCGCAGCCTCCCTCCTCTACTCCGTCCTGCGCGTCGTAGTCCCTCACTACCTCGCAGGCTGACCGTCCGGAACAGACACGGCCGCCGCCGAAGGCCGGAAGGATGTGCAGCGCGGGCTTTAGTGGCAGAAGGGGCAGGTTTCACAGAGGGAGGATTTATTTCCCCCTACTCTGATTTAATACGCTGAATCAATGGCTCCTTCCCACAGTATCTGACCGCCCACACAGAAAACACCATCTGAATTACCAGCAGCAGCGCCGCAAACACAAACACCGGCACAAAAGGGAAATGGAATACCAGCTTCCCGAAGGTGCCCAGCTGGTCAAAGATCCTGCACAGCGTCCAGCCGGCCGCCGTTCCCAGTGTCAGGGTAATCAGGATCGTTCCCGCCACATAGAAAAAGCACTCCGCCTTCAGCATGGCGGAAAGCTGCCCGCCGCTCATTCCCACGGACTGCAGGATACCAAACTCCTGCCTGCGCGTCACCACATTGGTAAGCAGTGTATTCACCAGATTCAGGATACCGAACAGGGCAATGAATACAACCAGCCCGTACAGCGGAAGTTTGATCTGTTCCATGCTTTTTACCATCTGATGCCTGATATCACTCAGGAAATTTATTTCCACATGGTCCCAATCCTCCATCATATCAATAACCGCTTCTTCGATCTGCACTTCCTTATCCGGTTCGCCTTCCACCATATAATGCGTATTGAAATTATCCACCGATTCCTTCAGCAAAGGAAGCAGGGCATCCGGCACATAAAAGAAAGGGACGTCTATTCCCACATGGGGTGATTCAACCAGCCCCATAACCTTTAATTCCACCGTCGTTCCCTGATCCGTTTTCACCTGTATCACATCCCCCAGCTGAGGCTGATAGCCGTAAAAACGGTACATCAGCTTCTCCGAATCACCTGCCAGAACCCCATGCTCCTTCACCAGGATATCATAGTCTATCGTCCCTTCCAGAAGCATGTCGGAATACTTCTCCATCTGCGCCCTGCTCAGGCCGATATTCCGGAAGGAAAGTGTATCCGGATTCTCCCTGGCGTAATCGTTCATCCTGGGAAAAATAAAATTCGATTTACAGCCGCGGAAAACAGCCACATCCGTTACTCCGTCAATTTGTGACAGTTCCCTAAACATTTCATCATCCAGCGGATTGTCCTGTTCCATTTTTGTATAATATTCCGTAGCGCTATCCGCATCAATCTCCTGTGCCCCATTGTCCCCCTGTTCCAGTTCTATGTGGACGCAGCCCACACCAAAGCCTGCTCTTGCCATGGCATCCGCATCCACGGAATTCAGGTAGGAGGCCGCGCACATCAGCAGAATCCCGGTAAATCCCAGAGAGCAGAGCGTGAGCGCCGCCTTTCTTCTGTTTCTGCCAAAATTGAGAAACGCCAGGCTGACAGGCGTGATCCTTCTTTGTTTTCTTTCCTTATTCCGGACCGCCCCGCCTGTAGATACCTCATTGATTCTGACGGCTTCCACCGGAGATACCGAAGAAGCGATTTTTAACGGGGTACGGATAGAAATCATTACAGCGGTCTCTGTCAGTACGGCAATCACTGCCATGCAGGGAATGGAAATACTCCATTTCCATCCCTCCGGTTCCAGCAGGAATCCCAGAAGGCTTCCCAACAGAATTCCCACCGGAATGGCAATACCTGAAACAAACAGGCCTTCCCTGCGCACCAGCTTTTTTATCTGTCTTCTTGTTGTCCCAATGACCCGGAGCCTGCCGTATTCCTGCGTTTTGGCCACCACGGAAATATAAAACAGGCTGTATATCACCAGCGATGTGGCGACTACAATCAGAAGGCAGCAAAAGGCTATTGCCATCACCTTTTCAATAGGCAGATCCTCTCCCATGGTAAAATATGTGGAACTGTAAAAAACCTGCTGTTCCTTCAGCCCGCAGGCCTCTGCCAGCGCCAGCGTCTTCCCCTTCAGGGTTTCCATATCGTCGCCCTCTGTGCCGCGGAGCCGAATATTCAGCGTATATCGGGGATTTCCATCAGTAACGGCATTCAGATATGCCTCGGACACAATGACCCGGTAAATCCTGGCTTCATTCTCCGTATACATCACGCCGCTCACCGTATAATCCCGTTTCACACCGTCGCCCATATCCATATTCAGCGTCTGTCCGGTCTGTATCGGAAGCCCCAGATGCTCCAGGCATCCGCTTTCCACAATAATTTCATTCTCCGTTTCAGGCCAGCTGCCTTCCAGCTCCCCATAGGTCAGGAGGCTTGCCGTCTCAGCATCCACATATTCAATCGTCAGCACATAATCCCTGATCCGGGGCGTGCCCAGGCTGACTTTGACGCCGGAGCGCTCCACTTCGGGACGGTTCTTCAGTTCCTCAACCTTTTCTGCAGATAAATCCGTGAACACGGTCTGATATCTTCCCTTCAGGTAACGGTTCAACTTCGTGTTCTGGCCCAGTATTTTTAAGGACAGCGTCAGCATAAGGCAGGCACTGAAAGCGATGGTGAGAATTAAAAACAGGTTTCTTTTCTTATCCGACTTCAGGCTGTTTACCGCCAGCCTTTTGATAATGCCAGTATTCAGATTCCGGAACATCACACCACCCCCTGCTGCTTTTCAACGATTCTGCCGTCTTCAATCCGCACTATCCGATGGGAAAGCTGGGCAATTTCGTTGTTATGGGTAATCATGACCACCGTCTGATTGAACTGTTCGCTCGTCATTTTTAAAAGTCCCAGCACATCGGCACTGGTACGGCTGTCCAGGTTCCCGGTAGGCTCGTCTGCAAGCACGATGGCAGGTTTGGTTATCAGCGCCCTGGCAATCGCCACTCTCTGTTGCTGCCCTCCGGAAAGATTATTCGGCATGCTGTTCAGCTTTTCCCTCAGGGAAAGCATATCCACAATCCTGTCAAACAAAGGCATATCCACCGATTCTCCGTCCAGCTCCACAGGCAGTACAATGTTTTCATATACATTCAGAATCGGAACCAGATTATAGTTCTGGAAAATGAAACCGATGTTCCTCCTCCGGAAAATTGTGAGCTGCTCGTCATTCATTTCCGCCAGCTCCTTTCCCCGTACTTTCACGCTGCCTGAGGTAGGCGTATCCAGCCCTCCCATCATATGCAGCAGCGTGGACTTTCCGCTGCCGCTGGTGCCTACCACCGCCAGAAATTCCCCCTGCTCCACGGACAGGTTCACTCCGTCCAGCGCTTTCGTAATATTGGGTTCCTGTCCATAATATTTTTTTAAATCCTCTGTCTGTAAAATCGTCATAATTGCTCCCTTCCGCATTGCTTCCCTGCGTCATTTTCTATATACAGATTATAGAAGGGAAATGTTGCGTAAAAGTCACAGAAACCGAAAAGATTTCCTAAGTAAGGACTATTGGATGCGCGGGATGAGGTCAGCGGTTGAGGAGGTAGATGGAAAATGTGGAGCCCTGGTTGGGGGCGGACGTTACTTTTACATAGCCTCCCTGGCGGGTTATGATTTCCCGGGTCAGGTACAGGCCCAAGCCAAGGCCCTGCGTATCGGCGGTGTTTTCTTCTCTGTAGAATCTTTGGAATATAGCGGCGTGATTTGTTTCCGGGATGCCTTTGCCTGTGTCGGTAATTTCCAGGCGTGTGTACATTTCCTGTTTTTCTGCTTTTATATGGATTTTTCCGCCTGAAGGCGTGTATTTTACCGCGTTGTCAAGCAGGTTAAAGATTGCTTCCGCTGTCCATTGGTGGTCGTGGGGCACAATAAGGTGTTCCGGGCATTCCACTTCTACATGTATGTCCTTTGCTTCCGCTGTAAACAGGATGCCGCCCAGGGCAGAGGCCAGCGTTTCGTAGAGGGATTCCTGTTGCTTGCGTATGGCGAGGATTCCTGATTCCAGCCGGGAGGTCCTGACTAGCGCCTGCATGAGGAAGTCCAGCTTCTCCACCTGGCCGTTCATGGCCTCCAGGAATTCTTTTTGCTTTTGGGGCGGCATGGTATGGGTCAGGAGGGTGTTCCCCAGCATTTTCAGATTAGCCGCCGGGGTTTTTACCTGGTGGGAGATATCGGAAACCAGTTCCTGGAGACGCTGTTTTTCTTCTTCCACACGGCTGCGGCTGTTCTGCACCACCTCATAAAGGCGCAGGATCCTGTTCCCAAGCCTGGATAACAGTGTGTCCTCCTCCAAATCTGTAATATTCCGCAGGAGGTGTCCCATTTGCTGCAATGCAGGGCCGGCTGTGTCTTCATACAGAGTATTCCCGGATGCCATCACCGCATCCATCAGTTCCCCTGTTGCGGTCATAAATTGATCCAGGTGTCTGCGCAGGCCGGTGAGAATCAGGCAGCCCCAGCCAACTGCAATGGAAATTGCTGCCAGGCCCATATACAATACTGCTAAAGAATGGGTGTATATAAAAAAGGCCCCTGTCAGAGCCGTTACCATTAAAAATGCCGCGGCGCTGACAGCTCCTGTATAAAGCCGCCATTCTGCGCCGTCCCTGTATTTTTCTTCCGCCATATGCATTTTCTCCCTGTCTTTCCTGCTTTTTTCTACCTGTCTTTCTGTTGTATTTCTGTTATCTTTCTGTTGTCTTTCTGTCTCTCTTACTTTCTGTCTCTCCGGCTTTTCCCTGCGGCAGCCCGGGCGTTCCTTCATCTGCTGCCTTTTAGCAGGCATCCCTGACACGCCGCCGGGGCCGTCCCGTTACAGACGCCGGGGCTGTCCCTGATTTTACAGACGCCGTTCCTGCCGGCCGTTCCACAGATAGCCCATGCCGTATACGGTCTTAATATAGGGGTACTCTCCCTCCAGCTTGCCCCTTACCCGGCTGATTACCGTAGTCAGCGTGTGCTCATCCACATAATTTTCCTGCTCATCCCAGAGCTTCTCCAGCAGCTTCTGCCTGGTGAGCACAATGCCGGGATTACTGGTAAAAATCTCCAGCAGCCTGTATTCCAGCGGCGTGAACTGGATTTCCTTTCCATGATAAACCGTGCGCAGGCTCCGCAAATCGATCCGCAGCTCTCCGTCCTCATAAATGCCGTCCGGCTGCTCCTGCCTGGTTGAGCACAGCTGCAGGAGGGTCTTTACCTTTTTTACCAGGACCTTTACAGGAAAGGGCTTGGATACATAATCTGCGGCACCCAGTTCAAAGCCCTTCAGCATATCCCGTTCCAGATCATTGGCCGTAAGGAAAAGCACTGCCATTGCAGGGAAGTTTTTTTTAAATTCCCGGCAGAGGGAAAAACCGTCACCATCCGGCAGGTTCACATCCAGAATTGTCATATCATACCGCTCCGTCTCCAGCAGCTTTCTGGCCTGTGCACAACTGAATGCGGATGCTGCAGAGAGCTTTTCCTCCTGCAGATTATAGACAAGCGTGGTATTTAACAGCGTATCATCTTCCACGATTAATATTTTCTTCATAGCCGATCCCATCATGCCTTCCTGTACCGGTTTATTGGATTTCCGTCTCACCGGCCATAGCCTGCTTCGCCTGTTCTCCCCATTTGAGGATTTCTTTTGCATCGTCACTTGTCAGATATTTCTGGTCCACCATGCACTCCAGGACGGTGCGCTGTCTCTGAGCCGCCAGCTCGGGTTTGTTGGTAAGCGCATAAACGGAGGGCGCATTGGGAATTCCCGCCAGAAGCGTGCTTTCGAAATCATTCATCTGTCCCGGTTCTTTTCCGAAATAACCTTCGGCAGCATCGTAGACGCAGTAATATCCGCTCCCGAAATAAATAGTGTTCAGGTACAGCTCCAATATCTCGTCCTTACTGTAGTTTTTCTCCAGGTCGAAGGCAACGAACAGCTCCGCCACCTTCCGCAGGAATTTCTTTTCCTGGGAAAAATAAAGATTCTTGGCAAGCTGCTGGGTGATGGAGCTTCCGCCCTCCGCCAGCTTTTTTTCCCTGATATTCGTGACAACCGCCCTTCCCGTAGAGAGGAGATCGATTCCCCCATGTCTGTAAAAACGTTTGTCCTCCACTGCCACCACCGCATTTTTGTAGATGTCAGGCAGCTGGGAAATGGTTGTGTAGTGAGGCTTGGAACGAATTTCCTCCACCTTATCGGCAAGCGGCGTCTCCTGAATTACCTGCTGGTATATCTGGTAGCCCTGCCACACAAAATGCCCGCCTACGGCGCAGGCCGCCAACAGCAGAAGAAAAAATAATGACAAAATAAGCTTCTTAATAAATTTCATGAACAAAAACTCCTTCATCTTTCCGGAACCATCCGCAGGAATTTCCCGATGCAGGGCAAGCTGCACCTGTAAAACACCGGATAGTTACGAGTATAGCATATTTTTTTATTTTATCACCGGAAAGAGTTCTTAAAATTCTTTAAAGTTTTTTTGTATATTCCCGGATTTCAACGCCCCCATACCAAACATCATGATATTTTCAGCCATTTCCGCGATTTCCTCGGCGCTTGTTACCATGCCCTCCGCCAGCCATTTCTGGAGAAGGCCGATACAGCCAGCGCTGACAAAGGCGTAGAAAAATTCAATCTGCTTCGGCGTGGCCGTTTCAAAGTAACGGGAATAGGTCTCCACACATTTTTCCCGTCCAAGGTTAATGAGGCGCAGCGCAAACTCCTTATCGCCGAAATCCCCCAGAGTCACCGTACAGATATCCGCATTTTCCTTCAGGCACTGGAAAATCCCGGTGGTTATTTTTACAGGCGTAAGCCCTTCCGGCTCCATGGACAAAAGAGGCTCCAGCGCTTTCTGAAAATCCTCCATCATTTCCTCTTCCATTTTTTCCAGCAGATCATAAATGTCTGCATAGTGGGTGTAGAAGGTTCCTCTGTTAATCTGGGCCGCTTCGCACAGCTCCTTAATGGAGATGCTCTGGATGGGCTTTTTTTTCAGCAAATCCGTAAAAGCCTTACGGATCAGTATTTTAGTTACTCTGGTCCTGTGATCGTTTCCCATATCGCCGCCTCCTTTTCAAGCTGTATCTGCTGCTGTTTATGCGCAGCAAGCGTGCATACCTGATGTTATATTATCTGCTTTTATGATACCATATTCCTGCAAAAGGGCAAAGGGGATACCGACTGGAACCTCCGAAAGCGGATTCAGGGCAGCGCTGTTTAAATGAAAACGGGCTGATGCGGCCGGATGGGCGGGACTGGAGGCATTTAAGACGCAAAAATTTGGCAGGACTGAATTTTTATTATTTCAGTCCCGCCTCTTTTTAAATATTTTCCTGGCTGCCGTTTTTTTCAGTCCAGGTCGATTTCCCTGTCTCTGTAATAATATTTTCTGTCTTTTTCCCCGATTTCCCTTACCACTTTGCAGGGATTTCCATAAGCCACAACATTGGCGGGAATATCCTTTGTCACAATACTTCCCGCGCCGATTACTGTATTTTCACCGATGGTGACTCCGGGAAGGATGACTGCACCGGCTCCAATCCATACGTTATCACCGATGTTGACCTCAAGATTATACTGGGCCTGGCGGGAACGCAGGAGAGGCTCCACCGGGTGGCCCGCTGTGGCAACCGTCACATTCGGGCCGAACATTACATGGCTTCCTATATTGATTCTTGCATCATCCACCAGGGTCAGATTGAAGTTGGCGTATACCTCATCTCCCATGTAGGTATTGCAGCCCCAATTGGCATGGAGAGGCGGCTCCACGTAGCAGTTTTTCCCCACGCCGCCCAGCAGCTTTTCCAGAAGCTGCGCTCTTTTTTCTCCCTCGCGGGGGCGTGTCTGGTTGAAATCATACAGTATTTCCATGTATTTCGCCTGTTCCTGCAATAAGTCCTCCCCTGTGGGATAGTAAAGCCTTCCGCTTCGCATACGTTCTTTAACTTCTTTTAAATCCATAGCTTTTATGTTTATCCGCATAATCCGGCAGACGATTATGCCCTTTCTGTTTATTTTTCCTGCTGGTTGGGTATATGTTCCTGCACCGCCGTCCGGCGATGTGCAGTGGACGGAACGGACTTTTCAGCCTCCGGGGCTTTTTTCAGCATAGCAGGCTCTGCCACATATTCTCTTTCTGCCTTTCTGCCGGCTTCCTCCCGAAACTCAGACAGCACAATTACGTAATATCATATTGCGATGAACGCGGCGGTTTGTCAACAAATATATTTGTAAATTGTAAACGTTCGGACAGGTCTGCGCATTTACTGCACGGAGCGTACGAATACACAGCAGAAGCAGGCAACCGTACCGGCCTATTGCGCAGCGCTTATTAATGGCCGGATGCCTGCCTGCGGTATAAAAAAGCTGCCCCGTACCGCATTTCTGCAGTTTTCGGGACAGCTTTCCCTGATTCGGCGGGTCAGAAATATTCCACCTGCATATAGTTAGGAGCCTCCAAAGGAAGCTCCATTCACTTCTTTATTCATCCACGCTGTAATTAGGAGCCTCCAAAGGAAGCTCCATTTACTTCTTTATTCATCCACACTGTAGTTAGGAGCTTCCTTGGTGATATGGATGTCGTGAGGGTGGCTTTCCTTCAGGGATGCGGCGGAAATCTTGATGAATCTGCCGTTTTCCTTCAGTTCCTCGATAGTCTGGGTTCCGCAGTAGCCCATACCGGAACGGAGGCCTCCCATCAGCTGGAATACGGTGTCTTCCACAGTGCCTTTATAGGCTACGCGGCCTTCCACGCCTTCGGGTACGAGTTTCTTGGCATCATTCTGGAAATAACGGTCTTTGCTTCCGTTTTCCATGGCGGCGATGGAGCCCATGCCGCGGTATACTTTATATTTACGTCCCTGATACAGTTCAAAGGTTCCCGGGCTTTCGTCGCAGCCTGCGAAGATACTTCCCATCATGCAGACATTGCCGCCTGCTGCAATGGCCTTTGTCATATCTCCGGAATACTTGATGCCGCCGTCCGCAATAATCGGAATCCCATATTCCTTGGCAACCGCATAGCAGTCCATGATTGCCGTTACCTGAGGTACGCCGATACCTGCAACTACACGGGTGGTACAGATAGAACCGGGCCCGATACCTACCTTAACCGCATCTGCGCCGGCTTCAATCAGATCCCTGGTGCCCTCGCCTGTTGCCACGTTGCCTGCGATAACCTGCAGGTCCGGATATTTTTCCTTAATCATGCGCAGACATCTGAGCACGTTTTCAGAATGTCCGTGGGCGGAATCAAGAACAACCACATCCACCTTTGCATCCACAAGAGCGCCCACACGGTCCAGAACATTGGCAGTAATGCCTACGCCTGCACCGCAGAGAAGGCGGCCCTGGGCATCCTTTGCTGAAAGGGGATACTTGATGGTTTTCTCAATATCCTTAATGGTAATAAGACCCACCAGGTTAAAATTGTCATCTACAATAGGGAGTTTTTCTTTTCTGGCTTTGGCAAGAATTTTCTTAGCCTCATCCAGGGTGATTCCTTCTTTGGCTGTAATCAGGCCTTCGGAGGTCATGGATTCTTTGATTTTCTTTGAAAAATCGGTTTCGAATTTAAGATCACGGTTGGTAATGATACCAACGAGCCTGCGTCCCTCGGTGATAGGCACGCCGGAAATGCGGAATTTTGCCATCAGGTTGTCCGCATCCTCCAGTGTATGCTCCGGGGAAAGCGAGAACGGGTCGGTGATGACTCCATTTTCTGAACGTTTTACTTTATCAACTTCCTCTGCCTGCGCTTCAATAGACATGTTTTTGTGGATAATACCAATGCCGCCCTGCCTTGCCATGGCAATTGCCATTCTGTGTTCAGTAACGGTATCCATTCCTGCACTCATCATCGGAATGTTCAGTTTGATCTTCTTTGTCAGCCAGGTTGTCAAATCAACCTGATTCGGAATTACCTGGGAATATGCCGGGACAAGCAGCACATCGTCAAAGGTAATGCCGTCACCTATAATCTGACCCATTTCTTCTCCTCCTGTTTTTTCATTTGAATTGGATTTGACGGTTTTATCCGTTCCGCGGTTCCCATTGCGCTTCGGGTAAGGCGGTTCTGCATCCCCTTTTTCAGAAAGCACTGCCTGGCCGCAGGGGGCTGCCTGAAAAAAGGGGACGCAGAACCGCCTTACCCGAAGCGCAATGGGAACTGCGGAACGGATAAAACCTTAAAAATTGTGAATATAAAACTGCCAGTAAATTACTGACAGTTTTGTGTTTTGAAAAGTGTACCAAACTTGCGGACGATTGTCAATCGGTAAAAACTTTTCTCGGTGCAATTGATTTAATAGCCGCTACCATTTCGGCGTTGGGCTCGAAAATTACCCTCTTTTCTCCATTATATATCATACTGTAGCGGATGTCGGGCTGCTGCTCCACGCCGCTGCTGTAATCCACGACCTTCAGCTGCCTGTTCTTGTAATCATCCAGATGCCAGGACTTGATAGGCGCCAGAATTTCCATTCTTTCCAGGTCAAAGGTCTCCACTTTTTTCCTTCTGGTTCTCGCCATGATCTTGTCCACGGTGAGCTGCTTGTCCACGTACAGATACTCATATTCAAGATTCGCATTCAGGCTGACAAAATAAGCCCCCACTCCGGCCACTACCGCTATAATAAGGAAAACAATCAGTCCCATAAAGCCAAGAAGCCCTGTGATTACGGCGATCCCGATCAGCAGAACCTTCAATGCCGACATTAATCCGTTCGCCTTTTTCTTCACCATGCATTCTACGTAAGTCTCCATTACACATACCACCCTTTATTATTCTGCAATGCCCTTCCGGCATTTTTATCTTCAGGTAATATGATATTACAAAATGCTGTAACATGCAAGCAAGAATCCCTTTTTCCGCCTGGTTTCGCTAAAAATTCACAGGGATTTTAGAAAAATTTTAGAGGTTAGGCAAAACGCTTCATTGACATCATTTGAACAACCGACTATCATATATAAGGAAACAAAAAGCAACAGTTCCGACAGGCCTGCGCATTAACTGCGCTGTCTGTGCGAATACGCGGTGGCAGCTGGCGTCCGGCCCATCACGCAGTATTTTTTACAGCCGGATGCCTACAACAGTTCGCCTGGCTGAGCTGTACGACAAAAGAGCTGCCGCGGCAGCGGAAGTGAGGATGATTATGGCAGAAGGAAATTCCGTTTCAGATGAAATCAAAGCCCAGCGCAAAAAGCTTGCGGGAAAAACACCGAAAGAAAAGCTTCTCTATTTCTGGGAATATTACAGGATACCCGCACTGGTGACTATACTTGTCATCGCTTTTGCCGGGAACCTGATTTACACCATTGCAACAGCTAAAGACAGCGTATTATCCGCTCTGTTCATCAACGGATATTCGGAGATGGATACCGAGGCCTTTATGAACGGCTTTAATGAATATGCGGGAATTGACACCAAGGAATACACCACTTCCCTGGAGATGAATTTCACCATCCAGGAGGAGGCTATGGATCAGTATACCATGGCCAATGTACAGAAGCTTATGGCGCTTGTCGCCGCCAAGGAAATTGATGTCATTATGGCGGATACCAAGACCTTTACCAATTATGCGGATCCGGGATATTTCTCCAATCTGAACGAGGTTCTTCCAAAGGAGCTGGTTGATAAATACCAGGACCGTTTCTTCTATTATGATGTGCCCGATGATGAGCAGGGGGAAATCCCCATCGGCATCCAGCTTGCTGATGCGCCGGGAGTTGTCAGGACACAGGCATATGCCGTTACCAATGACGCGCTGTTCGGAATCGTTGTCAATTCGGAGCATGTTGATAATGCGGTGAAATTCCTGGAATATCTGGATATGGAATAAAATGAAAAAAGGCAGACTGTCCGATCATCACCCGGACGGCCTGCTTTTTCTATATTCCGCAAGCATACATTGTATAATCCGTTTCAGCAGGCGGCAGGAAACCGGCTGTGTCCAGAATTCCTGCACGGGGATCCTTCTGCTTTCCGCAAGGAACCCTTCCTGATCACTGACCCATAATACCGGAAGCCCTCTGCTTCTTTTTCGTATTTCATGGCAGCAGTTCATTCCGGCAGCGCCGTTTACCACCACCGCGGCAAGGGACGGACCGCCTTCCTCCAGCCATTCATTTTCATATACCTTTTCCCACGGCCGGAAATAAAGCCGGCAGTCCGTTTCCGGCTCACTCATGCATTGCTTATACCACTCAGCTTCCTTATCATAAAATATTACCACTTCCATTTTGCCTTCTCCATTCCAGGCACCATTGGGGAATAGCCCGGATCTCCTCTGCCGATGCGGGCTTCTTCACAAATGACGCAATATGGAACCGGTAGCCTGTGCAGGCAAAATCCTTATCCTCCGACATCCATACCACCGGAACCTCATCGTTATATTCCCGTATGCTTCTTATCATTTCCATCCCTTCCGCTCCATTCCATGAAACGATTACCGTATCGCAGGCATGCTCCCTGATATCCCTGATAAATGCATCCTTGTCCGTAAAAACTACCAGAACTCCCTGCTCATCCCCCGCCCCATAGGCATCCCTGAGAGCTGCTTCCAGCTCTTCCTTTTCCGTTAAAGGCACACACAGCACAATACGCAATTCGTACACCTCCTTATCCCGGATTCCGATAAAAACAGCTGTGTCCGGCGCAACCCATGACATTCCATTTCCGTTGCCGGCCGGCCCGAACCTCGATTTCTGTATAGCTGAGCAGTAACACATTTTATGAAACAAGGGTAACATATACCCCTGTAAAAAACAATTATTGGTGCATAAACGGTTAATAATGTGCGCAATCGGTATTCCCTCCCCTTATTCCGGCATGTTATAATATTACCATAACAATCCCCCCGTCGTTGCTGAAGGAATCCCGCGTCCGGATACTCTATCTGAATTCCGGGAAATTTACCGGGGGACGGTCTGTTATCATCGACAATATTTCAATCAGGAGGCTTTGATGAAAATTGCGGTTGTGGACGATTTGAAAGAGGATCGGAATTTACTTCTTGACCTGCTCCGGCAGTTTTTCGACAGGTATGATTTTAAGACTGAATATGACGAATTCTGCTGTGCCGGGGACTTTTTGAAGACATTGAAGCCGGATGCCTATGATCTGGTGTTTCTGGATATTTTTATGGAAGGCATGAACGGAATGGATGCCGCCCGGATACTGTACCGGACAGCCCCTGACTGTATGGTGATTTTTCTCACTACCAGCCCTGACTTTGCTATAAAAGGCTATGAAGTACATGCATATCAGTACCTGCTGAAGCCGCTGAACAGGGCGACCCTGTTTTCAGTCCTTCCCGAATGTGTGCAAAAGGCGGAGCAATCCCACAAACGTCTTTGTGTCCGTATTGACAGGAATGACCTGGAGCTTCCTTTTTCCCAGATTATATATGCCATGACGTCGGGCCGAAATACCATACTTCATCTGACAGGTACAACACTGACGCTTTCCTCCCATGTTTCCTTTTCCCAGACAATGGAGCCTCTCCTTTCGGACAGGCGTTTTTTAAGCTGCAGCCGCGGGCTGATCGTAAATATGGAGCATGTTGACAGGCTGCTGGAGGATGGTTTCCTTATGGACAATGACGAAAAGGTTCCCATCAGCCGCAGAGAATATACACAGGCCCGCAGAAGATATCTTGAATTTTCCTTTCAGGAATTGTAACAGGCCAGCGCGAGGGCGGAACTGCTCAAATCAGGGAGACTTTATTTATGAAAAAATATTTCATGCCTGCTATGGCGGCATTTATTTTCATTCTTCTTTTTTCACTGCATATCCATGCTTCGGAACCGTCTGCTCCTGCTGACGGATACAGCAAACAGATTTCCGAAAATTCAGTAATGCAGGAGGATGAGTCCGAATCTGAGCCGGAAACTGCCGAAACAGTTCCGCCTCCGAAAAATATGGCAATTTTCCAGGAACCCGATACACAACCGCCGGAAACCGAAACTGCCTGCGGCCTGGATGGACTGGATGGCCTGGACGGGAAAATTTTATGCTCCTATGATTCCGGCGGAAATTATGATTCCTTTGCCGCCTACACCCTGAACTATGGGGAGGATACCTCCGAACTGATTGATACCATTAAGAATTTTACGTTCTATATCGGATGGACCGAGCCGTTTAATATCTATAAATCGTTTTCCCTCTATGCAGAGTGGACCGTATATACCGGCACAGCACAGGATGGCGATGGCGGAATGCCGCTTTCACCGGAAAGCCTTGACAGCACCGTACCGGGTACTTATCAGGTAAAGGGAACTTTGATCCTCCCAAAAGGCTGCCAATGGAAAGACGGCTTTATTCCGCCTGTCCCCGTCATTCCCATATCTATCCTGGAAAATGGGGAAAAGAAGCTGCTCACAAGGCTTAACGACGCTGATTTTTCCTATTATCTGCAGCCCGCCCTTTATGAAGTGAATTCCTCTTATTATTCGTATGACCTGGAAAGCCTTCCGGAATATGCGCTGACATTTACCGAAGATTATTCTTCTGCTGTCATGCTGGATACCCATTGGGACTACAGCGCGGTAGATATCAGCCGGCCCGGAACCTATACGGCGCATGTCCAGCTCACCCTTCCGGAAACATATCAACAGGAGTACAGCCTGGATCCCTCCCTGGAGACCTGCAGCAAAACCATTTATGTAAGGGCCCCGGGGACTTTGTGCCTGTATGTCCAATACATTGATAACCGCTTTGCCGGAGACTGGCTTGAACCGCTGGAAGAGGCCTCCATTATCCCCTATTATCTGACAAGTGAAAAAGAGCTGACGGATACGGAGCTGGAAAATTCCCACTTTATTCCCTGTACGGACAACAGCCTGTTTGACTTTTTCCCCTCTCATTTCTGTGTGTACCGGGATGCTTTGGATCCATACACTCATTATTACTTTAAGATATACTACAAAGGCCGGGAATCCAATATCCTGCATATCCTTGATGACGGCGAATCTCCTACTGTCACCTATGTGGACGGGAACCGTGACGGCGGAGACAGCGAACAGCAGACAAAGCCGCCTATTACCCAGCCGGCTCCCGATATACCGGACACTCCGCCCGCTCAGGATACCGCCTCCGGTTCCGTCGCTGTTCCTGATACAGAGCCTTTCTTCATGGCCCCTCAGGATATACAGGAGCCTGCCACAGAACTGCCTGTAGAGACGGAAAGCCCTGAGGGACAGCCAGCGAATGCTTCTATTTCCTCCGGACAACCGTCTTCAGATAAAAATGAACCCTCCGTCTCCCCTCATGATTCCGCCTTCCAACAGGAAACGGAGTCTCCATCGGAAAATAACTCCCGCCAGGAAATCCGGGAAACCGTTACCAGGGATACCACTGTCCTCTCCGCAGCCAGGCTGAAAATCCTGTCCGGATCCTATCCCGACTTCATTCCCTTTGAACATAACGGCATACTTCTGCGGCTCCCTTCCAGCTGGCTGGAAGAACAAATCCCTGAAGATGATTCCCTGTTTTCGGTAACTTTACTCCGGCCTTCGGAGGAAACCTTCCGTATTGTTCTGTCCGTGGACGGGAAAGAGCTGACAGATCTTCCCGCTTCCCATATCATGCTGCCGATAGAAGACACGGTTTCTTCCTACAGGCTTATGCATGAAACCGGCTGCGTCAGCGAAGGGCTTGCCGCAAAGGACGGATTTCTCTCCTTCACTGTCACCAAAACAGGTGATTACAGACTTGAAAAAGAAGACGTTCCTGTCCGGGAAGAATCAGAGGAACCGTCACGCCGGGCTGTATTTATCCGACTTCTTTTCATCGCTGCCGCAGTCCTGTTCCTGTTAGCCGCGGTCACTTTTATAGTGCGTAAAAAGGGGGGCGGCAGATATGAGTAATTCCGGAAAACTTCTGAAAATAGCTTCTCTGATTATGATTACACTGGCCTGCTTTTTTGTCTGCCTTCACTTCCTTTACTGGTATGATAATAAATATACGGCCAAAGGGCTGCAGCCTGTCAGCGGGATGCTCTGTCTTTCCGAAGAGGATCTGGCCGGAAGACAGCTATATTTTCTTACCAGGCAGTGGCAGTTTTATCCTGATGTGCTGCTGACCCCCGAGGATTTTAAAGGAAAAACGCCGGATATTTATATGCGCTATATAACCATCGGCGAATATAATAACTTCAGCATGGATAACCCTGCACGCAGCACCAGAGGCAGCGCTACCTACCGCCTGCTCCTGTCGCTGCCCGGTACGCCCCGTTCCTATACACTGGCGCTTCCTGAAATTTTTTCTTCTTATTCCCTTTATATTGGGGGAGAAAAAATACTCCAGCTTGGGGATCCGGATCCGGATAATTATCTTGCCCGTATCGGAAACCGTACTGTTTCCTTCACTGCATCAGGAGTTACGGAGCTGCTGCTGCAGGTTACCAACTATTCCCATTTTTACAGCGGACTGACCTATCCTCCGTTGCTGGGCGAGCCCTATGCGGTGAGCCGGCTGTTGAATATCCGGCTGCTCATCGCTCTGTCCGCCCTGATCTGCACGGTTTTGTGCGGGCTGCTTTCCCTGTACTTCAGCCTGATGGCAAAGCAGTCCATCACGATTATTTTCGCGCTTCTGTGCCTGTGTCTGGCCGGGTATACCAGCTATCCCCTGCTTTATACCTATTTCACCATAAGCCTCCAGCCCTGGTATATGCTGGAGCTTCTGTGCATCTACGGCATGTATCTGCTGATTATCATCCTGCAGCGATATCTGCCGGGGAAAAAGCCCCGCCTTTACTCCGCCATGCTGCTACTGCTTTCCCTGTTCTGCGCTGCGGTCATTCTTTACTGCCTGTTTCCGCCCCATCAGGAAATACTTCATATAATTTTTTCCCGGGTGTCCTTTGCCGTCAAAATCCTGACCGCGCTGTATCTGCTGTGGCATGCGGCCTCCACAGTATATTACGGAGAAACAGATTCCTGGCTGCTTCTGACCTGTACCACCATTTTCGCCGCCTCCCTGCTCTCTGACCTGCTGATGCCCTATTATGAACCAATCCTGGGAAAATGGTTTCCCGAATACGGAGGCCTGATTCTGGTAGGCGCCATAGGCTATACGCTGTGGAAGGATTTCACGCTCTCCTATCAGTTCCGCCTCACCTTTGCGGAAGAAAAGCGCCAGCTCACAAAACAGGTTGCCATACAGAAGGCGCACTATCTGGAGCTGACTGAAAAAATCGAGGAATCCGCCAAGCAGCGTCATGATCAGCGTCACCATCTCCGCACGCTGTATTCTTTTTTAAGTGCGGGCGAAACCCGGAAAGCCATGGACTATCTGGAGACTTATATCCTTACCACCATGGGACAGGAACGCGCCATCCTCTGCTCCAACCTGGTCATTGACGCTATTCTGCAGTACTATAAAAACCTTTGCGACCGCCAGGGAATCGCTTTTGAGACCAAGATGGAGCTTCCTCCGGACCTGCCGGTTTCGGACACCGAGCTTTCCATCCTCTTCGGCAATCTGCTGGAAAATGCCTGGGAGGCCTGCTGCCGGGAAAAAACAAATCAGTACATCACTGTACGTGGAAAATATAAAAAAGGAAAGCTGTATGTGCAACTGGAAAACAGCTGCACCAGCCCTCCTCTGATTAAAAAAGGAAAATTTATTTCTTCAAAAAACGGAAAATACGGTCTTGGAACACAGTCCGTGCGGAATGTTGTCAGCCAGTATGACGGGCTGGTGGAATTCGATCAAACAGATCAGAGCTTCCGTGTATCCGTCATCCTGCCTCTGCCCGCCGAAAACGCACAGTCTACCTGAAACGGCCGCTGCGGCCCTTATCCGCCCCGGCAGGAATCATTGCTGCCAGTCCGGAGACTGGCCAAACAGCAGCTCTCCGGCCGTTTCATTCTCCTCTGCCGCCGGGTACACCTCATAGCGGATGGATATTTTTCCTCTGAACCCATAGCTTAAAAAGCAGTTGGAAACACGGCTCTGGGTAATCTCGCAGTTCTCCTGCCTGATTCCCACAAGAAGAACGAGAAACTGGTTGTTTCCGTAACGGGTAAAGGAATCTCCCCTGCGCAGTGCAGAGCGGATCGCGCTTTTCAGCTTATCCATATATCTGTCCAGCCTGGCATCCTCTGTCAGCGGCATGCCTTCCCCGTCCACCAGGGTACAGAGCATCAGGAAAGCCGGCTGCCCGCTTCTTTCCGCCATACGGCAGACAATATGGTAGCAGTCCACAAAACCAGGATAGCTGCAGAAGTAAGCGCCGTTTTTCTCTTCACTTTCCTGAAGTCCCTGCTTGATATCGGTAATTACCGAAGCATTGTAATGAATCTTCTCCCGCATCTGCCGGAATCTTTCCAGCATTTCCTCCGAAGGCTCCAGCCCCAGCTCCTCAAAGTAGAAGGCCGCCGCCGTCTCATAGATTTCCATGGCCTCCTTATATCTTCCCAGAGCCATCAGACAGTCTATCTGCATCAGATAATATTCCTCGAAAAAGTAAATTCCGCAGGCCTGAGCGCTAAGTTCCAGAAGTTCTTCGTACTCCTGTCTTTCCCGCAGCAGAGCGGAAGCCTCATTGATGCAGTCCACGTACAGCTTCTGGTACTTGCAGCTTTCGATGGCAACCCACTCCTCGCCGGCCAGCTCCGGAAGGAATTCCCCCCGGTACATTCTGCAGGCTTCCTTAAGCAGCTCCGCTTTCTTGTCAGGATCCGTCTCCTGAAGCGCTTCTTCAGCTGTAAGGCGGAACCTGTCCGTATCCCGTTCCAGCGGAACCGCGCAGTAATTCCAGCGGTATAACCCTTCCTGGAACCAGATACAATCCGTATTCTCAAAGCAGTTCAGCTTCTGGATATATTTACGCAGACGGTAAATATTCACACGCAGCGTAGCTCCGGCATCCTCCAGCTCCTCCCTGCCGTACAGCCTTTCAATCAGCTCCGCCCGGGGAATTCCTTCTCTGCCAGCATACAAAAGAATCTGAAACAGCTGCATCATTTTGGATGTTCCGGAATAATTATTAGGCAACGGCTTTTTCCCGTAAACCAGAGAGAAGCCGCCCAGCATATTTACCTGTAAAATTGTCTTATCAACCGATTTTCTGTTCATTTCTCTGTTTTACCCCATTCATTCTCCTGTTTGCTTTTCATTTCTTTTCCGCTGCATTTCCGTAATTCCTCTGCCCGCACACAGCAGGGGCCTGACATTGGCTCCAATATACACGGAGTACTTTTCTGTAATGCAGTCATAGTTACTCCTGATGCGCTCCACCACCTTCCAGGCGTTTTCCAGGCTGGCCCCTATTACCATGAGCAGGTACTGGCAGCTGCTGTACCGGGTGTAGACATCTCCGCTGCGCAGTGAGGCGCAGATTGTCCCCCCCAGCTTTTCCATCAGGTATTCCCGATCCTGCAGTGTAACGAACTGCTTCCTGTCATCCACCAGCGTCAGCAGAACTGTATAGGCACTGATGGGCAGACGCATCAAACCTCTTTCCACAAAACGGTACAGCTGCTTAAAGGTTGCAAAATCCTGGCAATACGCGCCCTGCGGCGACGTCTTTTCTCTCAGTTCCATCCAGATCAACTCCATATCAAGATCAATTCCGGTATCCTCCGTATGGTTCTTTACCGCTGCGGAAATGATTTCCGGTTTTCCATGCTCCTCATCATAACTGCATACCGCTGCCTTACCCTTCTTCTTTCCCTGGAACAAGGCATAATCTGCATGGTCAAAAGCAGAGGTGTAGTTATCCTTCTGCCTGCAGCCGACAACGCCAATGGTGGCGGAAAGCCGCCCCTCCACTCCCATTTTATCACCCATCAGCTGCATTCGCCGGATTAATTCTTTGCCCTTTTGCATTGCCTCCTGCAGCGTGCATTCCCTTGTCGTAAAAATAATGAACTCGTCTCCGCCGAACCTTCCCACCACATTCTCCGGCGGAAATATCTCCTTCATCAAAGCCGTCAGGCCCTTCAATACTTCGTCTCCGAACAGATGACCGTACCTGTCATTGATCCTTTTAAAACCGTCTACATCCACCACCATCAAATTGCCGCCCTCATTTTTTTTCAGCCGTTCAATAATGATATTTTCAGCAGTTGTTCGATTGTACAGTCCGGTCAGGCCGTCGGCCTCACTCAACATTTTCAGCCGGGAGTTTTCTTCCTGAAGCTCCAGTATTTCCTTTTCCATCAGGCCAATACCCATAAGGTTCCTCCTTCATGCCGAAAAGACATATCCCGGCCATCAAAAACTGGTTAATTTAAAAATATCACAGTAGTTGCAATAAATCAAGTTTTGGTGCGCGAACGGCAATTTTTGTGTCTAAATGGCAAAAACAATATAACGCTTGCACGCTTTTTAAAACATTTTTTCTCTGTTTGTAACGTTTAAAACTTCCGGACCGCCTGGCTTTCCCTTCAAAATACGGGGAAAGATCTGTATGACCGGATAGAACTCAGGTTCCATCCGGTCATATTTTTATCTGATAAAATATTAGTTCATTCTGAAAAAACGGTTTTTAACCCTGCAGAATTTCCCTTACCATTTCATTTACCAAAGCCGGGTCAGCTTTGCCCTTCATGGCTTTCATCGTCTGCCCTACCAGGAAGCCGGCCGCCTTTTCCCTGCCGTTTCGGAAGTCCGCAGCCGACTGCGGGTTGTCTGCAATGACGCTTTCAATTGTGCTGCGCAGCAGGCCTTCGTCATTCACCGTTTTTAATCCGTGACGCAGGGCATAAGCTTCCGGCTCCACGTCCTCTTCAAACATCACGGAAAAAATCTTCTTCGCCACGCTGCCGTTGATTTCCTTCCTTTCCGTCAGCTCTATCAGCTTCGCCAGGTTGGCCGGGGAAAAACGGATATTCTCCGGCTCCTCACCTTTTTCCTTAAGCAGCCGCAGTGTTTCCCCCATAATCCAGTTGCTCACCTTTTTGGGCTGTCCGCACAGCTTCGTGGTTTCTTCAAAAAGATCCGCCAGCGGTTTGGATCCTGTGATAATTTCGATATCATAATCAGGCAGCTCATATTCCTGCCTGTAGCGGGTCATTTTTTCCGTCCGGAATTCTGGCAGCTTCCGGCGGACAGCCTCCAGCCAATCCTCCCCGATATATATGGGCGGAAGATCCGGATCCGGAAAATAGCGGTAATCCCGGGCATCCTCTTTGGAACGCATGGCATGGGAAGCTTCCTTGTTGTCATCCCACCGTCTTGTTTCCTGGATTACCTTTTTTCCCTCCTCCAGCCGTTCGATCTGGCGCTGCCGTTCCCCTTCTATTGCGCGGGAAATGGCTTTGAAGGAGTTCAGGTTCTTCATCTCCGTCCGGATCCCCAGCTGCCGTACGCCCGCTTCCCTCACGGAAAGGTTGACATCGGCGCGCATACTGCCCTCCTGCAGCTTGCAGTCTGAGGCGCCAAGGTACTGAATAATGAGCCTCAGCTTTTCCAGATAAGCAATCACCTCATCGGCGCTTCGCATATCCGGCTCAGATACGATTTCAATCAGTGGGACGCCGGATCTGTTATAATCCACCAGGGAAATATCCTCCCATTCATCATGTATCAGCTTTCCCGCATCCTCCTCCATGTGGATTTCATGAATTCCTATTTTCTTCCTCCCGGCAGGCGTTTCGATTTCCACGCAGCCGTTTTGGCAGATGGGGAGGTAGAGCTGGGAAATCTGATAGTTCTGCGGATTGTCGGGGTAAAAATAGTTCTTCCGGTCAAATCTGCAGAACCTGGTAATGGAACAGCCGGTAGCAAGGCCAACAGCCATGGCATATTCCACCACCTGCTTATTCAGTACGGGAAGGGAGCCCGGCATTCCGGTACAGACGGGACAGGTATGGGTATTGGGCGCTCCGCCGAAAGCAGTGGAGCAGCCGCAGAAGATTTTGGTCCGGGTTGCCAGTTCTACATGAACCTCAAGGCCGATTACTGTTTCGTATTGCTTTGCCATTTATCCGCGCCTCCTTTCATCAGAATCCGTTCCGCCGGCTTTGCTGCCAGCAGCTGCTGGTTCTGGCACTGCTGGTTCTGGTACTGCCGTCTCTTCTGCCCGGCACGGACAGTCCGGGAAACGGCCTCTGGCCTGCTCATAGGAAAAGGCCGCCTGAATCAGTTTTTTCTCCTGGAAGCAGTCACCAACCAGCTGCAGGCCGATGGGAAGCCCCCGGCTGTCCAGGCCGCAGGGCAGGCAGATTCCGGGAAGTCCCGCCAGATTGGCGGAAATCGTATAGATATCTCCCAGATACATCCGTATCGGATCCGTCAGGCTCTCTCCCAACCCCGGCGCTGTTGTGGGAGCCACCGGCCCCAGCAGGCAGTCATAACGGGCAAAGGCTTCGTCAAAGGCTTTTTTTATCAGCGCTTTGACACGGAGGGCTTTCAGATAATAAGCATCATAATAGCCGGAGCTTAATACAAAGGATCCAAGCATGATACGGCGCTTCACCTCCGGGCCGAAGCCTTCAGAGCGGGTTCTTTTATACATCTGATGCAGTCCTTCGTATTCACTGGCGCGGTATCCGTATTTAATACCGTCAAAACGTTCCAGGTTAGAGCTGGCCTCCGCGGAAGCGATGGTATAATAAGCGGGAATTGCGTATTCCACCAAAGGAAGATCAAATTCCTCCACTTCGGCCCCTTTATCCTTTAAAAGCTCCGCTGCCTCCAGGACGGCCTTCCGTACCTCCGGATGCAGCCCTTCTCCGAAATAATCCCGGGGAATGCCGATTCGCATTCCACTCACGTCGTCCTTCAGCGCGGAGGTAAAATCCGTTTTTTCCCCTGCGGCAGCAAAATCCACGGAGGTGGAATCCTTGCTGTCATGTCCTGCGATCACCTCCAGTATTGCCGCGCAGTCCGCCACATCCCTGCACAGCGGCCCTATCTGATCAAGCGAAGAGCCATAGGCAACCAGTCCGTAACGGGAAACAGCTCCGTAGGTGGGCTTCATTCCCACCACGCCGCAGAAACCGGCCGGCTGGCGGATGGAGCCTCCGGTGTCGCTGCCCAGGGCGGCAAAGCATTCTCCCGCCGCTACCGCAGCCGCGGAACCGCCTGAGGAGCCTCCCGGCACATGCCCCGGGTTCCACGGATTCCCGGTCACTCCGAAGGCGGAGGTTTCCGTTGTGGATCCCATGGCGAATTCATCCATGTTGGTTTTTCCCAGGATAATAGCCCCTGCCCGCTCCAGCCTCACCACAGCTTCTGCGCTGTAGGAAGGGACAAAATTGGAAAGGATGCGGGATGCACAGGTTGTTTTAACATCCTTTGTGCAGATGTTATCCTTGACTGCTATCGGCACGCCTGCCAGCGGCCCGGCCAGCTCCCCGGCATCAATTGCTGCCTGCACCTGTTCCGCCCGCTTCAGGGCACGTTCCTTATCCAGGCTGATATAACAATGAAACTTTGCCTCCTTTTCCTCTATCTGCCGGAATGCTTCTTTCACGGCTTCCCGGCAGGTACATTCTTTTTTCTTTATTTTACCGGCCAGCTGTACGGCCGAAAATTCCATAAGACTCATAATTGCCTCTCTTTCCGAAACAGTTCAGCCTTCGGCCAAACGGTTACCTCTTTCCGCCTGACTCAGGGCTTCCTGCATGACGCATGGTTTCGTTTATGAACTAATCCACTGTACGGGGGACCTTAAACATCCCGTCTTTGCATCCCGGCGCATTTTTCAGTATCTGTTCCCTGTCGTCGCCGTTTGTTACCACATCCTCCCGGAATACATTGGCGGCGGCAGATATATGGCTCATGGGCTCCACGCCTTCCGTGTCCAGTTCATTCAGTTTATCTATATAATCCAGCATCCGGCCCATGTCGGCCTTGGCCTGTTCCTTCTCTTCTCCTGTAAGCTCCAGCTTTGCCAGAATGCCTACGTAGTCGATGGTGGCATCTGTTATTACGTTTGCCATGTTGTTCTCCTCCTTTTTTTGTACGGCCTGCGCAGTAAATGTGCAGGCCTGCCGGACAGTTTCTTAAGGTTCCAAACGGCTCAAATCACGGGGAAACAGTGTGGTTTCGCGGACGTTGTCTTCTCCCACGAGCTTCATGGTGAGCCTTTCCAGGCCGATGCCCAGGCCGCCGTGGGGCGGCATTCCATATTTGAAGGCCATCAGATAGTGCTCCATTCCCTCCTCCGTCATGCCCCGCTTCGCCATTTTTTCAAGCAGCATATGGTAATCATGGATCCGCTGCCCTCCGGTGGTAATCTCCATCCCTTTAAACAGGCAGTCAAAGCTCAGCGTAAAAGCAGGATCCCCGGGATCATCCATCGCGTAAAAGGGTCGCTTTTTGCTGGGATAATGGGTGACAAATACGAAATCGCTTCCATACTCCTCTTTAAAATACCTGCCGATAAGCGATTCCTCCTCCGGCTCCAGATCGTACGGGTTGCGGATGGGCCTGCCGTATTTTTCACTCGCAAGCCTTTTTGCTTCGTCAAACCGGACGCAGGGGATTTTCTCAGTGTCCGGGAGTTCGATATCCAAAATGGCCAGCTCCCTGCTGTATTCCTTTTTCAAAAGCCCCATAATGTTCTGCAGGACCCCGGTTTCCATTGCCATAATATCTTCAAAACCGTCAATGTAGCCCATTTCAAAATCCAGGGAGGTGTATTCATTCAAATGACGCTTTGTGTTATGCTTCTCTGCCCGGAACACCGGAGCTGTCTCAAAAACCCTGTCAAATACGCCCACCATCATCTGTTTATAAAACTGAGGGCTCTGGGCGAGCACCGCCGGCCTGTGGAAATAATCCAGGCGGAAAATATTTGCTCCTCCCTCAGCGCCCCTGGCTCCGATTTTAGGAGTGTGGATTTCCGTAAATCCCTGTGTGACAAGGAAATCACGAAAGCCCCTCACAATCCCATCCTGAATACGGAACTTCGCCCGTTCCCGGATATTCCGCAAAGAGACAGGACGCAGATCCAGGCTGGTTTCCAGGGAAATATTCATTTTCCATTTGGAAATGGGAATCGGCATTGCCTGCACAGGCTCTGAAAGAATAACCACCGCCCTCATCCTGATTTCCACACCGCCCGGAGCCTTTTCCGAAGCCGCCAGGACGCCTGAAACCTCCACCGCGCCGCCCTCTCTCAGCTCCTTTAAGGAAAAATCCGCCTTACCCGGTTCATACACACACTGCACCAGCCCTTCCCTTTTCCGAAGGACGACAAAGGCTATCGTCCCCATATCACGTATGGCATGGACAGCCCCATTCACCTTTACTTCCCTTCCCACCATCTCCGGTAAGAGAAGAGCTCCGATTTCCAATACCTCTTTCTGCTTCACTCCTGTCAAAAATTCCATAACTTTGGTCTCCTTTTTCTGTGGCTGGTCTGCAAGTTCCACTGCGGGGCGGAACCATTTTAAAGAAACCCGTAACCTTTTATTTCCTGAGTCTCTCTGCCTTCAACTCCCTCCTGGCAGCCGCCAGATATAAGGCAAGGCTGCCAGGCTCGTTCCCGGGAAATCAAATACCCCGCTGCAAGCAATGGGGTATTTGACCCTCGCGGCAGTCGCTAAATATCCATGCAAGCATGGCTACTTGGCTCGTTGCTCGCGGGAATAAAAAAATCCCGGAATGCATACAATCTGCATTCCGGGACGGACTCCAAACGGATCCGCGGTACCACCCGCATTGATAAGACGCCACTTCCAACAAAGTGTTTTACCGCCTTACCCACTCTTACACTTAACGCGTGTTACACGGATTACCCTACGTTTCTCACGAAATTTCAAATAACCGGCTCCCGGGTGTTCCCTTTGTCAGCTTACACAAGCAGCGCTCTCAGTCGGTGACGCCGCATTCCTGTCGCTTCCCCTGACAAGAGTCCCGTTCAATGCCATTACTATAAATTGTTTCACATCATACCACAACCCATCCCCAAAATCAATACTTTCCTTAATCCCTCTTTATATCTCTTTAATCCTCTCCACAGCCTCCACCGTATTCTCATACGACCCAAACGCCGTCAGCCTGAAATACCCTTCCCCGCTCGGCCCGAACCCCGCTCCCGGCGTCCCGACCACATTCGCCCGTTCCAGTAAATAATCAAAAAACTCCCAGCTCCCCATCTGCCCCGGCGTCTTCATCCACACATAAGGAGAATTCACCCCGCCGTACACCTCATACCCGGCGCTCTTCAGCCCCTCCAGAATATAACGCGCATTTTTCATATACCTGTCCACCATGCTACGGATCTGCGCCTTCCCTTCCTCCGAATAAACAGCCTCCCCGGCCCTCTGCACGATATAAGGCGCGCCGTTGTACTTCGTCCCATGCCTCCTGGCCCAGAGCGAATGCAAAGACACCCCGCCGCACACCATATCCTTAGGCACTACCGTATAAGCCAGGCGCAGGCCGGTAAAGCCCGCATTCTTGGAAAAAGAACGCAGCTCAATGGCGCAGCCCCTCGCCCCCTCACACTCATAAATACTGTGAGGCACATCCTCCTGGGAAATATACGCCTCATAAGCGGCGTCAAAAATAATCACCGCCCCCACCCGGTTCGCATAATCCACCCATACCTGCAGCTGATCCTTCGTCACCGTACAGCCCGTAGGATTATTCGGGAAACACAAATAAATCAAATCCGGCGTCTTTTCCGGCAGCTCAGGGACAAACCCGTTCTCCGCCGTACACGGCATATAAATCACATCGCTCCAGACCTCCGACTCCTTATCATAGCTCCCTGTCCTGCCCGCCATCACATTAGAATCCACATACACAGGATACACCGGATCACACACCGCAATTTTACTGTCCGCCGCAAAAATTTCCTGAATATTGGCAGAATCCGACTTCGCCCCGTCAGAAACAAAAATCTCATCCGGTTCAACCGCGCAGCCCCTTGCCTGAAAATCATTTTCCGCAATGGCCTTCCGCAGAAACTCATACCCCAAATCCGGGGCATACCCATGAAACGTATCCGCATCCGCCATCTCATCCACAGCCCTGTGCAAAGCCTCCACCACTGCGCCCGGCAGCGGCTGCGTCACATCCCCGATCCCTAAGCGGATGATCCTCTTATCCGGATTTGCCGCGGAAAACGCACTCACCTTTTTCCCAATTGTTGAAAAAAGATAACTTCCCGGAAGCTTCAGATAATTTTCATTTATCCTGTACATATCAAAATTTCTCCTCTCAATCCTCCACACAGCCCTCAAACACCGTCTCCGCAGGCCCTGTCATATAAACCCGGTTGTTCTTTTCATCCCACTCGATTTCCAGTTCCCCTCCCAGGACCTTGACCGTCACCTGTCTCTCCGTCAGCCCATTTAACACGCAGGCCACAGCCACAGCGCAACAGCCCGTCCCGCAGGCCAGCGTCTCCCCGGAGCCGCGCTCCCAGACACGCATTTCCACCGTATTCCTGTCCAAAACCTTCACGAATTCCGTATTCACCCTTCTGGGGAACCTGGGATGATTTTCAAAAAAAGGCCCTGTCTTTTCAATTTCCAGACCTGCCACATCCTCCATGTACACCACCGCATGAGGATTTCCCATGGAAACACAGGTCATTTCATAGCTCCTGCCCTCCACCTCAATCGCTTCAGCCACCGCCTGCTCACCGTCGCATACAACAGGGATCTCCTCCGCCCTGAGCACAGGCTCCCCCATATCCACACGCACCTGCTTCACCCTGCCATTTTCCGTAAAAAGCCGCAGATACTTCACCTGTCCGAAGCTCTCAACAGTAATTTCTGTCTTATCCGTCAACCCTTTGTCATACACAAACTTCGCCACGCACCGGATGCCGTTCCCGCACATCTCCGCCCGCGTCCCGTCCGCATTGTACATCTCCATTTCAAAATCCGCCAGACTGGACGGATTCACAAAAATCACGCCGTCTCCTCCGATCCCGAAATGCCGGTCGCTCATCCGCCTGACAAAATCAGGCTTCTTTTCCAACGGGATTTTTTCCGTAAAACCATTAATATACACATAATCATTTCCGCAGCCCTGCATTTTTGTAAAATTTATCTTCATGTATCTTTTCCTTCTTTCCTGAAAAATAACCGCCCTGTCCCTTTGCGGCCACTCCTGTCAATTCCTTGTTACCAGCACCATTTTCGCCATCTCCACCATGTTGGTGCCGCTGTCCATACTGCACTTTTGTATGTACCTGTGCGCTTCCTCTTCCGTCATCCGGTTCCGCTCCATCAGCAAAGCCTTGGCCTCTTTGATAATCGCCGCCTCCTCCTTGCTCCGTTCCCTGGGCGCAAGCCGCTGCCTTCTCCTCCGCCTTTCCCTGGACTGACACATCATATCCACCGTGCTGACCAGCTCCTGCACCTTCAAGGGCATGGAAAGACACACAATATCCTTCACGCTGACCTCGCTTAAATATCCCGGGGAGGCCAGGAGGAGCATATCCATTCCCGGGGGAAGATAATCATATAGCTCCGAATACGCCATATCTATCAGCTTATAGCTGCAGATAACAATACCGCCGGATAAAGCATCCGCAGCCCCCAGCGCCTGGGCGCCGGTGCTGCAGGCCGCCATCACTGAAAAGCCGCTGCGCACAAGAACATTCTTTATGCTTTTGGCATCCTCTATTTTCGGTAAAACCACAATGATATTTGTCACATGAGTACCTCCATCTGTAAGCAGCTCCCGATACGGCACACGGCCCGTACGGCCATAAAGCAGCGCCCGTTACAGCACATGGCCCGTACGGCCATGAAGCAGCGCCCGTTACGGCACATGGCCCGTATGGCCATGAAGCAGCTTCGCTCAGAATCGGTTCAAATACTCATTAATCTCCCAGTCCGTTACCTGCGCACGGTACCTGTTCCACTCTTCCTTTTTGGCCTCAATATATTTGTTCGCCACATGCTCGCCCAATGTTTCCCTGATAAATTCGTCCTTCTCCAGTTCTTCAACCGCCTCTATCAAGGTACCCGGAAGACGCTCTATCCCCATCAGTTTTTTCTCATCCTCTGTCATGGCAAAAATATTGCAGTTCACGCTCTTTGGCGGCTCCGTTTTTTCCCGGATACCTTCCAACCCGGCCCGCAGACATACTGCCAGCGCCAGATAGGGATTGGCCGCCGGATCAGGACTTCTCAGTTCAATCCTGGTTTTCTCGCTTCCCGCCGCCGGAATCCGCAGCAGAGGGCTTCTGTTAGCCGTGCTCCACGCGATGTAAACCGGCGCCTCAAATCCCGGAACCAGCCTTTTATAAGAATTCACAAGCGGATTCGTAATCGCCGTAATTGCCCTGATATGCTTCAGGATTCCTCCGATAAAATAATAGGCTTCCCTGCTCAGCCCGTTTTCATCCCCGGCGTCCTGAAAAATATTCCTTCCATCCCTGGACAGAGACATATTGATATGCATACCGGAACCGTTCACCTCCGCTTTCGGCTTCGGCATAAAGGTAGCATGCAGCCCATGCCTTTTTGCAATGGTTTTCACCGTAAGCTTAAAGGTCATAATATTATCGGCAGTCGCCAGCGCTTCATCATATTCAAAATCAATTTCATGCTGTGCCGGGGCCGCCTCATGATGGGAGGTTTCCACAACAAACCCCATATCCTCAAGCGTCAGCACCATATCCCTTCTCGCATTTTCCCCCCGATCCACCGGTCCCAGATCAAAATACCCCGCCTGTTCATGGGTAATCGTCGTAGGCATGGCATTTTCATCCATATGGAACAGAAAAAATTCACACTCCGGACCCACATAAAACGTATATCCCATTTCCTCCGCTTCCTTCAGCGCCGTCTTCAGAATATATCTGGGATCCCCCTCAAAAGGCTTATCTCCCGGCCGGTACACATCACAAATCAGCCGCGCCACCTTCCCCTGCTGCGGCCTCCACGGAAAAATCTCAAACGTATCCAAATCCGGATGCAGAAATAAATCCGATTCCTCTATTTTCACAAAACCATCTATCGCCGAACCGTCAAACATACACCGGTTATCCAGCGCCTTTTCCAGCTGGCTGGAGGTAATGGCCATATTTTTCAGACAGCCGAACATATCCGTAAACTGCAAACGGATAAACTCCACATCTTCCTCCTCCACCAGCCTCAGGATATCTTCTTTCGTATACTTCTTTCCCGCTAACTGCATAGCTACCATTCCTTTCTCTGCAAAATAATCCCCTTGCTTATTGATAACACTTCGTAACAGTTCAGCCTTTTGAACCATTGCATATATCCCATCAAACGAAAAAAGGCGCTCCTACCCCACTGGTAAGAACGCCGTTGCCCTACTTCCATATACTAACAGCAGCTCCCCGGATTTGTCAACATTTTTTTGCTTTCTGAGCCTCTCTGAAAACTTTCAAAAAACAATAATTTTTGTACTTTAACAGTTTTTTAATGATTATAGTTTGAAATACCGAAGCGAGTTAAATTACATACTTTTTACCCGAAAGATATTAATTGATCTTGCCGGCATCATATATCTAATTTTCCCGTCTATTACAGGAACGCTATCCGTTTTCGGTATAACTCTTCTTGGCTCCTCAAAGCTATTTCTTTCATCCAAAGCATATCCGTCCATATGATATACCTCTGCTTTTTCAATTCCGGTATCCTTTAACTCTATTTCTGTCATATAAGCCTCATTTTTTAAATTAACAGCCTTTACGATAATATCTCTCGTACTGTTATCAAAAGATGCACAACAATATATCGGTTCTATCGTTACAGATAAGCATTCCGAGTCAATTACAGTATTTCCATCCACGTATACTGTAATACGTCCCTGCTTAACATTCACTTCTACCTGGTAATGCTTTCCCGTCTGGATTTCAAATCCGGCATCGTACAGAAAACTTCCTCTTCCTCCGATTTCCTCCTCAAAAGAGCAAGTCTGATTTTCCCAACCTCCAAGTTCGATTTTTCTGAAATTATTTTTATCCGCACAGGCAAATCTTAAAGAAATTCCGAAAATTCCCGACGTTCTTTTCATCACAAAGCGCACAGTATAATCCTCGTCTGCCTCGCCTAAGAATAATGGCTCGTCTTCTGCACGAATAACGGCATTAGGGCAGGTTATTTCACCTTCTTTTGTCAGGATCCTGATATCACTGCATTCCATCACGCAATCCCTGCCCCTTATTCCAGGAGCTAAATAAATCTTTTTTCCTAATTTGCTTTCAATGACTTCATTCTCTATATCCGTATTTATAGATACAGTTAGCTCCTGCTCTCCCTGATTATGCATAAACAATTTCTGCACATAATAACTCGGTGTTCCGAATACACGGTTATTATCATATAAAATCATATCCGGCTTCCAATTAATATAATCCGTATGACAAAGCAGTGGTGCATAGCATACAAGACCAACTGACTCTGCATTCTTTTCGAGCCCTATCATATAACTCGCTTCTACAAGAGCATTGTACCATGTATCATCCTTAGACGCATATTCACCAAGGAACACCTTGGTCGTTCTACCATTATAATTATCATAATGATGATGATTTGCAATAAACCATTCCGGTGCCTGATAATAGTGTTCATCAATCAAATCCGAACCATGTTTTTCTGCACTCTCCCAGCCCATTTCATAAGCTATTCCGCCGGCACAAGGACCTGCGGTATTGATAATTTTAATTTCCGGGTACTTTTTCCGGATAGCCTCATGAAAATATGTATATCGTTCAAAAAACTCCTCACCGACTTCTTCGTTACCAATTCCTATATATTCGAGAAAGAAAGGCTCAGGATGCCCCAAATCAGCTCTTTTCTTTCCCCATTCAGTATCTATATCTCCATTAGCGAATTCTATTAAATCCAAAGCATCATCTATCCATTCTTTAATCATAGATACAGGCACAGCACGTTTATGGTGCGGATCCCATCCGCCGGGTAATACCGGCAGAGGCTTAGCTCCTATATCCTCACAGAATTGGAAAAATTCAAAATACCCAAGACCAAGCGTCTGATTGTATCCCCAGTTATTGCGTCTCGCAGGACGTTTTTCTATAGGTCCTAACGTCTTTTTCCAACGATACATGGAATCTCTGTCATTTTCATTTAATGAACCGTCGTGAACAAGGCATCCCCCCGGAAAGCGCATAAATTTTGGATGCAAATCCGCAATCATTTCTGCTATGTCTTTTCTTAGACCATTTTGCCTGTTTAAAAATGTGTCTTCAGGAAATAATGATACCATATCTATATAAATTCGTCCGGCAGACACAAGGCGCAAACCCAGTCTTGCAGATGTATTGGTGACAGGTGATACAAATTCCGCACGAAAACATTCCCATTCGGAATTTGAAATCAGAAAAACCTTTTTTTCATACATCGTTCCATCTGCAGAACGCAATGAAACTTCAAATCTCAGTGGTCTGCCGTCACAGGCTGCATAGCATGAAAAGATATACCTTTTCCCAGCCTCTATATATATTCCTTCTCCGAATCCCTCATTAACCACCCCAATACCTACTGCAGGCTCCGTCGCATCAATTACGAGATAATGCGGATTCTCTAAACAATAGGGGTGACTGTCCTGTACAGAGATACTGCCGATTGCACCATCAGGTATTTGTACATTCCATGCTGTCAAAGCATGATACCCATCTTTATCAATAGTATTAAATTCAAAACTGCGGTTTCTTACTAATTCGGCATATAACCCTCCGTCAGCAGCATGATTAATATCTTCAAAAAAGACACCATACAAATCTCCCAAATCTGCTGTTTTATTATTTATATCAACAACAATTCTCATTTCCATTTTGTACCCTCCGTTTACAACTTTTCTTAATCTTTCAAATAAGGATTATTTTTAGAAAGGAGCTGGCACTCCGGATAATTAGTGCACAGCTCCTCTCTTTAGACTTCATATTAATCCATACAAATACAAATAAAAGAATTATTTCTGAGCAGACATATATTCATCGACCTGCCGCTGTGCTTCATCAATAATATCCTGTAAACCGGCAGTTTCCAAAGCGACCTTAAATTGATCAATCGTTGCATCTACATCATCAACCTGTCCGCAAAGCAGCGGATACCAGTATGTATCATCTGCTGCTTCTACAGCAGCAACCTGTGTACTTACGGCGGTTGTATCAAATCCAAAATAGTCAAGCATATGTTCAGGCTTAATATTCTGATAATAACTTTCATTCATCTGTTCATATTTCTTATCAACATCCGTTGCGGCAGGATTATAAAGATTTCTTATCATGTCCCCATTTCTCCATCCCCAATAATTGCTTGCATTATATGGCTGAAGCACGGAATATGTTCCGTCGTCATTAAGCTCCCAGTTTACTCCCTGAATACCTAGGCTTGTTAAATCCATAATCTCCTGATTTGTAGCAAGCAGATTAAGCATCATCATTGCACGCTCCGGATTTTTGGTATTTACATTGATACCCATGCCATTATTTGTATATTTTGAAGCTAAAAATGTATCATCCTCAAAGAAGTTAAAAATCTGTACTTTACATTCTGGATGCGCAGCATTAATTTCATTAGCATAGTTTCTGGCTGTACCGGTATTCCACAGAAAATATGCAGCTTTTCCGCCTGCCATATACGTCTGACGTTCTTCAAAATTTGTTGCAAGAACATCATCAGGAATTGCCCCTGCATCAGCAAGTTCCTTCATCTGATGACAATAATTGCGGAATTCTTCCATGTCAAATAGAGACGTCAGTTTTGTGCTGTCTGCATCATAACCATTATAAAAAATATATGAGTTTCCGCTCGGAGTTCCGCTAAGACCACAGTATCCCTTAGGATTACATCCTTCTGCAATGCATCCGATATAAAGTCCCCATGGATTGTCTTCTTTCACTGCAAAAGCATTTTTCCCATTTTCTCCACAAGCTTTCATAAAGGCAAACATATCATCCCATGATTTAATATCCGTAAATCCAAACTGTTCCATCCAATCTGTACGGATTGTTGCTGCGAGAGGATTTACCTCTATAAAGTTCGCTGGCATCATATATATTTTACCGTTGATCTTTGCCTGCTTCCATGCAACTTCAGGCAACTGTGCCCATACATCCGGCATATATTTACTAATCATATCTTCTGTCAGCTCAAGAAATCCACCAAGCGCAACAGTCTGCTCATAATGACACCAGGCAGGAGCCGTAAATATCAGGTCAAAATCCTCTTTTCCGGAAAAAAGAAGCGAATACTTTGCATCATGCTCAGACCACGAAAGCCATTTTACATTTAAAGATGCATTTATTTCCCTTTCCGTGATTTCATTAACCTTCGCTAAAATATCACTATATGTTTCAGGCGTATCTCCCACCAGATACATTGTTATATCTACATGTTCGGAAATATCGGGGGTATTTCCATCAGCTTCGGATTTTTCCGATATAGCTTCATTTGCATTCTCAGTTGCCGGGGCAACTTCATTGTTTGTGCTTTTAGCACCGCATCCTGCCAATACTCCCACTGTCATCGACGCACTTAACAACAATGCTAATAATTTTTTTGAATTCTTTTTCATAAGAATCCTCCTTTATTATTTAATATAATTTATTTATCTGTTCTTTAAAAGAACTATTATTTCAAACTGTTAAGTAAAATCACCTTTCCAGAACCGTACATGCGGCTTTCCCGCATATGGCCGCTAAACCATCCGCCCTTTTTCCGGGTGTACTCAGCCTTTCACTGCTCCAATCGTAATACCCTGAACAAAATATTTCTGAACGAAAGGATATGCCAAAACAATCGGGCCTGTAACAACTACCGTAAGTGCCATTTTCAATGTCTGCGATGGCATCGACAACGCCGAACTGATATTAATGGAAACAGAGGCACCGGAAGCTATCAGTCTCTTGTATGCTTCAATATTATTTACCGTATCATATAAAAAATATTGCAAAGGAAACATCTTCTCATCAGTAATAAACAGCATTGCATGATACCAACTATTCCAATATGACAATGCGATCAAAAGACCTACTGTAGCCAACGCCGGTTTAACAAGCGGCATAATAATCTTAAACAAAATCCTTACTTCACTACATCCGTCAATCTTTGCTGCATCAACCAAAGATTCAGGAATTGAGGTTATATAACTTTTCATAATCAGTAGGTTGTATACCGAAAACAAAAGCGGCAAAAGCATCGCAGTGTATGTGTTTCCCAAATTCAATGTATTCATATATAAAATATAAGTCGGAACAAGCCCGCCACTAAATAGTGTTGTAAAGTAGAAGAAAAAAGAAAAAGCATTTCTCCAGGCAAAATCTTGTCTGCACAACACATAAGCAGTCATAACAGAAAAAACTAACCCCAACGCTGTTCCCACAACGGTAAGTCCTATTGTCACACAATAAGCCCGTGCTATCACTAATGGTTCCTTAAATACTGTCTTATATGCCTCAAGTGATATCTCATATGGAAAAAGAGAAAAACCATTTGCTGATATACTCGCTTCCGATGAAAAAGAGCCGGACACAACCATTACAAACGGAATCAGACATAAAAGCGCCATTACTGTACAGAACACATATGCAATAATATGTAACGCAGCAACATCTTTTCCCATTTTTATTTTTCCTAAACGATTCTCATTTTTTCTCATTGTGCCCTCCTTAAAACAATGTATAGTCTCTGTCATACAGACCTACAAGCTTATTTGCGATAATTACCGTGATAAAGCATAGCACTGACTGAAACAATCCGATTGCCGATGACATTCCGAAATCATTACTGGAAATTAAAGCTCTGAACGCTAATGTATCAATAACATCCGTATATTCGTACAATAAACCATTTGAACCCACGAGATTATAGAACATATCGAAATTCCCCCTGAAAATACCGCCTATACTCATTAGGAATAATATCACCACCGTAGGCATAATCATCGGAATCGTAACATGGAAAATCCTTTGAAAAACATTAGCTCCATCTATTGAAGCTGATTCATAAATTGATGTATCTATTCCCATAATTGCTGCTAAATATAATATTGAGCCATATCCTATACCCTTCCATACATTAAAGAAAAGAAGTATACCAGGCCATACTTGCGGTTTTGAATAAAAAGATATCTTTTTTCCTCCAAAGCTTGTAATTATATTGTTCAAAAATCCATAATCCGAGCTGAAAATATTAAACGCCATCACTCCGACAATTACCCACGAAATAAAATATGGAAGAAACATAAATGACTGGCTAAACTTGCGAAAATGTTTATTTCGAATTTCCGTCAGAAATATCGCCACCGCAATTTGGACAATTGTTCCGACCACAATAAACAGTATATTATATAAAACGGTATTTCGAGTGACGATTCCCGCCTGCCCGGATTTAAAAAAGAATTTAAAATTTTCAATACCATTCCAAGCACTTCCCCAAATTCCACCGGCATATGTATATTTTTTAAAAGCCAGAATTACACCCGTCATAGGATAATAAGAAAAAACTAATGTATAAATTACTGCCGGCAGAAGCATAAGCAAATAACTCCTATACTTACGCAGTTTTTTTATAAATCCTTTCAAACCTTTCGTCTGCATTGTTATTCCTCTCTTTCTGTCTCTGAATTCCTAACACATGTCCTAGTATAGAAACTTTTTCTAATCCCATAAATAGTCTTTTCTTTACTTTCTTCTCATTTTCTTACCAAATAAACATTTTCCATACAAAACAAGTATTATTTTTATACTTGGTAAACAAAAAAGGCGCAGACCAAAAAGTCCGCACCTCAATACTATTTTTTTAATATAACGTCATTCACCAATATAATATGTTTCTCTATACTCAGCAGGAGACATCCCTTCACTTTTCCTAAACACCCTGTTAAAGGAACTGATGTTTCCATATCCCACCTTTTCAGCTATCGAATAAATTTTGTCATTTGTGTTTGTAAGCAGTTCTTTTGCCAGACTAATTCTTGCCTTAACAATATAATTGGAAAGATTGCAATGATATTTCTGCTTGAAAATTCTCGACAGATACGAAACATTAAAATTACCGACGTCCGCCAGAACCTGAAGACTCAAATCATCCTGTAAATGATTACGGATATACTGCTCGACCCGCTGAATAGCACGGTTCCCGTATAAAAACTCATCCTCTTTAAGCAAACCCGTCAATACCCCTGTAAGTCTCATAAGATAATCAATTGCCTCTCCCCAGTCATGAAAATTCTCTACGCTTGTAAGCGGATACATGCTGATTTGAAACGGAATTTTCTCATACCATCCATTGACATTAATATATTTAATAAAAATCATTGAAATGCTATAGTATATTTCCAGCGCTTCTAAATCATGCATACTTTCATAAAACAGAAGCGGCACAGTAACCTCTTTCAAAAGCTCGCTGACTTCATCTATTTTACCCTGCTCCATATAATTTTCCAGCAAAAGCAGCTTCATTGTACTGATTTTGCTGTTAATATATCCGGCTTCGTTTTCAGATGCTGAAACAAACAATACACCATCTTTTTTAGGATTAACAAGCGGTATCAGCTTCCTGCGAAGAGTATGGTATGCATTACCTAATTCCTGCAACGGAATATTTTCACGATAAATAGCCGCAGCCATCCAAATCCCTAATTTATCCCCGCAGAGTCTTTTTACACTTTCCAGTCCCTCTGCACAAATGCCGAAGATATTGTCCCAATCTGCCTGTATTCCTGACATTTTAGGCTGTACAATTCCTATCATATAATTGAAATCAAGAATATACGCCAATGTCCTGACGGTTCTCGGCATATTCTCTAAAACTGCAGCTAAAACATATTCCTGCTCTTCATAACGAATTATACTTTCAGAATTATTGATTCTCGCGAGAAATAATATAACAGGTTCATCAATCCTTAACGATATTTCCATATCCCGAAGCTGTTCCTTTACAGACTGTGAATCTGCAATACTATTGATTAGCTGTTCTATCAGCCCTTTCTCAAGCCAATACTTTGCTTTCGATAAAAGTGCATCCTTCTGTCTCTGCTTTAATGCAGCATCCTGTTCCTCTAATAATTCCGAATACACCTCAATGACGGTATCTACAATTTTTTTAGGTTTTTCCGTTTTCAACAGATAACGAATTCTTTTATCCTGCGCCAACTCGTAAAGAATTTCATGATTACTATAACCAGTAAGAAATACAATTCGTATATGCGACCAGTTCTCCTTTATTTTTTTGTACAGCTCCAGTCCGTTCATTCCGGGCATTTGAATATCTGTTAATACAATATCGAATTTTATATCCTGCAGAAGTTCTAATGCTTTCCTGGCTGTAGACGCCGTATAAATTGCAATTTCCTCTCCGCAGGATTCAAATAATTCTACCAGCCATTCAAGACTTTCAATTTCATCATCCACAATTAATAACTGAAACATATTAATTCCCCCGCTGCATAATTCACATCTGATTATTTCTTTCCGGTATTAATATTTTGACAAGCACCCCGCCAAGTTCTCCCCTCTGTACGGATAATCCGGTATCGCATTTATAGTAACTTTTCAAGCGTCTGTCAACATTAATAATCCCCGTAATTTCTCCCTGATATTCACTTGAAAATTTACGATTCATTTCATTTATCGCTTCATCGGAAATATCGCCATTATCCTCAACTAAAATATAACGCATTCCCGCTTCTTTCAGATAATAAACATGCAGCAAGCCGTCCTCTTCCTTATTTTCCAGAGCATACTTAAATGCATTCTCTAAAATAGGCTGCACAGTCAGACGTGGAATCAGTATATTCTCCCATTCCTCAGGAAGTTTTTCCCAGTCAAGCTCCATTCGTGCGGAAAATCTGCTCTCCTGTATCCTTGCATATGCCTCTGCGTGTTCTAATTCCTCACTCAGAGTTGCTATATCAGAAGCATTACGGGTAATATAACGAAAATAAGTGCCCAGATAATTTGTCAGCAGTTCAGCTCCTTCATAATCATGCCTGTGAATACGACCATTTAGCAAAAAGAAACTATTATACAGAAAATGCGGATTAATTTGTGCCTGTAACTGCTTAAACTGAGCCTGTGCAGCTAAATTTTTCTGCACATACACTTCATCAATTGTCTGACTGAGTTTTTCCACCATATGATTAAATCCATCATAGATATATTCAAACTCATCATTCGTTTTATTCGTAATCCTAATTGACAAATCACTATCTTCAAGTTTCTGAAATGCTCCCTGCAACTCCCTTAACGGACGATTTATCAGTCTGTCCGTATAAGAAGCAAAAACCATGGCACATACTACTGCCAAAAGCAGAAAACAAATCATCTGCCATCTATAGCTTCGCAAATTTTGAAGAATAACGTCTTCATTGCAATACTGTATAAGCTTTCCGAAATATTTCGATTCTGTCACATTTACAAGAAAATATTTACCGTCAACATTAATTCTGCTGATACCTTCAGTCTCATCACAAACCTTTAATATTTTCCTGCCCATGCCCTCTTGCACGGGATTTTCTAAAAACCACCCAATCAGAGGATAATCCCAAAAAGAACTGCCACCTTCGATAGAAAAATCATTTAAGTTACTTATTATCTGTTCTTCATCAAAAATAATTTCCAAATAAAATCTAGGTAGTATATTTTCGGAATAATAGTGTTCTGCCATTGCAAGCGTCAATACCCCGTCTTCTACTGTCAAGACGTCCAGTCGCTTGTTTAACTGATTAATCCGCTGTCTGTCTGTATCTGTCATAGTACGAAGGGCATCTGACTTAATAATAATATCACTTCCTGTTATATATACGATGACATCCTTAATAATTTTATTTGAACCTTTGATTAGCAACAATTTCTCCTGTTCAGTAAGAATAGCTGCCATTCTGTCATGATCTAGTAATGAACCTTCTTCTCCGAGAAAAACCAAATTACGGTCAGTGAAAAAATTATCTCTCTGCTGCAGGATATTCTCCATCTGATTATCGGTAAAATCTACATAATAACGCGCGCTATTTTCCATCTGCTGATAGATAACATTTCTTGAATATCTTTCCAACAAAAAAAATATTATTCCAAAACTAATAACTAACAACAAAATCATTATAAGAAAAACTATAAAAAGTTTTGTTTTAACATTATTAATATTCATTATACCTACTCACTTTATGCTTTTTATAATCTGTAACCTTCACCCAACGAATCCTTATATAAATTGGTGCTGCTACAGTTGTATAATTAATTTGTCTTCTATTTTCAGTTTAATCTACTAGCATTATATAGTCAACCATTGTAATAAAATGCAAAATAATTCCGATAATTGATTCTATATTATTTTATAAATTTGTTTTCCTCTCCGCAACCAAGTCCCCACAACTATACTAACGCATTCCAGAAGAAAAAATAAATCAGCACACAGCCCCAGGCATTCCCTGTATAATCCCGGACCGCCAGCATCCCATAAATAATAATGAAATCACACAGCCCCACAACAAACGTTTCCGGCGCCAGCCCCAAAACCGCATGCACCACAAGACATATCGCCCCGCCGGCCGCCGCCCCCGCATTCAGCCAAACACGCCTGACCGGAAACAGCCGGTTCACCCGCTCCGCAATCACCACATAAGAAAACCCTTCAAAAAAGCCCCAGCTCGCCGCAATAATAACCATTCCAACCAAACTGACCGGAACCCCCGCTTCCAGCACCTGCTTCGTAAAATTTACCGTCTGAAAAGGCAGATAACTGTGAACCTCATTCCGGAACAACATACTTACAAAAGCCGGCGCACAAGCCAACGCCGACAGCAAAACCGTCACCCCCAGCTTCTCCCATTTCAGCCCAAAGCTGCGAAAACTCTCCCTGCGCACCGCACACACAATCGTAATCCCCAGCCCAAAAACACCATATTCCGTCAAAGCCCCCAACAACGTCTGCAAAAGAAGCTCTCCCCCCGACACCTCACCCGAACCGCCTCCGCTGCTCCCGGACTGGCTCATTCCCCCCATCACCGCCAGATAGGCCGCAATAACCACCCCGCTTGTCAGCAAAACAATACACAAATCCACCCAATTTCTTCTCCTGTCCCCCCGGCCGGACCCACTTTCCCATCCCGCCGTCTCTTTTCCTACCTTCTGCTTCCCTGCCATCTGTTCTCCTGCCATCTGCTGTCCCACCTTCTGCTTTCCTGTCCTCCGCTTTCCTGTCCTCTTCCCCATTCCCAACTCCACTCCTCCCGCCGGCCCGAACCATCCCGGCCTGCCGCATTCATTTCTCCATCTTACCAAATCCCCTCCGCTATTACAATTCCACTACCATAATTCCGCCAACATAAAATAACAATTCAGCCCCTTGCCGAACAGTTACTGCATCCACTCTTTTATCTGTCCGCCCTGCCCCCTCTTGACTATAGGGCGGCTCCATAGCATATGATAGAAAGAATGAATTGAAACTACGAAGGATCAAAAAAAATAACAAAAATCACAAAAAAAGAAGACAGAAAGGAATCCACACACCATGAACCTCTCCCTCCAACCAATCACGGCAGCCAACCGCAAAGAAGCCCTCACCCTCAAAACAGCCCTCGGCCAGGAAACCTATGTAGAAAGCGTCGAACAATGCCTGAAGGAAGCCGATGCCAGTTCCTGCTGGCGCCCCGTAGCCATCTACGACGACGGACTCCTCATAGGCTTTGCCATGTACGGCTTCTTCCCCGAATACCTCCCCTCCGGAAGAGTATGGATGGACCGCCTCCTCATAGACCAACGCTACCAACACAAAGGCTACGGCAAAGAAGCCATGCGCCTCCTCATCGACCGTCTCCAAACCGAATACCACTGCCGTCGCATCTACCTCAGCATCATCCCCGGCAACACCCCGGCCGCCTCCCTCTACACCCACTACGGCTTCCGCTTCAACGGCGAAAAAGACATCCACGGCGAACACGTCATGGTCCTGGAATGCATCTGAAATCCATTCCCCCCATCTACACCCCCGCCCAGTTCTTTTTCCCCTCCTACCTGCCCTGTTTTTTCCCCTGCCCTTTTCCCTGCCCTTTTTGCCCTGTTCTTTTTCCCTGTCCTTTTTCCCCTTCACAACCTACCCGCCCGGCGGAGGAGCATTGTCCTGGTGGTGGGGGCGCGGGGAGATTTGCACAGGGGGCGGGGTGTGAGGGGGATTCCCGGATGCTTACGAAGTTTTGGAGCTGTTTCTTAAAGCCTCCGACAGACGCTTTGCCCGCAATACGGCAGCTGTCCGAGGAGCCTGCGACGAGTTCCTGCCGTATCAGGGCCGCCAAAGCGACTGCCGGAGGCTTTTAGAAACAGCCCAAAACTGAATAGCATCCGGGAACCCCCTCACACCCCGGCCCCTGTGCAAATCTCCCCGCGCCCCACCGCCAGGACAATTCGCCTCCGCCGGGCCCCACCACCCCAAGAAAACTTTCAGTAATAAAAATCCCCCCTGCGGAGTAAACTGTATAAACAACATGAATCGGGGATATTGATATGAGTTCCAAGACCAAAATAGTCGTACTGCACTTAAAAGAATTGATATATACCGGCATCTTTGTGGTGCTGGGAATACTTTTCCTGCTTCTTCTCATTATCATGTTCCTGCCCGGGAAAAAGACAACGCCGGAAGCAACCGGCGCCGATGAAGGCCGCTATACCCCTGGGAAATACACAACTTCCCTGATTCTGGGAAATTCCGCAGTAGATGTGGAGGTCGTTGTGGACGATAACAATATCAACTCCATACGGCTTGTGAACCTGGATGAAGCGGTAACGACCATGTACCCGCTGATGGAGCCGGCTCTGAATGATCTGGCTGCCCAGATCTGCGAAAAGCAGTCTCTGGACGAAATTACTTATTCCGATGACAATAAGTATACCTCTCAGGTACTGCTCGATGCCATCACCAATGCTCTTTCAAAAGCGGAAAAGAACCCGGGCAGCACGAAAGAAAAAAGTACAAAATCCAAAACCTCTCTGGAACCCATAGAGGAAACAACTCCCGCCGCTCCCGCAGAAAGTACGCCCTCCGCTGAAAACACGGCAGAAACGACGCCGGAAAGCAATCAGGAGAACGCAGCGGAAAATACGGCAGAAAATACGCCGGAGACCTCAGCGGATACTCCGGCGGAAACGGCAGCGGCGGCTGAATAGCCACCGCTGTTTTTCTTATTCTTTTTCATTCCAAAGGCCATCTTACTCCGCCTGCAGCCCCTCAATTTCCTTCAGCCACAGCGTTGCACAAGCATCCGAGGGCATGCGCAGATCCCCTCTGGGAGATACCGCCACACTTCCCACCTTCGGTCCGTCCGGCAGACAGGAACGCTTGAACTGCTGCTGGAAAAAACGGCGGTAAAAATTCTTCAGCCATTTCAAAATAGTTGCATTATCATATTTTCCCGCAAAGGACATCCTGGCAATCCGGTACACCTTGGAGGGTTCAAAGCCGCAGCGCAGCATATAATACAGGAAAAAATCATGCAGTTCATAAGGGCCTACCAAATCCTCCGTCTTCTGGCTGATTTTGCCGTCCACCGGCGGAAGAAGCTCCGGGCTGACAGGAGTGTCAAGCACATCCAGAAGAATCTCCCTCAGTTCCTCCTGCCCGCAGGTATCCGCATAATATTTTACAAGATGACGCACCAGCGTCTTCGGCACGCCTGCATTCACACCGTACATGGACATGTGATCCCCGTTATAGGTTGCCCAGCCCAATGCCAGCTCGGACATGTCGCCCGTTCCGATCACCAGCCCGCCTGTTCTGTTGGCGATATCCATCAGCACCTGGGTTCGCTCTCTTGCCTGGCTGTTTTCAAAGGTTACATCATGTACGTCGCTGTCCTGTCCGATATCACGGAAATGCAGACTGACCGCCTCCCTGATATTCACCTCGGACAGAGTGGTGCCCAGCGTCCTGGCCAGCCTGCAGGCATTATCATAGGTCCTGTCCGTCGTTCCGAAGCAGGGCATGGTAACGGAATGGATATTTTCCCTGGGAAGCCCCAGCATATCAAAGGTGCGTACTGTAACGAGAAGCGCCAGTGTGGAATCCAGTCCGCCGGAAATACCCACGACCGCCGTTTTGCAGCCGATATGCTGATATCTCTTTTTCAGGCCGAAGGACTGGATGGAAAGGATCTCATCGCAGCGGTGGTTTCTTTTCGCCTCATCCGAGGGCACAAAGGGCATGCTGTCATACCTGCGTGTCAGGACGGTATCCGTTTTTTCCATATGCACCGGAAGGTACAGATAGCCTTCCTTATTCCTCAGGAAGGTGTTCATGCGCCTGCGTTCATGACGCAGCCTCTGAACATCGATTTCCCCATATATGGATTCATTCTCAAAGCGTCTGGCCCGGGACAGAATCGCGCCATTTTCCGCAATTATGTTATGACCATTGAAAACAAGATCCTGGGTGGATTCCCCCTCCCCCGCACTGGAATACACATAACCGGAAATCAGGCGGGCGCTGGTGCTCTTTATCAACTCCTCCCGGTAGGCATCCTTTCCTACCGTTTCGTTGGAAGCGGACAGATTCACGATCACGGTCGCTCCGGCCATCGCATGGGAGGTGGAAGGTGTTTCCGCCGCCCACACATCCTCACAGATTTCACAGGCAACCTGCAGCCCGTCCACCGCATCCACACAGAAAAGGATATGCGTGCCAAACGGGATTTCCTCACCGTCAAACATAAAGTTCTCAGCTTCCGCATTTCCTGCCACAAAATACCGCGCCTCATAAAATTCACCATAATTGGGTATGGTTTCCTTCGGGATAAATGCCAGGATTTTCCCGTTCTGGAGAACCGCCGCCACATTGAACAGCTTCCCGCTTTTTTCCAAAGGAAGCCCTACGAAAACAAGCGCGTCCCGCCCTCTGGTATATTCCCTGATTTCCTTTAAGCCTTCCGTCGCCCCCTTAAGCAGCGTTTCCTGGAAAACAAGATCCTGGCAGGTATAGCCGGTGATACAAAGCTCAGGAAAAACGATAATTTTCGCTGCTTCGGCAAAAGCCTCGTCCAGCCCTTTCTTTATCTGCTCCGTATTATAAACCGTATCCGCAACCCTGATTCCGGGAGTCAGGGCTGCGGCTTTTACATAACCATGTTTCAATTTTCACTCCTATTCTGCACGCCAATGCGTACATTCGGCTAAAATATGATACAAATCAGGCCGGCAGAAAGCGCCTTTCTCCCAGCCCGTCCGACCTGCCGCCAAAGACGGCGGACACAGCTATTTATTCCCGCATTTCTCAAGTAACCCCTTCAGCTCCGGTATGGAAAAATGATAGCCCTTATTACAGAAATGGCATTTTACTTCAATGGTTTCCCCATCCGCAATCATGTTTCCGATTTCTTCGCGTCCGATACTGATCAGCGCCTTTTCCACCCGTTCCTTGCTGCAGTTGCAGGCAAACTTAACATCCCTGGTTTCCAGGAACTGAAAATCCATTCCCTCCAGGACAAGCTCCAAAAGCCCCTCCGGTGTAACGCCTTCATCCAAAAGAGAGGTTACCGAACGGATTTTTGACAGATTGCTTTCCAGCTTCTGTATTGTCTCCTCCTCTGCAAACGGCATAAGCTGCACAATAAATCCGCCCGCCTGCTTCACGGTATTGTCCTTTTCCATCAGCACGCCCAGCCCCACGGAGGAAGGAACCTGTTCAGAGGTGGCAAAATAATAGGTAAGGTCCTCCGCGATCTCACCGGTCTGCAGAGCGGTCTGGCCCACATACGGATCCTTCAGCCCCATATCCCGGATGACGCGCAGGATCCCGCTTCCTACAGCGCCTCCCACATCCAGCTTTCCCTGGCTGTTGGCAGGAAGTATCACCTGCGGTTCATTGGCATAGCCCTTGACGCCGCCCATGCTGTCCGCAGTAACCGTCATGCCGCCCATAGGGCCGTCGCCGGTTACCTGGAGTGTCAGAAGATCCTCTTTCCCCTTCAGCATGCTGCCCATCATGGCGCCTGCCGTAAGCAGTCTCCCCAGTGCCGCCGTTACCACCGGGCTGGTATTATGGTTCTGCCGGGCTGTTTCCACCGTCTGCCTTGTTGTCGCCGCAAATGCCCTCACCTGGGCATCCGCAGCCGTTGCTCTTACCAGATAATCCTTCATTTTGCTTCTCCTGTCCCACATTTTCCATGTTCCGAGGCGATGCAGAAGACTCTTTCGCTCTTCTCCGTCACCTCCTGCATCGTGTCTGCATCCAGGGCTTCCACAAACACAAGCCCGCTTTCCTCCAGCAGACGCCTTATCTGATCCAGCCTATATCCCCGCTGGTAATGGGTTTCCGTAAATCTGCGGTAAAGACCCTCTTTTTGATCCTCCTCCACAAAAATAGTCAGATCATATTCATTGATCTGATCCTCACTGTCATAGAAGTTTTCCCAGATAAAGCTGCAGTTATCCCGGTTTTCAGCAATCGTGGCATCGCCTATCACCGTTTCATATTTATAAACCGTATTAAAATCAAAGATAAAAAGCCCGCCCGGATCAAGATAATTATTCACCAGCCGGAAGCATTGCGCCAGCTCCTCTTCCTCCAGAAGATAATTTAGGCTGTCACAGAAACAGACAACGGCGCGCACCGTTCCATAAAGCTCAAACTCCCTCATATCCTGTGCAAGATAAAGGATTTCATGGCCGGAGCACGCCCTTTTTTCCATGGCCACATTCAGCATTTCCTCCGACAAATCCACGCCAATCATATCGTAGCCTGCATCCGCCAGAAGCTCCGTCATATTTCCGGTACCGCATCCCAAATCCAGCAGGATGCCGTCCTCAATCCCGGCCCGTCTTAATCTGTCCAGCACAAATCCGCCCCACTTTTCGTAGGGCGTATTATCCATGAAAATATCATATACATAAGCGAAATCCGAATAAGCCTCCACTTACCGTATCCTCCTGTCCCAGCACTCTGACACGCCCGGCTGCGGCACGTCATAAATTCCCATAGCAAATTTCAAACTGGCTTAGCCCACAATACTTCCCAGCAGGCCATAGCTTACCAGGGATACGATGACAGTTGCAATAATAATGCCCAGCAGCTCGGCCAGGACGGCTTTTTTGAAATCTATTTCCAGCAGTGCGGCAATCAGGGAGCCTGTCCAGGCGCCGGTGCCGGGAAGCGGAATCCCTACGAAGAGCACAAGACCCCAGAATTCATATTTCTTGATGCTGTCGCTCTTCTTCATCGCCCTGTCCTCAAGCTTACCGATCAGCTTTGCAAAAAAGGGCAGTTTTTTCATCCACTGGAAAATCTTCCTGATGAACAGCAAAATGAAAGGGATCGGGATGATATTTCCAATAATGCAGATGGGAATCGCTTTCAGGATCGGCACCCCGAGAGACCAGGCCACAAGAAGGCCTCCTCTCAGCTCCAGAATGGGAATCATGGAAATGATGAAAATAACCACTTCCTTGGACACATACTGTCCCAGAGTTGAGGCAAACCACAATGCTATTGAATCCATACTATAAATTATCCTCCGTTCGTTGACTGCTTATTTGTTAATGTATTATCTGTTTTAAAAAGGTCAGAAGCCTGTCCATCTCCTCATCCGTTCCCACGGTGATGCGCAGGTAATTATCAATCCGCGGCTTGTTGAAATAGCGGACATAGATTCCTTCCTGTTTTAACGCCTGAAAAAGCTCTGCTGCCGGAATCGTTTCATGGGAGGCAAAAATAAAATTGCTCATGGAGTCCGGGAAGGTAAAGCCAAGGCCTGCCAGTTCTTTTTTTACCCGTTCCCTTGTATTAATGATCTTTCCCACTGTTTCCTTAAAATACCCATCGTCCCGGATACTTGCCGTTCCCCATGCAATGGAAGGCGCGTTCATGGTATAGGAATTAAAGGAGAACTTCACATCCTTCAGATAACCGATTGCCTTTTTGCTTCCTACGGCGAAGCCAATACGGATTCCCGCCATGGCCCTGGATTTGGAAAAGGTCTGGACTACCAGCAGGTTATCGTACTTATCCACAAGGGACATGGCGCTGACGCCGCCGAAATCCACATAGGCCTCGTCAATAATCACCATGGAATCCGGGTTGCCGGCCACAATCTCCTCAATGGTATCAAGGCTTTCAAATAAACCGGTGGGCGCATTGGGATTGGGGATGACGATTCCGCCGTTTTCCGTAAGATAATCTTCCTTTACCAGCCGGAAATCATTGTCCAGCTCAGGACAACGATAAGGTATATGAAAAAGCTCCGCCCAGACATCATAAAAGGAATAAGTAATATCAGGAAAAAGCACCGGCTTTTCCGAATTAAAAAAGGTAAGAAAGCTCATTGCCAGCACATCATCCGAGCCAACTCCCACAAAAACCTGATCCGCATCCACGCCGTAGTAGTCTGCCAGCGCATTCACCAGAAGGGATGCCTCCGGATCGGGATACAAACGCAGAAGCTCCGTTTCAAACGCCGCCGCATATTCCTTCACAAGCGGTGACGGCGGATACGGACACTCATTGGTATTCAGCTTGATAATCCCTTTTTGCTTCGGCTGTTCTCCGGGAATATAGGGAACCACCCGACGTACTTGTTCTTCCCAGCCCATCTTTCGCTACCTCTTTTCCTGTGTCCCCGGCCTTCCGTCCGGCGGACGCATATTCAATCTCCGCCCGTTTTATGGCAGGCGGTCCGGTTTTAACTTTTTTATTATAGTATGAAAATGTTTCAATAGCAATAATTACCTGTTAAGTGTTGATTTTCGCATGGTAATCCGCCATGAAAGCCCGGTTCCCACGTTGTAGGCCCTGGCAAAGTTACCCTGATTGATGGCCACCGCCATAAAATCCAGGCTGTTCACATAGACCAGCGCCTCACCAATAAAGGCATCTGCAAAGGAGTGGGCGTAAATCAGGGAGGTACGGTAAACAGTATGTCCTCTTTTTTCTATAATAACTTCAATACGTTCCCCGTAGGAGACTCCCATCTTAAGGAACAGCTCCCTGGGAATGTTGGTCCAGAGGCTGCCGAAGCGCACGTCCAGGACATCGATGGTTCCTGATACTTCATTTTCCTCCAGCTTCGCAGGGACGAAAGGGATTTCCACCACGCTCTCCACCGGCACCTCCGGGCCCACGCCCTCGAAACCAATGATACCGGAAGCCAGCCTGGCGCCGGTATAGGCATAGATATCCCTGCCGTGGAAGGTATAGCTTTCCCCTGAGCCGGGAAGGCGGTTCACCGATTCGTCTATCACTCTGGCTGCCCGGATGCCGCACAGCTTTTTGATATGGGTGAGCGTTCCGTTATCCGGAGTTACCACATATTGTCCGCCCTCTGTCTGTGCCACAATGCTGCGGCGGGTGGAGCCAACGCCCGGATCCACAACAGATACGAATACCGCGCCTTCCGGCCAGTAGCTTACCGTCTGAATCAGCCTGTAGGAGGCCTCCCAAATATCATATTGGGGAATTTCATGGGTCAAATCGGAAATTTTCAAATCACCGCACACACAATAGGCAACGCCGTACATGGCGCTGACGGCGCCGTCCGCCCGCCCGAAATCGGATTGAAATATAAGTGGATTCATACTGTTTTCCCTCTCCTTTCAATTGCATCTTTTCTTGATGGTAACAGATTATTCCGGCCGTGTCCATTCTAACTTACGTAACGGTACGGCCCGGTAATAGCCATGGGAAAAATTACCCAGCGCGTCCCTGACAAGCACCTTGATTTCTCCCGGCTCCTGAATTACCTTCCTTCCGGATATCTGAAAGGTTCTTCCATTGTCAAAGGAAAAAGCCTTGGCATCCAGCCCGCAGCCCTGATCCACGGCGTGAACCGTCAGCACGGCGCTTCCGCTCCGCCAGTGTTCGGGCGTCAGCGAAAAACTGATTTCCGGCGGATCCCTGTCTATATTTTTTACCGGAACCGTCAGCCTGGTGATGTTGCCTGCCGCATCCCTTACCGCCGCCTGATAATCGCCGTTTTCCTCCACCTCATGCATGGAATCCGCAGTCCAGGTTCTTCCTCCGTCATAGGAATAAGGCCTTCCGGCCAGGCCGGAGCCATCGTCCGATGCCGACAGTATGATCACGGCCTTGTCCTTTACAAACCCCTCCGGGTGTACCACAGCCTCCGCAGCCGGCGCCGTACGATCTATTTTATCCACACGGAAGCTGCCTGAGGATATGTTCCCCAGACGATCCCTCACCATTACTTCATACGTGCCGTTCCCGGCAACCTCAAGAAAGGAATCCGATGTCCAGGTCTTTCCGCCGTCGTAGGAATAGGCCGCATCGGCAAGACCGCAGCCAGGAATCTTCTCTGTCTGATTTGTTCCCGAATTCTCTGTCATCCCTTTTGCCGCGGCAGTTATGCCTGTGATGCATACGAGCAGAAAAAAGCAGGCGGCCAGAAGCTGCTTTCTGAATTTCCACTTAAAATTATTATCCGGCTTTAATTTGCCATTGATTTGTTTCATCGCTTACCTCCTGAATGTGACTGTCAACATGTACCGTCCCGACCGCAGATATCCCTGCGGCAGGACAAAAAAGACCCGTCCGCCGAATCAGGCAGACAGGTCACTAAGCTTCGTTTACATTCAGTTGGTAATTGGTGATATCCAGTGTATCACTCCTGCTTCAGGCTGTCAAGCGCCATCTGTCTGGCCGCAATTACCCTGTCGCACCAGGCGTCAAATTCCGGATCCTCTCTCTGCAGCTCGGGGTGCTTTAAAACATTCTGCACGGTTTCCCGGAGGCCCTGTTCCATGCTCTTTTCCGGTGCAAAACCGGGGACAAGCCTTTTGAGCTTTGAGATATCAAAGACCACCGTATTTGCCTTATCTCCCAGAAGGGATCCGTTAAAATCATATCTGCCGCCGTCCGCAGCCACAAGGAATTCAGTGGAAATATGGACCGCATTCAGTTTCACTCCCAAAGCATCTGCGATCACCTGATAAATCTGGTTCCAGGTCATGCTTTCCGGGGACATGATCTGAACCGCCTGTCCCAGGGCATGGGGATTGCCCAGAAGCCCGGTAAAGCCCGGGGCAAAATCACTGTTGTGGGTCATTGTCCACAGGGAGGTCCCGTCGCCGTGGATAATCACCGGCTTCCCCTCCAGCATCCGTTTCAGCACCTGCCAGCTGCCGCCGGCCCCGTGAAGCCCCAGCGGCACGGAACGCTCATCAAAGGTATGGCTCGGCCTTACAATCGTAACCGGGAAGCCCTCCTCTCTGTAAAGCTTCATCAGGTAATCTTCTCCTTCGATTTTATCTCTGGAATACTGCCAGTAAGGATTGGCAAGCGGCGTGCTTTCCGTAATCAGATAATCTGCCAGCGGCTTCTGGTAGGCCGAAGCGGAGCTGATATAGACAAACTGCTTTGTTTTTCCGCGAAGAAGCCTGTAGTCCCGCTCCAGATGTTCCTTCCGAAAAGCAATGAAATCCGCTGCCGCATCAAATTCAAGCCCCTCCAGCAGCTTGGCCGCCTTTTCTTCGTCATTGATATCCACCAGAATTTCCTTCGGCCGGTTCCACTCTCCCGTGCCTGGCAGCTGCGCCGCCAGCCCTGCGTTTCTGTTTCCTCTGTTAATCAGGTACAGTTCATGGCCCTGCTCCAGAAGCCTTCTGGAAATCGCCATACTGATAGTGCCTGTTCCCCCAATAAATAATATTTTCATAGTCCCTCCTGTCCGTCCGCTCAGCGGAAATCAAATCAATGCTGCCTAAGCCTGAATTGTACGGCCATATTCCATTCACCTTCCGCCAAAACAAACCTGTGCTTCTTTCTACAAGCCTATTATAAACGGCTGAAAAATACATGTAAATTCTTTTTTGCCGTTTGTCCGCTTCCACATTCCTCTTACCGGTGTCTTTCTGCAAGGCAGCTTTTATCCGGGCCGCCCTCTCATTCCCCTGCCCTCCGGCAGCTTCGGCCCTCAGCTTCTCTGCCGCCCCGTTCCGCAGGACCGGGACGCCATTCCTTCCGGAACCTGGCCGGCGTGCTGTGCTCCCTTTCCCTGAAAAGGCTGATAAAATGCGAGGTCTGGTTCATGCCGCAGGCATAGGCAATCTCATTAACAGACAAATCGGAGTATTTCAGAAGCTCCTTTGCATAGGATATGCGCAGCTCAATCTGATATTCATGCGGTGAGATTCCCACATAGCGCCCGAATTCCTTGATGAGATAAAACCGATCCACATGCAGCATATCCGCAAGCTCCTGAAGGGGCACTTTTTCCCGGAAATGCTGCTCCAGGTACTTTTCTGCGGCCCTGACAAATTCGGGTATCAGAATCGCCTGCCTGCTCTCCGCCGTATTCTGTACAATCAGTTCGGTTAAAAGAGTGCCAATCAGGCCGGAGGTCCGGACCTCTGTGGTCAGCTCTCTTTTTTGATTGATGGCTATAATCTTCCGGAGGGTCTGTTCCGTCAATTCTTTTTCCCGGATATCCAGTATCCGGAAACCGTTTTTAACAAATTTCTCATAGTATCCCAGGGCATTCATTCCATTCAGGTGCAGCCACAGGAACTCCCAGTTCTTTCCCTTAACCGTATGGTACTCATGATGCTTCATGCAATGGATGAAAAATAAGCTGCCTTCCAAAAGCGCATACTCCCGACCCTCATACTGCAGCCTGCCTTCTCCCGACAGGGTGCAGACAACCAGAAAAGAATTCAGATTGGCACGTTCCGTAAAATAAGGCCAGACCGTTTTGAAATAGCCTGCCTCCTGCATGTAAAAAAAGAGGCCTCTGGCGGTTCTGCTGGGTGTGGCAAACAGCCTGATGGAATCCTCCGACCAGGTATAGGAGGCCCGCTCCAGATAGTTTTCCTCTGTCTCCATATTCGCTCCCGTCTGTGCGCCTTGGCGCACTTGTGTATCAGGCAGGTCGAGAGTTTTTCTCGGCCTTGCTCCCGCCTGTGCGCCTTGGCGCACCTGTGTATCAGGCAGGTCGAGAGTCTTTCTCGACCTTGCTCCCGCCTGTGCGCCTTGGCGCACCTGTGTATCAGGCAGGTCGAGAGTTTTTTTTTCGACCTTGCTCCCGTCTGGGTGTCAGTATATGTTGCTTCAATCACCAATTTTCTGATATTTCCAACCAACATTCTTGGATGCAACTTTTATTTTACCAGCTTATAATCAATTTATAAAGAGCAAATATATGATGGTTTTGCTATCTTTTTAAAGCTTTTCCATCACCGGTACCAGAAGAGGCAGGCAGCCGCCAAAAAACTATTATTTTTATAAAAGGAAGGGATTTCTTATGGAAAAATGGAACACACCGAAAAAGCCGCGCATCGGCATTTATACCATGGGACTGAAGGCTTACTGGAACCAGTTTCCGGGACTGCGGGAACGGCTTCTGCATTATGGGCAGTTCATTGCTGAAAAAATAGCTGAAATGGACGCAGAGGTCTTTTTTTACGGGCTTGCAGACTGCGAAGAAGCAGGGGAAAGTTGCGGGGAATTTTTCAATGCCAAAAATGTGGATCTGATTTTTGCCCATGCGGGCACTTATGTCAACAGCTCCTCTGTCCTCCCCATTCATCAAATATGCAAGGCGCCCGTGATCATACTGAATCTGCAGCCCACGGCCCGGATCGCGTATGACAGGACGCCCACGGGGGAATGGCTTGCCCACTGCGGCGCCTGCCCGGTTCCTGAGCTGTCCAACGCTTTTCACCGCAGCGGTATTTCCTGCCGTATCATAAACGGGCTTCTTGGACTGGACCATACTCCTGACATTTCCCTCACCGATGAGAACACGGCAGCCCGCCCGGAAGCGGTCAGGGCCTGGAAGGAAATCAGCGAATGGGTAAAAGCAGCTTCCGTTAAAAGAGAGCTGTCCGGCTGCCGGTTTGGTTTTCTGGGGAATACTTACAATGGCATGCTGGATATGTACAGTGATTTTACCATGGTACAGGCGCAGACCGGCGCCCATATTGAAATTCTGGAAATGTGCGATCTGGATCGGATGCTCCGGCAGGTAACGGAGGACGAGGTGGAAAAAAAGAAAGCTGAAATCCGGGAATTTTTCCTCATCAGTGATGATAAGGCCGCCGATCCGCTGGCGCAGAGGCCGACAGAGGAACAGCTGGACTGGTCCGCAAGGGTGGCGGCCGCCCAGGAACGGCTGGTAAGGGAATACCGTCTGGATGCGCTTACCTATTATTATCACGGTGCACCCGGAGGCGCGTATGAAAAGCTGCAGAGCGGTTTTATCGTGGGGCATTCCCTCCTGACGGCCCGCGGCATTCCCTGCGCCGGAGAGGGCGACCTGAAAACCTGTCTCGCCATGAAAATCTGTGACATCCTGAACACGGGCGGCAGCTTCTGTGAAATCGTTACGGTGGATTATGAGGACGGCACCATTTTACTGGGACACGATGGCCCTTTCCATCTGGCAATCGCCAAAGGGAAGCCGCTGCTGCGCGGTATGGGGCTTTACCACGGGAAGCAGGGAACCGGCGTGTCCGTGGAGGCCAAGGTACGAACCGGCCCCATCACCAATCTTGCCTGCACGCAGACCGTGGATGGAAAGCTGAAATTTATCATCACCGAGGCTTTATCCACAGACGGCCCGATTATGACGATAGGAAATACACAGACGCCTGTGAAATTTAAAAAGGATCCTGATTCCTACATGGATGAATGGTTTGCCGAAGCGCCCACGCACCATTTTGCAATGAGCGTCGGGCATAATGCGGCGTTGTTTGAAAAGGTGTGCGTGATATTGGGGGTTCCCTGCGTTATATTGGACAGATAATGCTGCATTTTATGACTTCAGATTTTTGTTGTCACGAATCGAAACAGACTGTAGGTGGGAAGGGAAATTATCTCTGTCAGTTACTTTTTCGGGCGGCATGGAGTACCATAATTTTCCATATTAAAGCAGGCAGGCAGGGAAAAACACTCTGCCTGCCTTTATTTTCCTGCATTTTCATATAACTTTGAAAGTCCGCTGCAGAAATTCAGGGAATATTTCTATTGTATAATAAATCCTTTTATTATAAACTAAGGAAAAGATACCTGAATATGGCATACCTGCATTCCATAAACTGACGAAAGGAGCATGTATGGAATCCAATCGTCTTATTTCCCGTTTTCGTAATTCAATTGCCTCCCAGTCTATCCGGCGTGGGCTGACCCTGGCTATCCCTTTTCTTATCATGGGATCTTTTTCCCTGCTTTTCACGAATTTCCCCAATGACAGCTACCAGATATTTATTAAGAAATGCCTGGATGGTTCGGTCATTGCGCTGCTTGATACTTTATATGAAATCAGCCTGGGATCGCTGGCTCTTATCCTGTGCGTTACCATCAGCCTTTCCTATGGGCTTCTGGCCGAAAGGGACACATTCCTGCTTTACCCTGTTGTTTCTGTGTGTTCCTATCTGGCATTCTGCGGCGGGCTTGAGGCGCATGAGGATTATATATTCAATGCGGAATGGGTGTTTACGGCCATGTGCATCACACTGCTTTCCTGCATCCTTTTCCGCCGGGCGCTGAAGCTGAGCAGCCGCTTTGACAGGCTGCATACCACGGGCGCAGAATATTTATTCAATCTGTCCATCCAGAGCCTCCTCCCGGTTATCCTGAACCTTGTTTTTTTTGCTGTCGCAGGGTACTGGCTGCGCACTGTCTGGGGGAGCAGCAACATCACTAATTTCGGTTCTTATCTTTTCCTCAAAATATTTGACAACTCCAGCGATAATTTACTGGGAATCCTGCTTTATGTGATCATTACACATACTCTCTGGTTTTTCGGCATCCATGGGACGAACACGCTGGAGGCTGTTTCCAGGCGGCTGTTTGAGCCTAATGTAACTGCCAATCAGGCACTGTTGCTGGCCGGAAGCGCACCCACGGAGATTTTTTCCAAAACCTTTCTGGATACCTTCGTGTTCCTGGGAGGCTGCGGCTGCGCCCTGAGCTTCGTTATTGCGTTATGCCTTGTCTCACGTAAAAGCCATAACCGGAAAATCGCATATGTTGCGCTGCCCTCCGCTGTTTTCAATATCAGTGAAATCGCCGTGTTCGGTTTCCCGATTATTTTCAATTTCACTATGGCGGCCCCTTTTATCCTGACGCCCGTTGTCCTGACCCTTGTCAGCTTTCTTGCCACTGCCTCCGGACTTGTACCTGTTGTAAGCCAGTCCGTAGACTGGACGGTTCCGTTTCTTTTTAGCGGCTACAAGGCGACCGGTTCCATTGCCGGAAGCTTTCTGCAGCTTGTCAATCTGCTGATTGGGATTTTGATTTATATCCCGTTTATCAGGCGGAGCGAGAAAAAAGAAACCGCTGAATTCCAGAGGATTGTACTGCGTATGGAACAGGATATGGCTGACGGTGAAAAAAGCGGCGTCCTTCCCGTATTTCTCAGCCCCAAATATCCTTATAACTATTATGCCAAAACGCTTTCCCTTGATCTGAAAAACGCGATAAGACGCGGCCAGGTGGAGTATTTCTATCAGCCGCAGATCAATGCGGACGGAAAGCTGCACGGAATTGAAGCTTTGCTTCGCTGGAAACATCCGGTCACCGGATACATCGCCCCTCCCGTGGTATGTATGCTGGCTTATGAAGGCGGCTTTTTAAATGAACTGAGCAGCTATCTTCTGCACCTGGCCTGCCGGGACGCCCGCGCCCTGGAACCCTTTTTAAAAAATGATCTGTTCCTGTCCGTCAACATTTCTGCAAAGCAAATGGAAGAAAACGGCTTTTTTTCTGAAGCCTGTGATGTATTCAAAAGCTATCATCTGGAGCGGGTACACCTTGTTCTGGAAATTACGGAACGGTCCGCCATGGTGATTTCCGATTCCCTGATGGCGGAAATGAACAGCCTGCAAAGCAAAGGCGTGAACTTCAGCCTGGACGATTTCGGCATGGGGCACAATTCCATCCTGTATCTGCAGGAAGGCATTTTTAATGAAGTCAAGCTGGATGGCAAGCTGGTGTCCCAGCTTCCGGGCAATGAGCGTTCCGGTGAAATTATTTCAGGCATTATACGAATGACCGAGAGCCTTAACCTGCGCGTCCTGGCAGAATATGTTGAGACAAAGGAGCAGCGCGATATGCTGGCGAAGCTGGGCTGCAGCCTTTATCAGGGCTATTACTACAGCAAGCCGCTGCCTGTCGGGGATTTGATGAGGTATGTGGGCGGGAAAACGGATTAGGCGCCTTTTTTTAATAAGTTCCATCGCATACAGCCTGGCAGTCCTGCTTCCCCAGGATGCTTTGGAATGAATTTCAGACGCTTCAAGGTCCTGTTCAACGGAATACGACGCATCTGCTGGTAATTTTCCGTCTCTTCCCAGACCTTTTCCCAGCGTCCGTCCCCCTCCTCCGCCCAGATTTCATAGGCGCTAAGTATTGTGCCCGGCACACGAACCGGACTGTCGTCCAGAAAAATATTATATTTCATTGATCAATTTCATATATCCAAGCTTTTGCACTAAAATCTTCCTCAACCCTTCCATACTCCGCGATCACCCTGCCTCCCTTCAGGAACTCCAGGTCTGCAGCCTCTGAGTTTTCAAAACGATGCAGAACTGCCAGGCAACGGCTGCCAAGCTGTCTGATAACCAATTGTGAACCCGTTGGATGATTATACTGTGTAGTACTGTATTCACATCTTACCGTGACGCCACTGCGGATAATTTCCGAAGCCATCCCATAAAAATCCATTCCCTGCTCTACGAGCTTCCACTGTGCCTCTGATAAGTCGTAAATGTCACCGCTCAGGCACATCCTTCCCAGGAAAGTACTGGCAATAGAATAAAAAATTCTGTTGTCACTGTCCCCTGCATGCAAAACCGCCCATATCTGGCTCTGTTCCGGACGTATCACTCTATGCATATTGGCAGCGATAAGAGGAATCGCCAACGTTTCATGCGCATCGGAAAAGCTTGCCTGGGATACCAGTTCCATCATGGAGGGCTCTAACCTGTGGCCTCCGCTGGAACAGTTTTCTATAACTATTTCCGGTATCTCTGCTTTTATTTTCCTGAAGAATTCTTGTGTTGCCTGTACTTTTTTCCGAAGATTTTCTCCCAGGCTCTCCGGCCCGTCACATCCCATGCCAATCGTATCATTATAGTCCACCTTCAGATAACCAAACCCGCATTCCTTTAACAGCTTAATCACTTTACCGCCAAGATAATTGATCACCCATTCATCTTCCATATCCCAGAAGCGGCGTTCCCCTACGGTTAACGGTACTTCATCCTTTAAAAGCAGATGCTCCTTATCCTCATAATGCTCCGAATTGGCGCCTACGGATTCCATTTCAAACCATAACCCCGGAATCATCCCGCAGGAACGTATGTAATCCGCAATCTTTTTCAGCCCTCCGGGAAATTTATCCTCATTGACACTCCAGTCTCCCATACTGTTCCACCAGCCCTGGCCTTTTCCATACCAGCCCGCATCAATGACAAGATATTGGATTCCTTTTCCTTTCAGCTTATCACATATCTTTTTTATATTATCGTAACTCGGATTTCCCCATGTGGTACAATACTCATTAAAAGCAATTCCCATTTTTTTATCGACATCCGATATTGCAGGCTTCTGCGCCTTAACAAGCTTATCGCATACTTCATATAATGTATTTCCCCCGGCAATTACGGCTTTGGGAGTCACAAACTTTTCTCCGGGACTTAATTTTTTCATCCAGTGGCCAAAATCCCTGTCCGCAATCCCGCCTACTATGGTAAGCGTATCATCATCCTTACATAATATTTCGATTTGCCAGGAGGAAGGGCAATATAACTGAATGCCTAAAAATTCCTGTTTTTTGCTGTCTTCCACAACCAGAAACGGGAAATATTTACGCACCGGCATGGAACCAACATTTCCGAATTTTTCCACTCTCATCCCACAACGGTTCCATGATGGTTCCAAATGCAGTTCTTCTATGGATTCCGTCCTCAGTTTTCCTTCCGCACTCCAAAAAGACTGCAGCCTGTGTATCCTGTCTGCGTTGATCCCCCTGATCGCAAATGATGACAGCATTTCCAAAGTAACGGCTTCAGCGCTGTCATTTATAAATTCCGTACTTACTTCCACAGCCTGACCCGCCGCTTTTTTATGAAGCACAATGCGATGCTGCCTGTCATCGTCGTACACAGCATCCGGGCCCATATCTTCCACTTTGCGGAAGGCCGCCGCCGACTGGCTTCCGCACATGGTCAATCCATTGGAAAAACCTGCGCCATATGCATCCCCCATTAATTTTACTTCCGTATAATATTCCATCCCCATTCACTCCTTCTTTTTTTCTATGCTTCCATTATAAATAATCTGCGCAGATTTCTTTATAGAAAAAGACGACAGCTTCAGCACGCAGATGTCGTCTTAACACATATTTGTCCCCAACGTTTCCCCACGCTATCCACAAAGTTATCCACATTATCCACCGACATATCAAGATATCGTATGGCAAAAAGGCTGTTATCTATATCTAGTGGCTGGTTTTTGTGGATAACTGAAGAAATTATACATGATTACATAATGATATTTCTTCCGATTAATAAACAGGAAAATAAGCGACAGTACAAATGCGGAAATCTCCGCCGTCACTTCTGCCCACCAGATACCTTCCAGTCCCAAAAGAAGCGGCAGGAGCAGCACGGCTGCAAGTTTAAAAACAAATGTCCGCAGGAAAGAGATCACCGCTGATACACCGCCGTTATTAAGAGCGGTAAAAAAGGCTGATGCAAAAATATTGAATCCCATAATCAGGAAGGAAACACCTGCTATCCTAATCGCATGGACCGTCATTTCAAACAGCGTTGCATCATACCCTACAAAAAGCCTGGAAAGCGGTACTGCAAAAAGCTGGGCAGCCACCACCATACCGCCTCCAATTGTTCCCATCAAAACAACACTTTTTTGAAACAGGTTTTTCAATTCCCCATGTTTTTCCGCTCCATAATGATAGCTTATAATCGGAGCGCTCCCCATGGAATATCCAAGGAAAATTGCGGCAAAAACAAACTGAACATACATAAGAACCCCGTAGGAAGCAACGCCGTTCTCTCCAGCATATTGGAGTAATTGAAGATTATATAGGATTCCCACCACAGAGGAGGTAACGCTGGATACCATCTCCGAGGCTCCATTTGCACACGCATTGATGATCGGCCTTATTTCCAGCTTCGTCCGCTTCAGTCGCAAAAGGCTGGTATTGGGCCGCAGGAAATAAATCAGCGGAATAACCCCTCCCACACACTGACTTAGTCCTGTGGCAACCGCCGCCCCTGCAACGCCCCAGTCAAAAACAGCGAAAAATAAAGCGTCCAGTACCATATTTGATATTCCTGCCGCAATCGTCGCGGCCAGACCCAAATTCGGCCTTTCTGCCGTGATTAAAAATGCCTGGAATGCATTTTGGAACATAAAAGTAATAGTAAATCCCATCATAATACTGCCATAAAGTACACAGTCAGGAAGCATCCCTTCATCTGCCCCCAGCAAAATTGAAACCGGGCGTATAACGGCAATTCCGATAACGGAAAGGACGGCTCCCACAATCACTGTAACCCAGATTATCATGGAAAAATAACGATTGGCCCTGTCAGTGTCCTGTTCCCCAAGCGTCTTTGCCACCAGGGCGCTGCCGCCTGTTCCAAGCATAAATCCAACGCCGCCGAAAATCATATCCATTGGCATAATAAGATTAATTGTCGCAAAAGCAGTCTTTCCAACATAATTAGACACAAATAAACCGTCCACCACTCCATATACAGAGGTAAACACCATCATAATAATGGATGGAAATACAAACTTTAATAGTCTTTTATAGTTAAAATGGTCTGATAACTGAATTGCCATATTTTCTAACCTTTCTGCCGAAATTCTACAAGTTCTGCAAGATACGGAATAATCGCAGGAATGTCTATCCCTTCCTATAGGCTTCAATCACTCAGTTTTTCTGGGTTTTATGACAATATAATTTTTCTTTTTCAGAAACATAACCAAACATAACAGAAAAGCGGCTCCTGCAATCCAAAAGAATGTATTGGATTTATTCTCTTTCTTTTTCATATTTTCAGTCCTTTCCACTGTCTCACATGATACGGAAGAAACTACTCTTGTGACGAAGAATATCTTTTCTCGTATTCCTCCCGCATATATTTATTTGTTTTTCTGAATAACAATAAAAACAGTTCTCTTTCTTCTTCTGTAATTCTCGAGAAGGCGGCCTTTTCCACCTCATAAGTTTCCCCTATGACTTTAGCGCAAAAAATACGGCCGGCTTCTGTAAGAACAATATTTTTTCGATTCCGCGTTTTCGGAACAGTCTCCAGCATAATCCATCCTTTTTTCGTCATGGCTGAAATCGAAGAATTGACGGTCTGCTTTGAGTAATACCAGTTACTGCACAGCTCTGTTTGCGAAACAGGACAGTCATTATAATACAGAATATATAAAATCCAATATATACTGTCTGAAAGCCCATAGCTTTGAGCAATATCATGATATAGCCCGTCGCTCTCATTACAAAGCTGATTAATTTCCATTATCTGTTTTTTCAATGTATCCATATTTTTGCTCCTTTCATATGTGTCCGATTTCGGATTAGTTTAGTATAGTCCGGATTCAGATACTTGTCAATTAACTTTAGAAAAAAGTAATCATTGAGCGGCGTTTTCATAGATTCTCACACGGTAAACAGTATATTTTTTTGTTTTTACAGTTCTTTCTAATCAATTGTGCGCACAAATTATGTCTTATAGTACGGAACTTTTCCTTTACCTTTATTACATATAGAACAGGCATTTGTAAAATTTCTGCTTACAAAATAAAAAGAGGTGAAAACCACGCAATTTTGCGGGTTCCCATCTCTTTTTTCCCTGCAGCTGTCAATAACTATTATAATGAATAGAACAGTACTGCCTAAAATTTATTCAATTACAATCTCATAAATACAGGAGAGTCCATCCCTCAAAAAAGAGCGTTTAACTTTAGCACCTACTTCTTTTTCTAAAACCCTGGAGAACATTTTACTGGCATAATGGGCTGAACAATCGCAAAGTATCGTGGATACTTTACCATGAGTTGCTGCTGTTATCGGACATACACAGAAGTCCTTATTTTCATCAACCATGATTCTTTTATTGTTATTATCTATTTGGATAATCCATCCATACTCCCTCTGTAGGAAATCGGTAAAACCAACTAAATCTCCAACATATTTCTCCAACAGGCAATCCATATTATTAACCCTGTAATGGAAGCAGGCACATTTCTCCAAACAGGCCTGACGTATTTCTGCCGGACAATTATTTTCTAATCCTTCCAACAGGCAGGCCGCCCATTCAGCATGGAAATTCTCCATTTCATTTTTCTCCTTCATCAAAACAGTCTCCTACATCTATACCATTTTTATTTTACTTCAACTAAATATTAATATAAATGTATATAGTTGAAAACAACATGTATATTCTATCATTTTCAGGAGTTATTGTCCCTAAAAACCGGGTAGTTCAAGGCTCTGGCTGCAAGCCATACTATCGTTTCATAATATTTCTACGATTGTCAATATATGTATATTATTTTTTTATGTTTCTGAATTGATTCTTACTATTATTGAAGAGCTGAAAAACAGATATCCCGGTTGTCTTTCCATATATCCAAGTGTATATCCTATATATCCATCCTGTATTGAACACGTAAATCCGCTGTGCTGGATAGACTTCCCATCTTCTCCGGCGGCCCACTGCACTTTCTTTTCCTGCTGTCTGATAAAATACGGGCTTGCGGAAAACCAAAAAATCTTCCATTCTGAAATACCCTCACAACAGGGTGTGATAAATGATCTCCTCTTACCATCCAGCTTGGTTGGTGTTTGTTATTTTACAATAAATAAAATCGGATTATCCGGGGTACCGTTTCCGCCCTTTTCCTGTATCCCCACCATGAGGCCATGCTCTTTTATAGGAAAATATTCTTCTCCGTCTCCTCTTTTTCTGGCTGTAAATTCAAACTTCATTTTAATCCGAATCCCTCCCTGTTAATCCTTCCGCTCCGCCTTTGGCTGAACTTCCACCCATATGGAAGATGCTACAATACGGGGATAATACATACCTCCGATAACCGCACGCGTGTCACTAAGGATCTGATCTGAAATTGTTGTGTCACGCGCACTGACTTGTGCCCATTTAATCAATTCCTCCGAAAGGGATTCCGGGAGGCTCAGACCTAAAACCGTTTCCATAGCATACAACGTCAATACAGTCTTCGATGTCCATGTAATATTACTGCTGCTGGAAAGGCGCAGCCCTCCTGTTTCATGATCAATACAGATACCATCCTGCAAACACGCAATACTGTGTGAATACAATATTTCAAAGAGCACAGGCTCTTCCTGTTTTGTCAGTATCCCCAACATATAGGGAAGCGCCAGCGGTTCCGTAACGGCTGACACGGCACTTTGCACATCGGTATAAAGATTTGCACGCATCCAGGTATTTTCCCCGGATTCAAACATTTTCTCAGATTCCCGGCATTTGCTGAGCATTGTTTCCGCCCGCGCTGCTACATCCATATCACCCATTTGTTGAGCACAATGCTTTAATAAAACCAGGGAGCACCATGATTTAATAAATAGGTATAAACTTCCTGAAGCTTCCCTCAACGCATAGTCCAGAGAATCATAGGTCGTGCTTTCCATCCTGCATTTTCCGCTTCGCACGGAAACAGCCTTTAATATCCCATTTCGTTCTTCTGCCGTTGGCGCATCACGGTTTTCCAAACTGCTCATTAATTCAGACAATAGTCCCGGAAACTTATCCAGCCATATAATGTCGCCGGTATACAAACAATAGGATATAATACAATATATCCCGTTCAGCAGTTGTTCCGTCGTCATATAAAAGTAAAATCCGCTTCTGGAATCATTTTCCCGTTCATATGCACTGTAACCGTATTCAGAATATGAAAAATAGCATCCCATATCATGCGTAAAGCTAAGGCCACCTTCAAACTCTTCCTTTTTCCCAGGAAAAACTACCTTATCCCTATAAGAATAATGCCTGATAAAGTCTTCCATCATAGATCTGACCACCCAGGGATTCCTCTTCAATTCCCATATGAGATGATCAGCACATAAATCCAGGGTGTTTCTCCAAAGATAAGCTCCCTCACAAGTATTCCAGTGAATACAGCCGTTTTCATCCTGCAAGAGTTGTGAAGATGCATAGTATGCACGAACCGCCTGACAGAATAACATGAAACGATTCTGATCCCAATGCAAACTCCTGATTTGTTTATCCGTTTTTTTACTTATTTCCCTAATCAATGGAGCATAATCCAGTACTCCTATAGCAGCTTTCCTTAAGTCTCCATAATAATTCCTGTAATAATACGTCATTGGCATAAAGCCATTGCTCCCATTACATGTATATACTGTCCAGGCAACCGTAAGCATTTTGGCCTCGCCCGCCGGGACTCGCATTCCAATCACCGCCGGACCATTCTGGTGGACAGCCTCTTCGCATTTTTTCAGCTTTTCCAGCGCATCCCCACCCTGTATCAAAAATACATCCTCTTGATCCTGTGCTGCAAACATCCACTCATCCCTGTAGCTTAAACTGCAAAGGCCTGCTTCCCGGGAAGCATATATTTTCTTTGGTTCCCGAAAAACAAATCCAAAAAAGGCCATAGTGTCCTTTTTCCCCGCAATATTGTCTACCATAAGATCCATAATAATCCCAGGCAGACAACAGGCCGCCGGTATCTGACCGTCTTCCGGGTCCGGCAATGCATCATACGGCGTATGAACTGTCAGCGAAAGCTTCCCAGCTTCATATCTGTCCATTGACGGCGTCAGGGTTCTCCTGATATCTTCTGTCGGATACAAATTCCAGGATTCATAAACTCCTTTTGTCTTTATCTCTTCTCTATCCCCGGTTCTTTTTTCTTCTGTTGTGTCCTTTCTCTCCGTAAATCCAATTGTGTATACCTCGTCCTCATTTGCCATTCCAAACAATAAAGTTCCCGAGTCCTTTACATTTGGTTCCTGGAAGTCAATACTCACGCCTTTTTGCGGAGAGCCAAATGTCAGGCTGGCCCACGCTCCTACGGGTGCATGATGGGTATGGAACATTTTTATATTGTCGCACTTTTTTTCCGCTCCCTTACCTTTAATATACTCCATCATTTACTCCTTATTTTTAATCAGCTAAACTTTCCGTTCCAATTATGAAAATATATCTATATAGCATTCTCCAATAGCCCCACCAGTGCAGCGTATGCCTGACAGAAAGCTGACGCACCGTCGCTTCGCCCTTTTGCTTTCGATAACTGTTCCAGCCCCTTAAACCCGGCGAAATCCGCAAGGTGCGGTTCCAGACTCAAAAAACCCTGATACCCGTTTTGATCCAGTTTTTCTAAAATTTCCGCCACATGTCCATCTCCCATTCCTGCCGGAACTACCATGCCATCTTCCCACATAGCATCCTTTACATGGATATAAGAAATATATGGTTTTAGCATATCATAGGCCTCCAACGTATCCTGCCTGCACTGTACAAAGTTGGCGAAATCAAACGTACACTGGAATGCCGGACCATAAAATTCCTCCATCAGGTCCAAACACCTTGCTGCATTATCCCCGTAAATTCCCTTTTCATTTTCATGCTGTAATATCAGATTTTTCGCTGCTGCATATTCTGCCATCCTCCTCATTCGGCGCAACACTTCCTCCCGGTATTGAGCAGGCTCGCCCTCTTCAGGAAGATAAAAGCTGAACATCCGAATACGGTCGGTTCCCATAATTTTTGCCAGTTCACAGACATGCTGGAAGACCTCAAAATGTGGTTCGAAATCATCCAGAATCCCAATCTTTCCTATGGGGGAACCCAGCGCGGAAATCCTGATGCCGTTCTGATCCAGCTTCTCCTTCACTGACTTCGCCTCTTCAATGGTAAACTCTGCAATCCCTTTTCCATCTCCGCTTCGAAATTCCACATGACTTATCTTTAATTCCTTTAACAGTGCAATCTGATTATCCACACTTTTATCAATTTCATCCGCAAACCCACTGATAATACAGTTTTTCAGTATTTTAAAGTTTTTCATTTCTATGTTTCCTCCATCATAAATTCTCTTATTCCCTAATTTTTGACCCGTAAGTACCTTCTGTATCAAATGTCGCTTCAACAACATTTTTCTTTATTCTCGATGATGCCCTTCTTTCATTGAGCTGTTCCAGAAAACGTTCTTCATCAAAAGGAATCTGTACTGTGGATTCCGTCCAACTTGACAAATGCATGGCGTTAGACAGCATCAGGCCTCTAATCCCTTCTTCTCCTGCAGCAACCAAAGGCTCTCCATGCAGGATATGTGCTGCAAACGCCCGCATCACCCCCATATGCTGGGGATTTTGCCCATCTGTTTCTATCTCTGCCTCATGACCGGATGGTGTTGCAAATCCTTCCTTCGCGCTAAAACAATGTTCCCGTTCATTGACATCCAGCTCATAACAGGTAAGTTTTTCATCCTCGCACAGAAGGCATCCTTTTTCCAACAAAATTTCAAACCGATTTTTTCCCGGTGCATCCGCCGTAGATGTCACAAATACACCGGTCGCCCCATTTTCAAATTCCAGATATGCAGTCACATCATCCTCTACCTCGATGTCATGCCATTTTCCGTTATGGCAGAATGCCCGCACCTTCACCGGCAAACCACAAATCCACTGCAGCAGATCCAAATTATGCGGGCATTGGTTCAAGAGTACCCCACCCCCTTCTCCATCCCAGGTGGCACGCCAGCTTCCGGAATCATAGTAAGCCTGTGTTCGATACCAATTTGTAATAATCCAGTTCACACGCTTAATCTGCCCCATCTTGCCGCTATCCACGATTTCCTTCATCTTACGATACACACAATTGGTCCGCTGGTTAAACATAATTGCAAACGTCTTATTGGACGCTGCTGCCGCTTCATTCATTTCACGTACCTGTTTCGTATACACGCCTGCTGGTTTCTCACATAATACATGCAGCCCGTTTTCCAATGCCAGAATCGTAATGCGCGGATGCTCATAGTGGGGTGTTGCAATCAACACCGCCTCACAGCATCCGGAAGAAATCAGGCTTTCCGCATCGTCAAAAATACGGACTTCCTGCGGCAGATTTTCCTTTGCCCATATTCTTCTGCTATCCCGGAGATCCGCCACAGCAGTCAGTTCTAATTCCGACACTTTTCCAGCAACGATGTTTTTGGCATGGCCGCTTCCCATACCGCCGATTCCTATGATACCGAGTTTTACTTTTTTCATGTTCCTAATCCCCTTTTTTCAAAAAGGAGCAGAGCCACACCTACATGTCTCTGCTCCTCCCTCAAACTTTCGACAACCAAGCCCTTTTATTCCATAGAAGAGAAATACTCAATTCTTTCATCAATAATTTTCTGAATTCCTGCTTTCTCAAGCTCGGACATATATTCTGCATAGGTTGCTTCAAATTCGTCTTCCGGACAGGTTACACAGGAAACCTTATACTCATCTCTTACCAGCCCCAGATCTGTCGTCAATTCACTGGTAGAAGGGGAAGAATAGGCCTCTGCATTAATCACTGTCCCACTTAATGAATTTTCAAAGCTTTGCGTCACAAATTCCTCAAATCCGGGAGCTTCTGCAGCCTGGCTTGCATTAAACTCTTCCGCTGTTGCAAAATATCCTGAATTTCCTGTCAGGAACAGATCCTGACGGAGCCAGTCTTTATCTTTCGCATTATACGCAACATCCTTTGCAATCGGAACCCCGTCTTCATTATATTCAAAGTGTTCTCCCTCAAAACCATGATAAATTGCAAAACCGCCTTCTTTTGTGCACATCCAATCAAGATATGTCATGCAGGCCTCAACCGTTTCTTCATCAGCTGTCAGAGGACAGAAAGCAATCAGGCCGCCAGGGCAATACCCGCTGCTATACTGTTTGCCATCATTCGGATTCTTTAATGCAGGCAGAGATATCAATTCTGCACCTGGAACATTATCCTGCAATGTTTTTACCAGATTTCCCCTGACCGGATCAGCAGCGAAGTTTACATTTGCTTCAAAGCATGCTAATGCACCGGTTACAATATAACTTTTAAACTGGTCTTCATTCAGAGCAAAATACTCTTTATGCATCAAACCGTTGTTATAAGCTTTGTTCAGAAACCTATAATATTCCTTGCTTCCCGGATCCGCATATTCCGTAATATAATCAGCACCACTGGCAACCCTGGACATTAACGGATCTTCTGTGACCTGGGAAAATGCAATACGCAGATTATAAAACATCCAGGGTTCCAGTCCGATTACCTCTTTCATTCCATCCGGATTGTTATTTACCATCTGATCAATCACGTGATACAATTCATCTGGTGTGGTGGGTATGGCAAGTCCCAGCTTATCCAGCCAGTCTTTTCTTAAATACATATTACATGCTGCCGTAGTTGCTCTTCGGGCCACAATGCCATATAATTCATTATCCGGAGTCCTTGCAATATCAAGTACGTCCTTTCCGATATATTCCTTTATATTCTTTGCCTGATCCTCTCCATCAATGAAGGGAGCCAGATTCCAGATTCCACCCTGTTTAAAATAATCTTCTGCAGTCGCATAGGAATATGTAATGGTAATATCAGGCGCCGTCTGAGATGCTACCATTGTCTGCATCTTGGACATTTCATCACTTCTGGGAACCGGTACAAACTCAACCTTAATTCCCACCTTTCCCATTTCCTGATTCACATAATCCACCCATTTATTGTCAGTAATTGTGGAGCCTTCCGGCGCATTGCTGCGATCCCATAGTTCTACCTTAATGGTCACATCATCAAACTGCTTGGAACCATAGGTTGTCTGATAACCGCTGGCTTCTTCTGCCACCTCTGTGTTTTCTACAGCAGCCTCTTCTTTGGCAGGCTCATTCTTTGATGCAGCCTCCTTTTCTTCGCTGCCGCATCCTGTCATACAGGCTGCAAGCATTGTTGTCGAAAGCATCAGCGCCATCCATTTTTTTAAATTTCCTCTCATCATGTTTTCCTTCCTTTTCAATCATTCTTTTTTCATATCCTTATAAAAGCAGTTATGCTTCTATTTCATAATATATGGCTTTCCATTAGTAAAACCGACTTCTACTCTGGACAAATACCAGGAAGCGCCACCATCGTTATTTCCCTGATAAAAAAGGTATACTCTTTTATCCTCATCCTCAAAAATATACGGGTGTCCCGATTCAGACTCATTCCAACTACCCGGTTTCCCATTTTCAAGCAGCGGTTCCTCCATCAGGCGTTCAAAATGGATGCCATCCTCACTGACTGCCACACCAATCTGCTGTGGGCTGTTATTATATGCCCCTGCATAAAACAAGTACATTTTTTCCTCTCGGACCAGCGCGGCCGCGGCCTCAATACAATCCTGCTCCCATTCAAGCGTCGGTCTCAATATAGCTTCGGTGCAGCACTGCTGCCAGCTTGAACGCTCAAATTTCCCGTCAAGCGGCGCTTTGGTTACGCCCTGCATCTGTATCTTTCCTTCCGGATCCCTGGTTGCAAAATATAAAAATAATTGCTCTTGAAAAACTGCAACATCCGCATCAATTGCTCTTTTATTGTTCCAGTCTCCCTGCGCCTGCACAATAGGATTCGTAGCATTCCTGATAAAATGTACACCATCCTCAGACCATGCATGGCAAATGGAATCCTTTTCAAACTGTCCGTAGGTCTGATAAAACAGGTGCACCCTCCCACCATATATCAAGGCTCCTGGTGCACAGATTCCTTTTTCTTCCGTCTTACCAACACGCCCAAGCTCTCCGATTTTCGTCCAGTTTTCCAGATCTGTACTTTCCGCTATTCCGATATCCCACCCTTGCCCTGCATCACCAAGCGGAGGCATAATAGAATAATAAAGCAGGTATTTTTCATGAAACTTTACAACTGCAGGATCCTTGGCACCATTGCGTCCTCTGGAGTTATCCGTATATAACATCATCCGTTTCTGCCGCCTTTCTTATCCCTTAACCGATCCGACCATGACACCTTTGACGAAATATTTCTGAAGCCAGGGATAAACGATAAGTATCGGAATTGTAGATACCGCAACTGTTGCCATTTTCAGGGACTGTGTCATAACCTGTGTCCCCACACCCTCCAAATTTGCAGAGTTATTCAGCTCATCACCGAAAAGCAGACTTCTCAAGCGCAGCTGTAACGTATATTTATCCGGGTTCTGAATATAGAGCAATGCATCAAAGTAACCATTCCAATACCCAACCGCATAAAACAATCCAATCGTTGCAATAATAGGTAAAGACAGCGGCAAGATAATTTTAATCAATGTCTGTATGTCAGATGCGCCGTCAATTCGCGCTGCCTCCTCAAGCTCTCTGGGAAGCTCTCTGAAAAATGTTCTCATAACAATGAAGTTAAATACATTCACTGCCTGCGGAATGAACAAGGCTCCTATACTGTCATATAATCCCACCTGCTTCACTACCAAAAAAGTAGGAATCATACCTCCACCAAAGTACATGGTAAACAGGATGAATCCGGTAAACAGCTTCCTTCCCGGCAGATAATCCCGGGACAGGGCATAAGCCGCGCACACAGTCAGCAACAGGCTCAACGCCGTTCCCATGATTGTCACTACAACCGTCGTTCTCATCGCCAGCCATATCTGTGATCTTTTAAGAATTTCCTTATAAGCATCCAATGTAAAATCAATCGGGTAAAAAGTTACTTTTCCACTTAATACTGCATTGTACCCGCTGAAGGAATACGCAATAACATTAAGGAAAGGATACAGACAGCAAAAAGTAATTATAGTCAGTATCAGATAGTTAAAAAACACACCAATAGTAATTCTTTTTTTCTTTTTCATTCCCATCCTCCCTAAATAATTCCTTCTTCACCGATTGCTTTCGCAAATTTATCCGCTGCAAACAGTATGATAATATTGATAACAGACTGGAACAGGCCTATTGCTGTCGATTCGCTGTATTTTGCGCTTTCAATACCTAACCGGTAAGTATAAGTACTTATTACCTCCGCCACATTTATTACTTTGTTATTGCCTAACAGCAGCGGCGCATCCAGGCCGATAGTCATCATTTTGGAAATCTGTAAAATCAACATTGTCACGATTACTGATTTGATGGATGGAAGCGTAATGTAAATCAGTCTCTGGAATTTGGTAGCGCCATCCAGATAAGCAGCTTCATAAAGAGATTCATCTACTCCGGTAAGCGCCGCCAGATAAATAATTGTCCCCCAGCCGATTTCCTTCCACACATTACAAATGACATATGTAAATATCCACCATCCTTCGTCGCTCAAGAATGGAATTGAGGAAGCTCCCAACATGTTTAAAATATGGTTAACAGTTCCACCCTGCTGTGAAAACAGGTTGGTCGCAATTCCGGCAACTACAACCCAGGAAACAAAGTGCGGCAAATATAGAATGGACTGTGTCACCTTCTTGAATTTTGCACTCATGATTTCATTGAGCATCAGGGATACGACAATCGTCAGCGGAAAGCTGACCGCCAGCGTCAACAGGTTTAGACTCAATGTATTCCGTACCACCAACCAGAAATTTTTATTATCAAAAATTTTCTGAAATACATCAAAACCACACCACGGGCTTTCAAATACACCTTTAAATACGTTGTAATCCTTAAATGCCATGGTGATGCCATACATCGGTACATACTTAAATATGATGTAATAAAGCAATACCGGCAAAAGCATTACATATAACCATCTGCAGTTCCAGATCCGTACCAGCAGATGGTTTTCAGAGCCCATCCGGCAATTCCCTGCTCGTTTCTTTTGCATGTTTTCTCCTCCTTGTTTCTTTCCGTCCTTAAATTTGTTTGTATCTTATCATGGTACAGACTTCGTTTAATACCAAATTTATGACTTATTTTTTTGCGAAATTCGACTTTTTGTGCATTTTGTGATATAATGAAATATCTTAAAGAAAAGAGTTGCAAAATATGCCGTCTGAATTTCGAAAAATACTGTTGACTTTAGGCACTGATATTGATTGCCAGTATAAAGATGCCTCCATTTCGGTCGATTATACCATGACCTTTCACAATCATGATGGATATGAAATTTTTCTGATGCTGGAAGGGAATGCCTGCTTCTATACGGAAACTTCTGCGAAAGAAATGAAACGCGGAGATCTGTTCTTTATTCTTCCCCACGCATTCCATCACGTCCATCCTCTTGACGACGCGCCCTATTGCAGGGTAGTAATTAACTTTCGAAGTCATATTATTCCTGGATTTTCCAGCGGACAGACAGACCTCGACTCTATTTTTAATCGGGTAGCACCCACCGAAATTAACTTTGTCCATCTGGACAGCGAAGAGCTTGCACATTTTCTTTCCCTCACCCGTGCAATGGAGGATGCCCAGCACTCCAGCGCTTTTGGCAGTGATATTTTACTGGAAGCCCTTAGTAAACAACTCCTTGTAAAGATAAATCAATACAACCCGAATAGTAATATTTCCCACTTCAGGCAGATTATGCCTGCCCTGATTAACGAGACCTTTGCCTATATCGAAAACCACCTGACTGAGGATACCTTTTCCGTCCAGCAGCTGGCCGACGCATTGCATCATAACAGCAGCTATTTAAACCGTTGTTTCAAAAAAATTGCCGGTATTTCGCTCCAACAATACATTCTGGCAAAAAAAATAGCCCTTTCGCAGGAATACCTGCGAAAAGGTTATCGTCTCTGCGAAGCCTGCTATGCCGCCGGCTTCCACAATTATTCAAATTTCTCCAGAACGTTTTCCCTGCAGACCGGAATGTCTCCCAAGCAATATCAGCTATCCCTCAGGAATTAAATCAGCCGTAATATTGCCCGTTCCCGGCCCACAAATATACCATAAAAAACTAATTGATATATGCTAATATTATAAATGCTTTCATGCATCAACTAATAAATTCCCAGGAATGCCAGCGTAGGACATACCCGGGCATCGGTAATATGTATGTGCAGTTCCTTAACCGCTGTCCTGGGAAATACGGCAATCTTTTTATATCCCACTGTGCTCCCCTGATACAAAACATGCCCTTTATCATCCATAATTTCAAAACCTTCTATTCTCTGACTCATACGGATGTTTTCTTTCAACACCACATGGGAAACACTGACCGGATGGGGAAAAGAAACTTTAATATCCGCACTTCTGATTCCATCTTCCGTCTTAAAGAACTGCTCATAATTATCTCTTCTAACCGCTTCAATATCGTATCCCTCTTCCCAGCTGTCAACGCATATCCCGGCTTCTTCCAATAGATTACGGGCAAACACCGCCTTCAGGTAATCTCCCATTTCTTCCAGCCGTTTCACATCATTTTCATGGAAAATCCCTTCCCTGGTAGGCGGTATATTCAGAAGAAAGGTGGCATTTCCTCCAACGGAATTAATATAAATATAGACCAACAAATAATAAGTAAAATTGAAAATAATTCCCGCATCGTAACAGATTATGAGTTAGTCTATTGTTATAAAATTCTTGGAATAGATGTAAAGGAGATGCTGCAGAAACTTAATGATATTTCTGATAAACAGAAAGTTGTTCAGTTAAAGATTTTTCTACCGGATAAAAAAAATTGCTTCGTCTATACAACCTATAATACAATACAAATAACCAGAGAATAAAACCACACTCTCGTCTTTTCTCTGGTTATTTATACATTTTCTTTATAAATAACTGTCACGGAACATTTCTGCCCCTATTCTTCCGCTTAATTTATTTGGGACAGCTTCCGTTCCATCTGATGTAAACCTTCAATTATTCAGCCCGCCGCCGTCCGTATACAGATCCAAATGGGTAACCATCAGTTTCCCATCCCTTTCTTCCACGGTATTGTACTCCGTAACAAGCATATCAAAAGTAGGGGCAATTGCTGCTTTAGGAGTCAGATACATATGATACACCAGTGCGGCCACATTTCCTTCCACGATAATCTGCATAATAGGTCCCATCTCCATAGCACAGGCATCTCGCTGTTCTTTCATGCTGGCCTGATAATCCCGAAACCTCTGCTCCCCGCCAATGGCGTTAATCGTGGAATCTGCCGTATACAGTCCGTCAGACCACTTTACCCAGCCTTCATAGTCAGGCTGCCATTCTCCCCATGCGGTAATAAGCATATCCATGATTTTCCCTTCTTTTGTATCCGACGGATTTGCTTTTACTTCTTCCATTGCCTGAAGCCTGAGCTCCTTTGCATTTTCTTTTGTTACGATCGTATTCATTTTTCTCATCTTATATCTCTCCTATCTGTTAATTGATTTGTTATTCTTATGCCGCCAGGCAATCCCCTCTGCCCTTATCCTATCGTAAATTCTTTAAAATCAATTGCTCCGTTTCCGCAGTATCTGAAGAACAAGGCATAAGTTCCTGTAAGCTTTTCCATAGCGCCGCACACGCTCTGCCAGGCTTCCGTCTCTTCCACCCGGACAGGCAGCGCTGCCACAGGCGCGCCGTTGCGCGCTGTGGAAATTTCCAGCACGCCCTTTGCCTTTCCTCTTATTTTTACGGAAATCCTGGTTTCCCCTTCAAAGCTGAAGTACTTGCAGCCTGCCCAGGCTCCGTCCCTCATATTGGCGATGTACTGATCCGGATTGTCCTCCCTGTCCGTACCGCTCTGCGTAAAAAAGGGATGCTTTTTATCCTTTTCCCTGACCTTCAGGTATGCAAAAGCAGGCTCCTTATAACCCAGATTGCAGGCAATCCTGGCTTCATAGGTTCCTTTCGCAATAAGCGGCCCGGGATTCAGACCGCAGCTGGTCATTTCCGCCTGCTCTATACTGCCATCCTCCCTGATCGTCAGCTTTTCCGCACACCCTTGCCTGGCACATTTCTGTTTGTTCGTCTGCCTGTGATAAAAGATATACCACTGTCCCAGAATCTCCGCCATGCCGCCATGGGTATTTCCCAGGTAATTGACAGGTATCCGGTTCCCATGCAGTCCCAAATCCCCGATACTGATAAGCGTTCCTCCAAAAACAAAGCCCTCATCCGGCCTGTCGCTTATTGCATAGCACAGTTCATGGCTTAATACGGAGGAATATACATAATAATATTTGCCATTTATCTTCCTCATGCTGCTTGCTTCAAAAAACGGATGCTCCCTGAAAGAAGTGCCCGCAGCCAAGTCCGCGCCCGGAGCGATCAGTACGGGCTCTGTCTTCATGGTAAGCATATCGCTTTCCAATTCAATACAGTAAGCGCCGTCAATCCGGCGCCCTCGCAGCTGCATTACCTTTTTCATCCAGCCGTCACCGGGTGCGAAACCGGTATACAGGTAAATTCTCCCGTTATCATCCACGAAGATTCCCGGATCAAAGTTGTTCACATCTCCTGCCAACGAGCCGTATGCGGTCCCGTCCGGGCGTCTCACATATCCGTAAAACTCATACTTTCCCGCCGGAGTGTCGCAGACCGCAACAGATGTAATTACCGCGCGGTCATATTCATAATACAGGTAATATCTCCCATCCGGTCCCTTCTGTACGTCCGGGGCGCACATATACATCTTTCCCCCGGCGTTGAGCGGATCCTGCAGCCGGCTGTAGATAACACCCTCATAGCTCCAGTCTCCGAGGCTGTGGACCGGCGCAGACCAGCAGACATAATCCCCGGTGCAGAAATTACTGCCTCCGAACGTATCATGGCTTCCAAAGATATACACCCTGTCCCCAAATACCCGCGGTTCTCCGTCCGGCACATATTCATAGCCTGGCAGGTAGGGATTTACCGCCTGCTTTTTCCCATCCTCTGTCTGCGCATCGAAGCCATATCCGTCTCTCATGACTCATTTCCTTTCGGTATCGTATAAGAATAAGAACAGGTGCCCGCAGCCGCTTCATAATGCTGTCCGTCCGGCAGCACGATCTCTGCCGTTGTATTCGCCGGGATTTCAAATGTACAGCATATCTGCTCCCCGTCCTTCACCCATTGGCTTTTCACCTTCCCATAGATACTATGGTAAGAGCTTTTGGCCCATGTCAGGCTTCCGCCGGGAACCGGCGCCAGCACAAAATGGTTTTCCCCCTCCACCCTGATGCCGGCCGCCGTATCAAACAGCCACTGGCATACCGCACTGGGAGAATAATGATTATGGCTGACGGTGCCCTCCCAGTCCTCCCAGACTGTGGTAGCCCCCTGTTCCACCTCATACAGCCATCCGGGCGCCTGCCTGTTTTCCAGCATTTTATATGCCAGCTTTGCATACCCTGCCTCTGTAAGCACAGGAAGAATAAAGGGCGTTGACAGGAACCCCGTCCCTATCCGGTACTGACGGTTTTCCACTGCCCTGGCCAGCCTTTTTTGGGCAGCCTTTTTCTGACTTTCCTCCAGCAGCCCAAGGGCCAGGGGGCGCACCAGCTTCGCCTGTCTGTCCGTGTCCGGCGCTCCTTCTGAGAAAAACATCTCCTGATAAGCCCGCCTGCTTCCTTCGGCATACTCCGCGAAAAGCGCCTGATCCTCCTTGCGTCCCAGCTCCTCTGCAATCTCCGCCATCAGCTTCATCGTGTGGGAAAAATACGCGGTAGCCGTTTCAATCTGTTTTAACTGACTCCCGGCCCCTATTTTTTCTTGAAATTCTTCCGGCTCCAGCCATTCTCCCAGATGTCTGCCCTTTTCATAGACATATTTGTTATAGGGCGCTTCCTTTGTCTTTTTCTTATCCGCAAAGCCGGTATTCCCTATCGCAAACATCGCATAATCCCTCGCCATGGCATAGGTCTGTTCCAGTATCCTTCGGTCGCCGTACCGTTTCCAGTAACGATAGGGCAGGAACACAGCCGCGTCCGCCCATCCCACGCTTCCCCCCGTAGTATTGTACATCATCTCAAACCCGGCATAGGGAACCACCGAAGGGACTACGCCGTCAGGCAATTCCCCATCCTCCATGTCCCGCATCCATTTCCGGAAAAAAGGGGCTGTGTTCATTATATAGGCCCCCGTATTAAAGAAGACCTGCGCATCCCCCGTCCAGCCAAGCCGTTCCCTGGTGGGGCAGTCAGTGGGAATATCCAGGAAATTGCCCTTCATGCTCCAGACCGTATTTTCAAAGAAGCGGTTGACCAGGTCATTGGAGCATGCAAAGGTACCGGTCCGTTCCATATCGGAATAGACGGCTATGGCTTCAAAATCCTCCGCCTGAAATTTTGCATCCGTCTCAATGAGCGCATACCGGAAGCCGAACACCGCAAACCTTGTCTTATAAAAATCCTCTCCTCCGGAGCAGGTGAACAGTATTTCCTGTTTCGGCGTCGGCTGCATTTTTTCAGGATTCTTCCGGTACATTTTTTCCGCCATGCCCAGAATCAGTTTGATTTCCTGCACTTTGCCAAATTCCTTTACCGGCTTATACTGCTGCATGTTTTTCTGGGTAAATTCGCCCTTTTCATCTAAAATTTCTCCGAAAAGCAGCCGAAGCTGCTGCCCTTTCCTTCCCCTGATGCGAAAAGCGGGAAATCCGGCAATATTCTGTCCGAAATCCAGAATTTTCTGCCCCGAGGGCGAGAGGATCAACTTCGCTTTGAAATGCTCCTTTTCCTTCGGAATGACATTGTTGGAGGCGGTCAGATTTTTATCTTCCCTTACAACTACCGCCAGCCCTGAATAGGAAGGACGGCAAGACGCATCGTAGATTTCCCCGTCCTTCAGATCTGCAAAACGGACAGGACCGTCATTGGACCAGTGGAAGCTTCCGTCCGAACAGATTCTCTCACTGTCGCCGTCCGCATAATAAACCTCCAGCTGACACAGTAATTTCGTCTGTCGGCCAAAGAGGTTAGTCGGCCCAAAGCATCCCACAGATCCTCTGTACCAGCCGTCTGCCAGCTGCACCTCCAGCCGGTTGTCCCCGGCCAGCAGGCCGGTGACGTCATAGGTCTGATACTGCAGCCGCTTCCTGTAGTCCGTGCACCCCGGCGCCAATGCAAATTCCCCTACCCGGTTTCCGTTCAGCATGGCTTCATAAAGCCCGCACGCCGTGATATACAGCCTTGCACGTTTCACCTGCTTAGACAGGCGGAAGGTCTTGCAGAAACAGTCCGCCGGATATCTTTTGTGCTTTTTTAACGCCACATCCCCGGCGATCCAGCTGGCTTTCCAGTCCCCCGGCTCCAGCAGGCCCATTTCAAAAAAGCTTTCGGAGGGTTCCCCCGGAAGGCCGTTTTCATCCCACACAATCACGGTCCATATAAGACGCTCCCGGCTTTTTAAAGGCCTTCCTTCATATAAAATATGAGTCATGGAAGAGCTTTGGACTTTTCCGCTGTCCCACAGGACTTCCTCCTCCTTTTTCACGGTGATCTGATAGGCGCTTTGAGATATACCTCCCGTACAGTTCCAGTAAAATCTTGGCTTGACGATATCGATTCCCACCGGCTCGGTTAAGTACTCCGTCTGCAAATGTACTGCCCTCATTTTTCTTCCTCTCGATTCAGATATGCAAGCAGCTGTTTCTCCAGTTCAGGGCCCCACCAGTCACGATAGCCTGCTTTGCTGGGATGGATATTATCCACCATATAGATTTTCCGCTGCTCCTCCGTAAGGGCGTTGAAGGTGTCGCTGTGCCACAAATCAAGTACGCATATGTCATATTTATCCTTTAGCTCCGTCAGCCTCTCAACCATGGCTTCATAGGCTATGCTGTCATAACGGCTTCCGGTAAAAAATACTACCGGACACCCCCAGGTCTGCTGCGCATAACAGATAATATATTCCAGCGCCCCCGTCACTGTGGAAGTATCGAACTCTTCCAGGCTGGTATTGTCGCTGATTTTGCCAAGCGGACGCTTTCCTGTAGCGTCATTTGTGGAAAGCTGACAGATAAACAAGTCAAAATCCGTATTCGGATCAATCCTGTTTTTCAGTCGGCTGATATAAGATTTTTCACCGATATCCACCAATGTTGTGCCGCTTACCGCTTCCTTGGTCAAATCGAAGCCCAGCCGCGCCGACAGATATTCTCCCACCGCATTTTCTCCGGAGGCAGAACCATAAACTACGGAGGAACCGAGAATACAAACCTGTTTCCCGGCAAGCGGGCTGTTTTCCAATGCGGAAATTTTATCAAAATCATATTCCGGCGCATTCCCCGGATGTTTCCCCATACGCACATCCTTCATTCCCTTAAAAGGGCCAAGTCCTCCAAACCAGCCCATGACAAAAAGCTGTACCGGAATAAAGACAATTAAAACCGCTCCCGCTATTTTCAGGCCCTTCCCTGATTTTTTCCCGGACCCGTTTTTATTTCTGTCTTTTTTCATTTTCCCTCCCCCTTACTCTGCTTTTATCGTAATCTCTGCTGTGCCCGCTTCCCCGCTTACCTTCACATAAATGCTGCCTTTTTCTGCCGCACGGACCGCCAGCAGGGCCTTGCCATAATAGGTGCTGTAGCTTCCGCTGTCAAAGCGTTCCTCCGTCCTGGGATTGGCGCTTCCGAAGGCCATCAGCTCTGCTCCCCGGACCTCCGCCTTCAGTCTGCAGTCAGCATTTCCTTCCAGATTGCCGTTCTGATCCGTCAGCGCCACATCCACATAGACCAGTTCCCCGGCTTTTACCGGATTCTTTTCCGCCATCAGCGAGATCCCAATCCGGCCGTCCGCAGACTGCAGCACGCTTCTGCCGGTTTCCTTCCCGTCCCGGTCATAGGCTGCGGCCTCCAGTCTGCCCGGCGCATACTTTGTCTGAAAGACAGCCCTGCATTCCTTCGTTTTCTTTTTTCCCAGGGATTTTCCGTTCAGGAACAATTCCGCAGCCGCTCCCTGCGTGTAAACCTCCACAACAGCCTTTCTTCCCTCGCATCCCTGAAAACTCCAGCAGGGAATCGCATTGGTGCCCCTCCAGGCTCCCTTGGCCGGCTTTCTGTCATGATTTACCGGCTGTACCGCAATGGCCGGGTTCTTTAAACAGCCCCAGACAGCCTGCGCCCAAAACAGTTCTCCGTTTGGATTTCCTAAAATATCAAAGGTTCCCACATCAGCAAGCAGCCAGGGATAAGGCTTGTTAAAGCCTTTTCCGTCCGGCGTGTATGCCCAGGCCCCAATCCCGGCTTCCCCCAGGTAATCCCAGGCGGTCCACATAAAATCCCCAATCAGATAAGGATATTTCCTGACCATCTCCCAGTTTTTATATATATCCTGAGGAAACGTCTCACTGCCGAAAATCACGCGTTCCGGATGCGCCGCGCCTTCCAGCGGATATCTGCCGGAAGCATAATTGTATCCCGCAATGTCCAGCGTATCCAGGACCGGGCTTGTCACCGCGTCCGCGGTTTTGGAATTTGCCGCCTTATTCATACTGCTCCCCACCATGGAGGTAATCATGTTGAACATGGTGCTGCTCATCCCCTGCATTTTTTTCTCATTGCCGGCAGTATCCGCACCACTTCCGTCCTCCTTGTAAATGCCTTTTCCTTTCGAAGATTTGGCGATAATCATCAGGTTGATCCCACCGGTTACCGGGCGGCTGTCATCCAGCGTGTGCACATAATCCACCATCTCCCCGGCCAGCTTCCTTCCCTTCTCAAAGGCAGGTTCACTGACTTCATTTCCAATAGAATACATAATGACGCAGGGATGATTATAGTCCCGTTCCACCATGGCTCTGAGATCATATTTATAATTAGCCTCAAAATCCTCCGCGTAGTCATACCTGCTTTTTTTGCTGTACCACATATCCCAGGTTTCATCCAGCATATAGACTCCCAGAGCGTCGCAGGCCTCCAGCATCGCCCTGCTGGCAGGATTATGGGAGGAACGGATGGCATTATACCCTGCCTCCTTCAAAAGCCGGACGCGTCTCCACTCACTTTCCTTATAAGCGGCCGCTCCTAAAATCCCGTTATCATGATGCAGGCATCCGCCCCGGAGCAGGGTTTCCTTTCCGTTGATGAAAAGCCCCCTGCTGCCCCACTCGATTTTACGAACGCCAAAAGCGGTTTCCGCCGTATCCACTGTTTTCCCGTTTTCTTTCAGTGTGACGCGGCAGGTATACAGATAAGGCGTATCCTCACTCCAAAGCACGGCGTCCGGCAATGTCATTTCCGCCCGTTTTCCCGACGCGGCGGCAATTACTTTTCCCTGATCCAGAATTTCTATTTCAGCCTCGCCCCCGCTTGCCAGTACCTCCGCCTGAATTCTGGCGGGCCGATAATCCAGGGTTTTTATCCGGATTCCTTCCGGTTCGATATATGTTTTGCCGCCGGTATGCAGCCATATGGGACGGTAAATTCCCGCGCCTGTATACCACCGGCTGTCAGGAAGCCTGGAATTATCCGCCGTTACCTTAATTACATTATCTTCTCCGTAGCCAAGCAGGCCGTCGGCGCAGACAAAAAAGGGAATATAGCCATAGGCCGCCCCTCCGGCCTCCTTACCGTTAATATACACCCTGGCATTTTTGTAGACACCCTCAAATTCAAAAACAATATGCTGTTGCGCCCACTGTTCCGGCGCAGTAAAATGCTTCTCATATTCATACACGCCGCCCGGATAATAAGCGCCGGCGCTTCCGCTCTCACAATCCGCTCTGCGCTCCTCTCCCTGCATTGCGTCATGGGGCAGCGTTACCCGTTTTTTTATCTCGCTTTTCTTACTTACAAACAGCCAATCTTTATTAAAGCTTTCTTTTTTCATTCCATCACCCCATCTGTTTTCTGTTTTGTTCCCAGAATGCCACTGCCAGCTCAAACCAGCCTTCACACTCGGTCCCTGTTCCCAGGCCAATACCATGCGCCCCGGTTTTATACCGGACATACTCATGGGGAATCCCGTTGTCCCTCAATGCTTTCGCTAATAGTTCACTGTTTACCGGAGGGACCAGCTCATCCGCTTCACTGTTCCACAAAAAAGTGGGCGGATAGTTTTCTGTGACCCAATATTCCAGACTGAGCCGTCTGCGTTCTTCCGCGGGTGCCTTTTTCCCAAGCAGGTTATCGGCACTGCCCGGATGGGTCTGCTTCCCCATGGTAATTACCGGATAGCAGAGAATCAAAACGCCGGGTTTGGGAAGGCCGAAATGAAGGTAGCCATACTCTTTTGTGCCAAAGCCGGCTGCCAGATGGCCTCCCGCAGAAGATCCCCAAACGGAATACCCCTCTTTTTGTACCTCATATTTCTCCGCATTTTCAAGAATCTCCCGCACACCTCTGGCAATATCCTGCTGGGGTGCCGGGAATCTGCCCTTTTTCCGTGTACGATAGCGAAGCACAAAGGCGGTATACCCCTTTTCATTCAATGCTCTTGCATAAGGCTCTCCCTCAATGCAGCTCATGACAAACCGGTATCCTCCGCCCGGGCAGATCAGCGCGAAGGGCTTTTTCCCTCCGCCCGGAGCCGGGAAATATTCCAGTTCATATTTATTTGTAAAAATATCGTGCGCGCCACGTTTTCTGTCAATACCAGCTTCCATTTTTCTGTCCCTGTCTGCTCAGTAAGAGCCGGGTAGAATCTCTGTCCCCATCTGCCCGGCTCCCGTAAATTAATATGCTCTTGCAACCAATGTCAGATAATACAGCAGCTGAGGCTGCGTTTCCGGAGGCAGCATCCTTTTTAAAACGCCCGTTATATTATCGTATGTTACCGGACTGTCTTCATGTCCCGCCCTGATGGCCGGCAGCATTTTGCCCACTGCCTCTGTTGCCTCCGGCGGCAGCATCCTCTGAATCGCCCGCCAGGCATTTTTTGCTTCCTGGGTCCACTTTACATTCGGAATAAATGCCGGGGTCTGCGATAAATTCTCCTTTTTACGAAGTTCTGCTATCCCCTCCGGCGTATTGGTTCTCTCCAGTCCAAGCCGCACAAACTGCTCCGGCTGTGCTCCCGCCCTTTCCATTTCCGAATAAAGTATATCTGACAGCCCGGCCTCCACATCGTCATCCTCCACAGGCTTCTTCTGCATCGGATCCACGGAGACATCGAAAAGCCTGGTCCCGAAGTTAACCGGGCTGACGTAACAAATCTCTGATTTTGTCTTAAGCACCGGGCAGCCTTTACTGTTCGGCAAAGGATCTGCCAAAACCGCGCTGCGGAGCGTCTCTACCGAATATGGCCGGCGCATACGGGTGGGCATTAAGGTATATTCATAGCAATTGCTTTCCTGCGTATATAAGGGGGCCCTGAAATAGGTATACCGTCCGTCTGTAATCGCCACATGACTTGCATGAAAGCCGAAAAGCGCCGTATCCCTGACCTTTTGATTTTCCCTGATGACAGGAAGCAGACTGTGTCCCTGCATATCCTCCGGAATTTCCAGACCATGAAAATCCAGGATCGTCGCGGGGATATCTATGGCCGAGGTAAGCTGCATCCTGCGCCGGTTCTGTATCCTGCTCACCGGATCATAGATGAACAGCGGCGTGTGGCTGATCTCCTCATAGGCCGGCATAATGGACTTGCCCCACCAGTCATGTTCCCCCAGCAGGAATCCATGATCCGTATTCACAATCAGCATGGTATCCTTCCAAAGATCGTACTCATCCATGGCATCCAGCACCTTGCCCAGGTAACTGTCGCACATGGACACCAGGGCCGCATATAAACGGCGGACATACCCGATATCTTCCGCTGTCTCATTCTCCCTCACGGGGTCATATGCCGGCCAGTCGGTTTTGCTGCCTGTATATCCGGCTAACTCAGGATATTTATCCTTCCATTCCTTCTGTGTGAAAAAGGGTTCATGGGGATCAAAGGTTTCTATCTGTAAAAACCAGTTGTCGTTATTCCGGTTTTCTTTGATGAAGGCAAGACCATCCGCAAAGGTTTCCGCCTGGGGCATTTCCCTTTCCGACTGACAGAACCTGCGGTTTGCCGCGTCCTGTACCTTCGGCACCTCACCCGCTGTCCGCGGATCTGTGATTCTGCTTCCCAATCCCGTTATGTATTCCACGACCTCCTTTGTCCCCCGGCAGAAATCACCCTCCTGCCCGCGGTGGGAAATCCAGCTGCTGTACCTGTTATGATAGGTACAGCCGCCATCCTCCCAATAATGATAATGATCGGAGATCAGACAGGAATAAATCCCGTGATTTTTCAGTATTTCCGGCATGGAATCATCATACGGCTCCAACGGCCCCCAGTCTCTTTGCAGAAAGTTCACCCTGCCGTTATGCAGATCCCGCCTTGCCGGCATACAGGGCAGGCTGCACACATAATTTGTGTCAAAGGTGACGGATTTCTCTGCCAATCGCTGAAAGTTAGGCGTCTGTACCCATGTGTTCCCATAAGGGGACAGGAAATTCCTGCACAGGGTATCATACATGACCATAATTGTTCTCATTTATCAAGCCTCCCTGCCTCTGCGGCATTACTTGCCATGTTTGCTCATCCTGTCAAGAGGCATGAAGCCCTTGGTACATAAGAGCATGATTATCATAAATACCACCGGAATAAAGCTGTATAACAGGCGGATCATAAGCACCGCGCTGTCCGGCTGTACAGCCAGCTGCCCATCATAGCTTGCCGCGCTGAGCAGTATGCCGATGATAAAGGAGCCCAGGCCCTGGCCGATCTTACATACAAAATTAACCGCGGAGCCCATGGTGCTTTCCATACGGGGCAGTGACAGGCTCTCGTTATATTCCGCAAGCTGAAGATTAATCGGAGCCCTCATATAGGATGTGGGCAGCGCCGAAATTCCTGCCAGCAGGAAGCCGATTACCAGCAATACCATATTAGAACCTGCAAAGAAGTTGATTATATAGCCGACAATACCCACTGCCGCGCCCATGCCTACCAGCTGCATACCGGAAAACTTCTTCATTAACGCGGGGAAGACAAGCATCACAAAGAGAACCAGCATACTGCATATCTGAATTGAAGAAAATTTTCCGATGTCTCCCACAACTACCTTAAAATAATAGGTCGCTGCCGCCATACCTGTAACAAGCTGTGGACATGCGCAGGCGATTCCCAGCATCCATACATACTTATTTTTCTTAAGAACGGCAAGGATGCTTTTTACCGTAACCCTCTCTTCCTTATCTGCGTCAGGTGCCTTATCCTCTTTTACAAAAAACATTCTGAGAAGTCCGATAAGGGCCAAAGGCACGGCATACATAAACATCATCTGTCTCCAGCCGCTGACAGAGGTCCCAGCCCTGGCAACCATAATCGGGAAGGATACGGAAACTACCATACAGCCAATGGTAATGAGGATACCGCCATACGCGGAAACCTTGGTAATCGCTATGGGATCTCCAAATGCCCGAATGATATACGGTGTTTCGGCAGCATTTAAAAGGGTGGAGAATATGGAAAAAATAAGCGTGTACATGATGAAAATCCAGATGGACTTCGCTGTGATGCTCCACTCATACGGCGTGGCAAAAAGCGCCCATGTACAGATCCATACGCCCAGGATGCTCAGTTCATACGGCCTTGCTTTTCCCCATCTGGTATTGGTATTGTCAATTAACCAGCCTGCGAACAAATCCGTCACGCCGTCAAAAACCTTACTGGCCAGCAGTATGGTTCCAACCAGCGCTGCAGGCATCCCCAGGGTATCCGTACAGTACATTGACAGATATCCGATAATAATCGTAACCGCCCCCAACGAAATCGGTCTTGTCTGCCATGCCAGCAGCTTGCCAAACGGTACTCTGTCCGCTCTGTCGGCCTTTTTCTTACTCATAATCTGTATCCCTCCTGTGTATTAAAAATATAATTTGATTATATTTAAAATAGCTGTCCTGCGTTATTTTTCATTTGCTATAATTGTTGTCTTTTTGTCCTGTTTCGGTTGTATAGATAATTGCTTATAATTTTCGCAAACAAACAATAGATTTTTTAATACAGAAACGGTAAAATAAGCTTATACACTGAACCGGGAGGTATCAATTATGAAGCTGAAAGAAAACGCAGATCTGCCCGCTTTTCTCAGTCAGGTAAAAAAGTGCGGCGGGGATGTCTTTCTTGAAACACAGGAAGGGGATTCCCTGAATTTAAAATCCACACTTTCCCAATACATTTTTGTTTCCCTTGGCACCGGAAATACGCTTATTTCAAATAGCATAATCACCTGCAGCCTGACGGGTGACTTACACATTCTGGAAGATTATCTGAGTGAATAATCAGAAAAGGGGTATTTATGTTTGAGAGCAGACAACGACTGGATTTATTTCAGAAACTGATCCATTGCAGCCTGGGGATTTCTCAATGGACCTATAATGTAAAGGGTGAATTACTGTCCTCATCACCGGACGCCGCGGAAGAAAACAACTGTTTCTTTGCTCTGGAAAACTCTTACGAAGACGCCCTGCAGGCCGGCGCCGTACAGGACTACCCTCTTCTTATCACCAATTCGCTGAACCTGATGTGGATTGCCGCTTATGAAAAGGAAGACGGCCAGCTCACCTACATCCATGTCATCGGGCCCGCATTTGCCGATACGGTTCCCCTCAAGAATCTGGAGCTGCAGCTTTCCGGGCTTCACCTGTCGCTCCGTATGAAAAATGACTTTTTAAAAACTCTCCAGATGATTCCTGTGGTATCCCTGACCAATTTTCTGCAGTACGGCATTATGCTTCATTACTGCGCCACAGGAGAAGAAATCAGATTGCATCATTTTAATTATCAGACAAAATCCGGCGCATCGGGCGGCTCCCCGGAAGAAAAGCCGGAGGATAAGCATGGCACCTGGCTATATGAATGTTCCCTTACCAGGCTTGTAGAGGAGGGAAATCTGAATTATCGGGAAGCCATGAACAAAATGCCGCTGGGCGGAAATCCGGGACGCCTCAGCGCCGGCAATCCCTTAAGGCAGTTAAAAAACCTGCTTTTGTCTTCGGTTATTATCGTATCCAGAGCGGCCATCCGGGGCGGCTTAAACCCTGAACTTTCTTATACGCTCAGCGACAAATATATCCAGAATATAGAAAACTGCTCCTCTATGTCGGAGCTGGGCAATATCAATGAGATTATGCTGGATGATTACATTCACCGGGTACATGAGGTCAAGGTGAACGAATACCCCACCTCCTTCGTCAGGGACTGTATCAGCTATGTTTCCGTCCATCTGACCGAGGATCTGGATCTTCCCGCAATCGCCGGCCACTTTGGCTATTCCCCTTACTACCTGTCCCGGAAATTCAAGGAAGAATATGGGAGTGATCTGCGCATTTTTATCCGAAATGCAAGATTGGATTACGCAAAAATGCTGCTCGCCAATTCCTCTTATAATGTACAGGAAATCAGCGAACAGCTTCACTTTTGCTCTCAGAGTTATTTTACACAGCATTTCCGGGAGCGCAATGGCATGACGCCTTCGGAATTCAAAGCTGCTCTGTAACAGGCGCTCTTTACACCCGCTTCAGCATTGTGGAAATAACGGAACGCACATTCCGCTCCAGAACGGCTCTGGAAAGTCTCCCCTCTTTTACCGCCTGCTCCAGCAGCCTGCTGTATTTCTTACTTCCTTCGGTGAGCCAGCAGTTTCCGGCCTTCACCATTTCCACCGCATCCACGGTATCATAGGTACCCCAGTCGGTCATTACCATGCCGTCAATGCCCCACTCTCCCCGGATAAGCTTCTGAATTACATCTGCATTCTCCGCCGGATAAATGCCATTCACCGCATTATAGCTTGTCATTACCGCACTGGGCTTCTGCACCGCAATGGCCACCTCAAATACCCGGAAATAAATCTCCCGCAGGGCACGCTCGGAAACGATGCTGTGGCTGCCTTTGCGGGAGGTGTCGGAGTTGTTGCAGAACATATGCTTATAGCAGCTTCCCACTCCATTGTCCTCCATCCCCTTTGCGTGCATCCCCGCCATCATGCCCGCCAGATAAGGATCCTCTGAAAAATATTCCGGATGCCTTCCGTTAAGCACATTTCTGTGAATGTTCATTCCCGGCCCCAGATTCTGGTAAATATTCTGCGCCTTTGACTCCTTTGCGATCACGCTTCCCACCCTGTAAGCCAGCTCCTTGTTGAACGTGGCGGCAATGGAGGCGGAACAGGGCATGCCGATATTTTTCTTTTTTACATTAATCCCGGTATTTCCGTCCGATACCAGCATCCGGGGCATTTTGTATTTTTTGATCACGTTGGTCTTTCCCGCTTCACCGTTCTGCCAGGGCAGATACCAATTGCTGCCTCCGCAGACGTTCATCCGGCAAAGCTCTTTATCACTCATCTGGGAGACAAATTCATCCATCAGGCCGGGGTTCTCCTTCACCTGCGCATAAATGATTTTTTTCCCCGTATGTTTTTTCAAAGGCAGGGGCTGATAGGAAGGACGGGGCGCCCTGACGCGGATTCGCTGATCCAGATCAACCAGCTGTGATACCGCCTCCGCTGTTCCGTTTTCCCTGTTCAGACGTTTAAACTCCTCCACCGGACGGCAGACCCGCTCTACGGTACGCAGTGTTTCCGTTTTCCCAACTGTAAAGCAGCCCGCCAGGACAGCCTTTGCCAGAGAATTACCGCAATACACCTCGTAGGTCCCAGCCTCCAGAAGATAACTCCCGGTTTCTTCATCAAAGGAGGCAAAATCAGAAGCGCATGCGGTCAGGGCCAGCAATTCCTTCTCCCCCGGTTTCAGTTCTTTCGTTTTCTCAAAGGCGGCAAGAACCCTGTAAGGCTTCTCCAGCTTTCCCTCCGGCGCATGAAGATACAACTGGGCAGTTTCCTTTCCCGCCCGCTTACCTGTATTGGTAATTGTTACCTGAAGCGTCACATTGTTTCCGTCGAAGGAAGGCTTTCCTGTCTCCAGGGCAAAATCAGTATAGCTGAGGCCATGGCCGAAGCTGTAGGCCGGAGCCTTTCCGAAGGAATCAAAGTAACGGTACCCCACATAGATATCCTCTTCGTAATAAAGCCTTACTCCCTTGTCCTTTTCTCCCGGAATCTCGTCCCCTTCTTTGAAATTGATAAAGTTATGAGCCGCCGGGGAATCATAATAGTCCCTGGCCCAGGTATCGGGAAGCTTTCCGCTGGGATTGGTGCGCCCGTCTAAAATCTCCATCAGGGCATAGGAGCTTAACATTCCGGTAAAACCGGTATAAACGACAGCATCTATGCCATACTTCTGTGTCCAGGCAATATCCATGGGGAAGCCGCTGTTGATAATCGCCACAGTTTTGTCAAAAACAGCCGTTACCGCTTTTATCATGGCCTCTTCGTCGTCGGTGAGATAATAGCTGCCCTTATCCGGGTGATTGTCCAGGAATTCCCCGCTGGTGCGGCTGATGAGTATCACTGCCGTGTCACTTTGCTCCTTGGCCTTTTCCAGCATATTTCCCCCGGGCGTCACATCCTGCAGATAGCAGTACAGCGCGGAAAGCTCTTCATTCACAGAAAAGCTGCTGTGCTCCTTTATCGCATCCATAAAATCCGGCTGCCACCTGGGATTGATCATGGATGCCCCGGTGGAAGTGTTGCGGTACATATACTGGCCTCTGCCAAAGCAGTTCAGTACAGCGCCTTCTTTTAACGGAAGCACCCCCTTTTCATTCCGAAGCAGCACCATTCCCTCTCTTGCCGCTTCCAGAGCCACCTCATCATTTTCGGCAAAGGCAGGGTCCGGTCTGCTTTTGGCTGTTGTTTTGATTTTAAAGCTGCAGTCAGGATAGGGAACTCCCTCCGCCGTCTTAAATCCGGTCAGCTCCAGGGTATATTCCCTGTCAAATTCCCGCGCCACTTCCCCCACCGGAAGATAGAGCACATCCGCTTTGATTACCATATCCAGTTTAAATATTTTCCCTCTGGAAATCGGTATCCCGTCTACAGTTACCCTGCCGTAACCATCCTTTCCGAGCGGATGTGAAAGCCGTACCTGTATGCCATAAGGTACTTTGACAAAAGCATTCATTTTCCCGTCTACAATTTCCGGGTTCAAGGTTTTATCCATCAGACTGAATTTCGGTTTACCCATAAATTTTATCCTCCATTTACCGGCAGCTTCTTTCAATCTGTATTATAAAGGAATTCTTTTTTTTGTGCTATTTTCTATTTGTTATCTTTATTATTCATTTGCGGTATATTATTAAAAACTCCGTTTTTCCAACATTAGTTTCAGGGCAAGCCCAATGAATACAGAACAAAAACATAAAAGGAGGCTGTCGGGAAATACCGTTATGCCGCCGCATCCTCCTCCCTCGTCAGGTTCTTCAGCCACAGATATTTCCTATACCGTGGAAGTATAAACGGAAGCTTTACGATTTCATCAGCGCACATAAGAATGTACACTACCATTACGGGCAAATCAAACACGAACGTCCCCAGGAGCGCCAGCGGCAGGGCAAAGCACCAGGAAGCAAAAAACACACTGATGGCGTCGTACCTGGAATCACCGCCTGCCGGGAAAACACCACATACCACTATCGTATTAATCGAGTATGCAAACACATAAACACCGCTGAACAAAAGCATCATAATGAGATACTGTTTTGCGGTCTCAGACAGCACAAAGAATATCGTAACAACAGGCGCCAGAATACAAAGCAGCGCCATATGTATACCGCCTGTCCAAAAGGAAATATAACAGAAACGTTTCCCGTACTCCCTGGCCTTGTCAAACATATTCCTGCCGAGCAGCTTGCCCACCATAATGCCCGCACCGGCGGAGATGCCCTTGCAAACACAGGTAATCAGTTCCTGCGCCACAGAGGTAATGGATGCGGCAGCGGTCGCATCCGAACCAAGATGCCCCATAATTAAGGAGTGCAGCGAGAAACCCAATCCCCAGGCAAGAGAACTCCCAAGCATGGGAAGCGATACCTTGAACATATCCTTTGTGATTGCTTTTGAAAACCACTTGAACCCCTGTAAATCGGGACGAAGGCTGCCTTTTTTATGAGATTCGGTGATGCACCACACAAGCGCCACAAGCTCAACGACAACAGTAGAATATGCTGAGCCGTTTGCACCCAGCCTGGGGACTCCGCAAAGACCATAGATGAGGAAAAGGTCAATTACCATATCGGTAATAAGGGTTACGACAGAGATATAAACACTCTTAACAGCCTTTCCCTCAAGCTTCATCATAAGATAATAGCAGTTGGTAATACCTGAGAACAGATAGGAAAACGCCACCGCACGCAGATAGGATGTTCCAATCTCAATAAGCTTCGGTTCGGGCGTATAAATCCGCATAAGTGTTTCAGGAATGAACATGGCAAACGCAAAGAACACAAGGGATATTCCAAATGCCCATTTGAGAATGGTACAGAATATGTTTTTTACCATGGTCCTGTCGCCCTTGCCCCAATATTGAGCTAAAAGCACTCCGCCGCCGCCAACTACCGCGCCGATAAACAGATTCATAATGAATACCACCTGATTGGCAAGAGAAACTGCGGAAACAGCATCCTGTGAAAAACGCCCGAGCATCAGGGCATCAGTTGCGCTAATAAGGGCTACCAGCAGATTCTGCATTCCTATCGGTATTGCGAGGGAAAATAATTCTTTGTAAAAATCTTTTTTATCAGCAGATAATATAATTCTTGCTTTCATCATCATTCCGTCCTTTATCTGATCATTATTTTAACGCTTCAAGCGCCTGGAGCAGCATATCACTGTGTCTGCGCATTGTTTCTTCTCTGTCTTCAAGTTCATACCGGTATATCTCTACACCAATCAAAAGCGCCACATATACCCAGTACATTTTCAACCGTATTTTTTCATTTTCACCGAACACAAACGGGTGAACCTTCTCGTATCCTTCCCTGAAATAAATGGCGTCCTCAATTTTACCGCAGATTGTCTGTGATGAAATAAATTCGGCAACCGGATCGCCGTAGAAGGCTCTCTCATGATCTATTATACCGTCAATATGATATATTCCGTTTTCTTTTTTCAGCAAAATGTTTTTAGACCACATATCAAAATTGACAAGGGAGGGCGTTTTTACCTCGTCGAGAAGATGCCAGCAGGGTTCAAGCGCAGCATAAACCGCATCATACGGTAGCTTTACACCATCACGGATTCCGTCTTCAACCATACGATCAATAAATGCATGGAAGGCTTCCCGCCAGGAGGGATAATGATAGGACTCATCCTCCTTGATATATCCGAAATAATCACCCTTTACAGAATGGAGCTTTGCGGTATATTCACCCAGCTCCCTTTGAAGATCAGCTTCATTTTCAGGGGTAATGTGTGCTTTCAAATGTTCCCAGGTGTCGCCTGTCAGTTTCTCCATAAAAAAGTAATCGCAGTTAATCAGCGTATGCGAGGAGTCCGCATAAAGAATTTTGGGAGCCGGCACACCGATACCGGGAAGCAGACGGTAAACATAAAGCTCGGTTTTCTGAATTTCCTTTTCATAATGCAGAATATGCTTTCCATCCTGAACCCCAAGCTTCAGAATAATTTCCTCCAATTCCAAAACCGGCTTTGAAAGACGAAGCGAATATAAGGCATTAAACAGACCTTCATTAAGTTCGGTAATTTCAATAGCCTTTACGTCTCCCCCGAATGCGTGTGCAAGCAGTTCCCCGATTTTGTCTGCATCAATATGGGTTTTTGTTTTACTTATCATCGACTGATACCTCGGTCATTGCCAAATTTTTTATAATTATATCATAAGAATATTGCTACTTTTATCAATAAAGAATATTATATTATAAGTATCGTATATTATGAGGTAAATATGGGACTTGAAATATTATCGGATTTATCGGAAATTCTGCCTTATCCTATCCCCGACTTTCCGCTTTATGCCGGAATCGGGAAACTGGCAAACCAAAACCAATATACCGTTGGCTGTCACTTCCATCCTGATTTTGAATTCAATCTGGTGCTGGAAGGCGTAATGGATTATTTTATTAATGGAGAAAATGTTCATCTGGGAACTGGAGACGGTATATTTGTCAACAGCCAAAGGCTGCATTACAATTATTCCCGCGAGCTTACTCCATGCAAATATCTTGTAATTACCGTTTCTCCCTCACTGCTTCCGAAGGAACTCCCTGCGGTGGAACAGCTTATGGCCAGCAAAACAACCCCTGAATGTAGTGATTATGTGCTGTTAAAAAAGGACAGCAATAAAGCGGAACTCTCTCTTTATCCAAAGATACTGCACGAGATACAAACGGGCAACCCCAATGTCTTTCTTACACTATCCTATATGCTGGCATTATGCGGCGCGGTGGTTCCAATGATCCAATCGGATGCTCACGGCGATATCCATGATGCAAAATGGCTGAGCCTGTACGACATGACAAAATACATCCATACGCACTATCAGTCAAATGTAACCCTTTCCGATATCGCTGCGGCCGGCAAGGTCTGCCGAAGCAGATGCTGCCAGATTTTCACCAGATATATGGGCCAATCGCCCATTGATTATCTGATTTTCTATCGTCTGAAAAAAAGCCAGGAGCTGCTGCTGAATACCGACTGCTCCATTGGGGAGGTTGCTTCCAGGTGCGGTTTTAGCGGACAGAGTTATTATTCGCAGATGTTCCGCAGGTTTTTTGGAGTAACGCCGCGCATGTATCGGAAGTGATGCTTTTGTGTGTTGAAAAAAGAGCCGATAACCGCATTTTCTAATCTGCATGCTATCGGCTCAACGTCTTTGTGTCTGTCTCTGTGATATCGGATAAGTTCAGTTGCCGGATATTGATTAACGTCTCATGCTTACCTTTCGGACAATGCAGCGGTATCTTAACTTCATCATATCAACGCTTTTATTTTGGCAGTTTTTGTCTGCAATCCCCATTTAAAAAGCAAATATCGCATTTAGGTGTTTTTTTACAAACAGAAATGCAATGCTCTAAAATCAGCCAATGATACCAACCGTAAAACTGCGCATCCTCTGGCAATTCCTTTTCAAAAAAAAGCTTTATGGCAGTGTCGTCAGAAAAATTATAGCCGAGCCGGAAAAGAAAACGTCGGGTATATGCGTCAATAATAAAGGACGCTTTATAAAATGCATACACAAGAATGACATCTGCCGTTTCCGCACCAACCCCACGTATAGAAAGTAATTCCTTCCGCAGCCGCGGCATGGGTACTTCATGAACAGCCTGTCTATCAAAATGATATTTGCGATACCATGCGGTAAGGGCTTGTATTGTCCGGGCTTTTGCCTTATAGAATCCACAAGGGCGGATAATCTGCTCTAATTCTTCCGTCGATAAATCCTCAATATATTCCGGGGTGAGCTGATTGACAAACATAGCGCAAGTCTTTTCTACGCTGCTCCACGTGGTGTTCTGTACCAGGACCGATTGCAGCATAACAACAAACGGGTCATCAGACCACCAGCGGGGTTGGCCGTATGCCTTTAATAGAATGTAATAAATTTCCTTTGCATTTATCATACTAATTCCTTATTATCAATCTTTTTGGCAGACAGGACAGTACACGCTGCTCCTGCCGCCAATTACAATACGGCGGAGTGCTTCCCCGCATTTTGGACAGGGCTTACCGTCCCGCCCGTAGACTTGTAAAAATGGTGTGTTGCGGTAGTCCTGCCCTTTGGTTTCCAGGTAGTCCTCCGGTGTTATTTTGTTCACCTCAATAAAATAAGAAATACACTCCGGGATAGTAGCGGCAAGGCGTTCCCATTCTTTCATTTTCAGATTCTTTGCAGGACATGCCGGATAAATCCCCGCAGTAAACAAAATCTCGTCTGAATAGATGTTGCCTATACCTGCAATTATGCTCTGGTCCAGCAGACATTCCTTCACGTTTTTTTTTCGTTTTCCCAAATGAGCGTTCAGATAACCGGCGGTAAGCTCCCTGTCAAGCGGCTCTATACCCAATTTTTCAATCCCGCTGTATGTATCGGCTTCACCCTCTTTGAGTAACCAAAAACGTCCGAAACGGCGTGTATCAGAGAACCGTAATTCCTTGCCTTTATTCAGGCTGAAAATAATATGCGTATGCTTTTCTTCCGGGTAGTCTGCCGGGGTAAACAGCAGGCAGCCTGTCATTCGCAAGTGCAGGATAATACGATCATTACTGTTTAACTGGATAATCAGAAATTTTCCCCTGCGTGTCATATGGGAAATGGTTTGTCCGGTCAGAAGCCTGCAAAATTCTTCTGCTGCGGGATTAGCTATTACTTCTGGTCGTTTTACTATAACCTTTTCAATGATAAGTCCTTGTATCTGCGGCTCAATCACTCTTTTTATTGTTTCAACTTCGGGCAGTTCCGGCATGGCTTCCATTGTCCTTTCTTGCAGATTTTTTTATTTGCTCATGGTAAAAATAGTTGACAATGACGGGAGGGGCATTAAAGTCCCTTGTCATGCTGTCATCATTTGTTACATAGTCAAGCCCGATTTCAGCGGCATAGGCTTTTAGTTCTTTGTCAAGCATTGTCCAATAGCTGCGGTTTTTACAATCGTATATTTCATGGTACAAAGGCAAAAGCTGTGCGTATTTTTCCTGTATGTACTCCATAATGACGTTTTTATAACCACCCCGCAGGTTGAGATTCTCCAACCAGATTAGATTGCATTGCGACATTGCCCGCCGGATAATCGCTTTTATATCCGTAATTCCCGGAAATATCGGGGAAATAAAACAGGTAGTACGGACACCTGCAAGATAAAACGCTTTCATGGCGGCAAGCCGCCGTTCTATCGAAACAGCATTATCCATATCTGCCCGGAAATTTTCGTCCAGTGTGTTAATTGACCATGAAACACGGGCATTGGGGAAAGTCTTTATCAGGTCTAAATCACGCAATATCAAATCAGATTTCGTGGCAATGCTTAATTTTGCACCGCTGCCTTTTAACTGTTCAAGCAAAGCTCTTGTACGCCTGTATTTTTCTTCCTGTGGATTGTAGGGATCAGTGACAGAACCGATAAATAACTCCTTTCCTTTATATTTTTCCGGATTTTTAATTTCTTTCCAATGCTTTACATCTAAAAAAGTCCCCCATTGTTCCGTATGTCCTGTAAACCGTTTCATAAAGGAGGCATAACAATATTTGCAGGCGTGGGTACAACCTACATAAGGGTTTACAGAGTATTCACAAACAGGTAAATTAGATTTTGACAAAATATTTCCTGTTTCAATTTCATTGATAATCGTTTCAGTCATAGCGTTTCACCTTTTGGAAAGTCTTCTGCGCTCCTTGTATAAGAGTGTCGTCCGGCTTTATCACTCCAAGCAGCAGCGGAGAAGTCTTGTCATGGTATTTGTAATTTTCAAATGCCTTCTGCGGGTTTTTATTAGCATAGCAATACTTACAGCCGTTCATGCAGGTATCATAAGCCCCTATATCCCGGCTCTCGATACAGTGGCAGCCCTGTCGTGTGCCTTTATGCTTTAAGTCCTTAAATAGAATACCGTTGGCATTCCCCAAAATATCAAGCGTCATACAGCCAGAAGAATGGATATGATAGCGGGAAAAATCCCCGTTTGTTCCGCAGGTCTGAATAGAAATACCGTTTTTCTCCGCAATAGTGCCAAGTCCCTGGGCCAGCGCGTCTTTATCCTGCTCAGACAGGGGAATAAGCTCCGGCATATTACTTTCCAGCTTTTTATACATTTCCACAAAACTGAAAATACAGCGGTCAATGTAAGGGGAAAGCACTTTTGCCATTTTTTCAAAAGTTTCTATATGACGTTGTACCGTATATTCTTTTGTCAGCAAGACGGGATCATATCTCCATGCAATTCGTTGTTTTCCCACCAGCCCAGCCAGTTTTATCAGTGTTTCCATGCTTTCTTCTATACCCGGGACACCCGGCTCAATATCCTTTCCGTAAGCCGTAATTGTGTAATGGAAATAGGTATGGAAACGGTCTGTAATTTCATGCAGCCGCGGCAGTATGGGCTTGTAATTCTTAGAGCAGAAAACAACGCAGTCTACTGTGTCCGGGGTCAGCTCATAGCGCGTCACTTTATTTGGAAATAATGGATTGCGCGAAAGCACATACCCTTCTGAAAAGCGGTTTAAGAGCCATTCCGTGTAATATTGGACGGTATCTGTCCGTCCGCCGGTATTGATAATCATTTTCAGATTTCCTCCGTTTCCTGATTTACAAGTAAAGTTAAATTTTTTGTAAATGTCCTTGACAGGTCAATCAGTTGTTTTTGTTCCTCTGCCGTAAACATTGACATCGCTGTATCCTCTGCCCATGTGATATGCCTGACAACCTTTTCGCAATATAACCGTCCCGCCTCGGTCATTTGAACAATTTTATTCCTCTTGTTCTCCGGCACTTCATCAACAGTAACATAGTTTTCTGCAAGCAGATTTTTAATGATTAAGTTTACAGTCTGCTTAGACTGAAATGTCCGTCGGCATATTTCGGTCTGTGTCATTCCATCCTTTGCATAAAAAAGGGTATTTACTACCAACAACGTTTTCATTAACATACCGTGGCGTTTTGCATATTCATCATATAAAGCAAACTGTTCATCTCTAAATTTACAATATAGATATGCATTTTTCTTATCCTCTTTGGTCATATCAGTTCGCCCTCAATCAATTTATTTACGGTCAATTTATTGACCTTATAATATTAGCATTTATTCTTCGTAATTTCAAGAATATTTAAAAAAAGTTAAAAACCTATTTGCCAGGGCCTGACGGATATGCTTGTTTTTCTTTTGACGGCTTAATTTGGGGCGCAGAATCCCCTTTTCGGCAGCCTCCGCCTGCTCAGCCAACTCTGCCTTGTTCTTAGCAGCTACCCGGGATTTATCTAATCACAAGGTTGTCCCCATTATTTCCCCATACTATCCACATAGTTATCCACATTATCCACCAAAAATTCAAGATGTCGTATAGTAAGGAAACAGCTGCCTATATCTAGTGTCTTTAACATGTGGATAACAGAAAATCAATTTGTCCCCTCATGTCTCGCGGAATAACCACCTATCAGCGGCATATACTGTAACAATAGATTTACTGGGTGCAGCTTATGTTTAAAGATTTTGTTCACCTCATACAATGTAAGATAAAGAGGCTCCGGGAGGCGGAGGACTTTAAGACCAATCTGCGCAACCAGGTAATTAAATCCGCTCTTTTTCTCCTGGGTGTGGTTGCATTTGTAAAATGCGTTACCACGTTTGTCCCTCAAGCTGTTTCCGTTTCAAGCACCATTAACGGAAGAGAACTCCCAATTTATTGCGTGGAAACTGATGAAAAAAAGGTCGCGCTTTCTTTTGATGCCGCCTGGGGAAACGAAGATACACAAAGGATCTTGGAGATACTGGCCAAACACAATATCCATGTAACCTTTTTTGCAACCGGAGGATGGGTGGAAAGCTATCCAGACGACGTAAAAGCCATCCTTAATGCCGGACACGATTTGGGCAACCACAGCGAAAACCATAAAAATATGAGTCAGCTTTCCAACGATGAAAAAGAACAGGAGATAATGAAAGTACACGATAAGGTAAAAAACCTGACCGGTTATGAAATGTTTCTGTTCCGTCCTCCTTATGGCGATTACGACAACGATGTCATCAAAACAGCCACCAAATGCGGCTACTATCCAATCCAGTGGGATGTGGACTCCCTCGACTGGAAGGATTACGGCGTGGATTCCATCATCAGTACCGTTTGCACCAACAAGCACCTGGGAAACGGCTCCATCATCCTGTGCCATAATGGGGCAAAATACACGGCGGACGCACTGGATACCCTGATTACCAATATAAAAGGGCAGGGCTATGAAATCGTCCCTGTTTCCGAGCTGATTTACCGTGATGGATATCATATGAACGCGGAGGGACGCCAGATAAAGGATAAATAAATATATTCTGAAAACATATTTTCCGCCTCCTCCCCCGGAAACAGGAAGTGCCTGATCCCCGGTTCGTATTCCCGGTATCAGGCACTTCCTTTATTTCTTCAGCTTTTCCTTCATGTCCTTCATAAACTCAGTAAAACCGGGAACCTCCCGCAGGAAATCAAAATCCTGCGCCTCCGGGTTTTCCAAATCCTCAAGTATCCTTGGCATCAGCAGGCTTCCTATATTTCTGCCATTTTCCTTCCGGGGGATCCGGCTGTACAGCGCAGAGCTGTATGGTTCCCATTTTTTCAGCATGGCAGGAAGCATTTTCTCCAGGATTTTCATTCCTGCCGCAGCGTCCTTCTGCGCTGTCGCTATTTCAAAGTCTCCCAGATAAGCGCAGTAATCCCACAAATCAAAAATTCCCGTCATTTCCCGGAGCACCGCTGCCACCTGCTTCGCTTCGTCAATTCTCCCCAGCTTCAGGTCAATATCCAGCAGCGAAAGCAGGGAGGACTGCACGCCGTTTATATCCTTCATCAGTTTCTGCTGTGTCAGAGGAGCCGCTTCTTCCCATCTTTCCTGCGCCGTATAAAGGCTGATTTGCAGTCTGTTTTTGCCGTTGGCCGTTTCCTCCGGCAGCTCCTCCAGCAGTTTTTCCGCCCTTTCATACTCCTGTGTTCCCATATATTTGGAAAAAAGCATGACCTTTGCCTGATTTGCCGTCGGGGCATCGGCGCTCCCTGCCGCCTGGACATACAGGCGTTCCAGTACGTCTTCCGCCTCGTCGCTGTCCGGTTTTCCATAAAAGCAAATCAATCCCTCCAGCGTCAGCGCAGTGCTCAGAACCAACGTATCACAGGAAGGAAATTCCCGCAGCTTCTCCATTGCCAGCGCAAATGCCTTTTGTGTGCCTTCCGTTTCCGCCGCGGCCAATAATTCATTCTGAAATGCTCCAATTTCCTGATCGCTTAACTCCTCCTGAAAGGAAAGCAGCGTATTCAAATCTGTGTCCAACAGCCTTGCCAGCGCGGGAAGCAGCGTAATATCAGGATAAGTTACTCCTTTTTCCCACTTATTCACCGCCGGCGGCGATACTCCCAGACGGGATGCCGCCTGCTCCTGGGTCAGTCCCTTTGCCAACCGCTTTTCCCTGATAATCTCATTTATTTTCATGGACGCCTCCTTCTTCCTGCTGCTTTGTCACCTCCAATTATAGCTGTCCTGCCGCACGGAAACAATTGAAGCGTTATTTATTAAAACGATATAAAATTAACCGCCGGTTAATCTCCTGGTAAATGGTTAGCCTTGTAAATGGTTGGTTATTCTGTCATTTAATCCGCCGCTCTCATTCTCCCCATTCCCCGGCCAGCTCTCCGGCATATTTTTGCAGGTAATCGGCAAAACTGCGTACCAGAGACGACCCGGGGCTGTTTTTCCTCCATATGAGCAGATCCAGATTGTATACTCTGGACATGGAGGCCGTGCGCTGAATCATGCCCGCATCCTCCAGAATATCCGCAGGGACGGGGGATGCCCACATATAGGAGCCCGGCAGCGTTTTCAGCAGATCGATCTGGCTTCCCCTGTCATACACATAAATCCTCCGGGGCGGCGTGTCCTGCAGGGTTGGATCGATACGGGCCATTGTCAGGGATGGATTCCTGTGATCTCCGTGCACCACCTCCGTAAAAGGGCGCAGCATATCCGGCGTAATATCCGGCGCACCCGCCAGCGGATGATCCTTACGCATGACCAGCAGCAGTTTAAACTGCATCAGAAGGGTTTCGCACAGATTTTTATTGGCCAGCAGCTGTTTATAATAGCTTTCATAAAAAGCGGGAATCCGTATCACGCCCAGATCACTCTCCGCCCGGAAAACCTGATCGATCACCTTCTCCGTATTTGTCTCACAGAAATGCAGCGACAGCGGCTGCTCCGGACGGATCCTGGCATTCATCCACTGCGACAGCGCCTGGGTGCAGTAGGAAGCGCGGGAAACAGAAATCCCCAGGGAAGCAGGGACCTCCGCCGGCCTGCTTCCAATGTTCTCCAGCATTTCCACCTGAGCCATAATATTGGCGGCATAAGAAATAAACGCCTCCCCCTGAGGCGTCAGCTCCACCCCGCCGGGCGTACGCTCAAAAATTTTAATATGCAGCTCATTTTCCAGGCTCTTTAAAGCGCTGCTCAGATTTGGCTGCGCGCAGAACAGCGCATGGGACGCCTTAGTAATAGAGCCCTCCTTATAAATGGCAAGTACATATTTTAACTGCTGAAGGTTCATCCTTCCCTCCCTGCCACGCCGGTATCCGCCGCCGCATTCCTTATCATTTATCTGTTCCCTCCATATGGGCTGCCGGTTCTGCCTCAGCCTTGTGCCCTGCCGCGCCGTGTCTCTTCCCGGACAGCAGCCCCCGGCCCATATTCTTTTTATATATCCTGATAGCAATTTTATATGATACGTTCCCGGGTTGCAAGCGTTACAATAATTACAGGAAAAAATTATTAATATCACGAAAGGATGTGTATGTATATGGCTTTAAAGGTTGCTGTTTTAGGCGGTGGGAATGGAGGTCATGCCGCGGCTGCGGATTTGACGAACCGCGGCTTCTGCGTACATATGTATGAGGATGCCCGTTTTGCCGGTAATTTACAGAAGGTATTTGAAACACATGAAATCACCATGGCCGGCGCTGCCGGAAATGCCGTGGTAAAAATCGATATGGTGACCTCCGATCTGAAGGAGGCCGTGGAGGATGTGGAATTTATTTTCGTGGCAGTTCCCGCCTTCGCCCATGATGTTTATGCGGATAAGCTCTCAGACATCGTAAAACCGGGACAGACCGTGGTTGTCCTTCCCGGCACCTTCGACAGTCTTATCTTCTGGAAAAAATTCCGTGAAAAAGGGGTAAAGGATGTGGTTGTCGCTGAAACAAACACGCTCCCTTATGCAACACGGCTGCAGGGCCCCGGAAGCACTTTGATCATGAGCCTGTTCAATCCCCTGAAATTAGGCGTCATGCCGGCATGCAAAACGCAGGAAACCCTGGAAAAGCTCCGTCCCTTCTATCCCGCGCTGGAAGCGGTTGAAAGCGTTATCGCCTGCGGTCTTTCCAGCCTGAATCCGATCATCCACGTTCCCGGCTGCATTCTGAACGCCGGACGGATTGAATATGCTAAGGGCGAATTTTTCTTCTATACGGAGGGCTTTACCCCCTGCGTGGCCCGTACCACGGAAGCAATCGACAAAGAACGTATCGCGCTGCTTGACAGCTTCGGCTATGAAAGCGACATCGTTGCCCACGGTGTGGGCGGCTCGGTTGTCACGGACGATATCGGAGAAGCGATTGCCAGCGACCCTAATTTTGCAAAAATAAAAGGGCCTGCCGATACAGGCAACCGCTATTATGCTGAGGATATCCCCTACGGCCTTGCCCCCTGGGCCAAGCTGGCACATGCCATGGGGGTCGGCGTGCCGGTCATCGATTCCATGATCACAATCGGCTCCGCCCTGTTAGGCTATGACTGCTGGGAAAAGGGCCATTCCCTTCAGGATCTGGGAATCGAAGGCATGACAAAGGAACGTTTGAAGGAATATCTGGAAACAGGCTGCTAATTTTTTTATCGGAAGGAGTTTAAAACATGGCATTTCATTCTATCAAGCCCGCGGGGTTGACGGAAAATATATTTGATTTAATCGGTAAGGACTGGTTCCTGATGTCCGCCGAAAAGGAAGGACGCGTCAATCCCATGACGGTCGCTTGGGCGACCATGGGAATTTTATGGCAGAAACCCGTGGTTATGTGCGCGGTGCGCCCGGAACGCTTCACCAGGGAATTCCTGGATGCGGCGGAGGGCTTTTCCCTCACCGTATTTGACAACAGCTACCGGAAAATGCTGGGCTATTGCGGAACCGTTTCCGGCAGGGATCAGGATAAGGTGGAAAAAGCAGGGCTGACCGTGGCTCATGCCGGAGACGTCCCTTATTTTGAAGAGTGCCGCATGGCGCTTGTGTGCAGAAAGCTTTGCGTGACTCCGCTGAAGGAGGAGGATTTCCTCGGTGATGAAGCCTTCACCCAAAAATGGTACGGCGGTGAAAACCATGCTGACGGCACCGGCGGCGGATACCACCTTCTGTACATCGCGGAAATTACGGATATTCTTGTAAAAGACTAACGGAAAGGCACAAAGAAGGAAGAAGCCCTTCCTGTTCTGTCACTGTTTGTGTACAGAAGGAATGGCTTCTTTTTGCTGCGTATTATTTTTCAGCGTTTCTATTCCTCACTCACGTATTTTTCAACGCGGAGCACCTGCGCAGTTCCGTCATCCAGATTTCCTGTATAATAGACAAATATTTTATCATTCACCTGCAGTCCGGCAGCGTCCGTCTGAAAGGTATAGGAATTTCCCTCCATATCAGATACATTCAGCATCCCGTCTCCCGCTTCATTGACAATACAATACAACTGCTCTTCCCCATTTATTGCATCTCCGCCCTGGCTTGCGGCATCCTGTGCTTCAGATTCATAGCCTGCGGTTTGTGCACTGCTTTCCTTCTGCCCCGCCTGGTTTCCTCCGCAGGCCGTAATGCTCAGTGCGCTGATAATTCCTATTGCAAGTATCCAGTTTCTTTTCATAATTTTTCCATAACTGTTCCGTTCCTTCACAGTTATGTTTCTCCTTTCGCTTTCTGTTTACTTTTTCTTTCATTCTATAGATGATGCCGTGGAGAAAAAAGTTTGGATGATAAACATTTTTTTCTCTTTGAGGCCCATTTCATCTGCTTTTGTAAAAACTTCAGGATGTTTTTTGGGAAAATCCCATGGACGGCTGGTTTTTATTGATGTAGAATAAATAGATAGATGCCCGCTTTCCGGTTCTTTGATCACAAAGCGGCTGTCCGTCAGATAATATAATGAACCCCAAACAGCAAACGAGGCTTTTATGGAAAACAAAAAAGAGAACCACACATATCTGGAAATTAACGGAGATTACCGAATGCGGGAGCTGGACAAAAGTGATCTGGAACAGTTCAATGCCCTGCTCCAGTACGCATTCCAGGTCACATCCTATGAACTCCTGCAGACCGGCTGGGAGCAAGAGGAAATCAAATACGCCAAACGTCCCATTCTGGAAGAGGCCTATGTGCTCGGATGGTTTTACAAGGAAAAGCTGGCTTCCATGATCGTCGTTTATTCCATGAAGGTAAATATTCACGACAACATCATGGATATGGGCGGCATTACAGGTGTTGCCACCTACCCCGAATATACGGGAAAAGGGCTCATCCACTCCCTCATGAAACGGGTGGTTAACTACATGCATGAACAGGAATTCCCGATTTCATTCCTGTATCCCTATTCCATTCCCTTTTACAGGAAAATGGGCTGGGAAATCGTCTCCGATAAGCTCACCTTCACAGTAAAGGACACCCAGCTTCCCAAGGCCAGGCCGGTGACCGGCATGGTGGAGCGTGTCAGCCTGGATTCCGAGGACTATCATAACGTCCATTCTTATTTTGCCCTGCAGCATCACGGCGCACTGATCCGGGACAACCTGGCCTGGGATGAATACTGGCGCTGGGAAAATGACGATATGATCGCTGCCGTCTATTACAATAAAGATCATAAGCCGCTTGGCTATGTGGTTTACTATATCGCTAATGAAATCTTCCATATCAAAGAAATGGTTTATCTGAATATTGAGGCCAATTACGGGCTTTGGAACTATATCAGCGCTCATTTTTCCATGATCACACAGGTACAGGGCGACAATTATTCCGGAGAGCCCATGGCCTATTTATTTGAAGACAGTGAAATTACGGAGACCATCTCCCCCTATATCATGGCCAGAATTATTGATGTGCATGACTTCCTGTTGGAATATCCTTATCAGATTCAGCCTGAGGATTTCAAAATTCATTTCCGTGTTATCGATGAGCTGGCGCCCTGGAATGCCGGTGACTTTATGGTTTCCTGGCATGATGGGGAAACTATCTGCGAGCAGGTGGAGGACAACCAGTCCATCAACGTGGTGGAACTGTCCATAAATACGCTGACCACCATGCTTATGGGCTATAAGCGGCCCACTTATCTATATGATCATGAGAAAATCCAGACTGAGTACTATATGCTCACATGGCTGGAGCGGCTGATTCCGGTAGAGAAGCCTTACTTTTCCGATTACTTTTAGAGGGGTGTGGGCCCCGTGCCGTTCCGGGATGTCGGGCGGTGTATGGGATGAAGGCCGGGCGGCGGCCTGGGGGGGAGGGTGTCCCTATTCTGCGCAGTCAGACGCAAAAATGGGGTATTTCCAGCAGCTTCCCTTTTCCCTTCTGCTGTCAGCGTGGCTGAACTCCTCGCTGGCGACTATCGTCGCGGCTCGTCAGACAAGCCACTAGGGGCGACAGCAGAAGGGAAAAGGGGAGCTGCAGGAAATATCACCATTTTTGTGTGATTCCTTTGCAGAATAGGGACACCCTCCCCCCCAGGCCGCCGCCCGGCCCTCATCCCATACACCACCCGACATCCCGGAACGACACGGGGCGCGCAGGCTATGGAAGGACTTAAGGCGCAAAAGGTTGTTAGATAAGAGGTGTAGTTAAAGTTATATAGTGTGATACGAAAAAAGACAGGGCTTATTCGCTTTTGGGGCGGAAAGCTGCTGTCTTTTGGTTTGGGCGGATAGGTTGATAAAGGATTGTGTTAGCGGCGGACGTATTGGGTTAGAATCTTTTGGTGCTGACTTTTATTTTGAATTTTCCGGTGAATTCTTTGTATACGGCGGTTACGGTGTAGGTATCGTCATATTCTACGTCCATATATGTTTCCAGGGCTTTGGCGCGGTCTAATTCTTTTACGATCCCGCCTTTTGAATCGGTGATGGTAACATCCACGGTACCGGTTTTGACATTGGTTCTCAGGGATATTTTGAGTCTGTCCCCTTTATCGGCGGTGAAGGAGAAATCAGAGGTTGCGGTTTTCTCTTCTTGCACACTCACGTCAATGTTTCCATAAACTTTTCGTCTGGTACAAAAGAGAGTGAGCAGTGCAGCTGCAATCACTGCCAGAATTATTGCGATCGTTATTTTCCGTTTCATTTATATTTCTCCTGTATATCGCGGGACAGTCTTTGTTCTGCTGATGAAATCAGCAGGGATGACAGGTATTTTGCTGTGGGAAGCAGGGAGCGGCGGTCTATCTGAAAGCCGGGCTGGTGGATGAGCTGGCCCCGGCCGGTGCCTATTTTAATATAGCAGCCGGGGATGTCCTGTGCATAGAAGGAAAAATCATCGCCTCCCAGGGACTGTTCCTCTTCTGCCGTGGCAAAGCCCATGTCTCCGGCGATTTGGCAGGCCTGTTCTGCCATACGTGAGTCGTTGCAGACGGCGGGAGGGCCGGGGATCCATTGGATCTGTGCTTTGGCGCCGTATGCAAGAGCTGTGTTTTCGGCTATCTGCCGCAGTCTTTCCCTGTAAAGCTCCCTGTCGTTTTTATCCATGGTGCGTACCGTGCCTTCCAGCTCGGCGGTTTCGGGTATCACGTTCCAGGTATTTCCTGCCTGGATGCGGGTTACGCTCAAAAGAGAGGGATGAAAGGCGTTGACATTTCTGCTCACTATGGTCTGGAGAGCCTGTACCATGGCCGCGGCGGCGGGAATGGGATCAATGCCGTCATCGGGATGGGCGCCGTGGCAGCCTGTGCCTTTGATGGTAATCACAAAACGGTCCACTGCGGCGGCCACATAGCCTTCACGGATGCCGATGGTGTTCACCGGATTGGTTGGGTCGCTGTGGATTCCCCAGATCCGCTCCACTCCCTTCATGAGATCGGTTTCCAGGATTTTCAGCGCTCCCAGGGAGGATTCCTCCGCCGGCTGGAAGATGATGCGTACCTCGCCTTTCAGGGATTTTCTATTTTCATGGAGAAGGATCGCGGCTCCAAGGCCGGCCGTGATATGGAAATCATGGCCGCAGGCATGCATTTTCCCGGGATATTCCGAACGGTAGGAAAGCTCTGTTTCTTCCGCGATCGGCAGGGCGTCAATATCGCAGCGAAGCGCCTGGACCGGGCCTTCCTGTTCTCCCCGGATAACGGCGGCAAGGCCGGTTTCCAGATTGGCAGGCAAAATTTCAATGCCGGCTTCCTCCAGAAATTCCCGGATCCTGGCCGTAGTCTCATATTCCTCGTAGGAAAGCTCCGGATGTTGGTGAAACCAGCAGAAGGCTTCCATTAATTTTTCTTCCAGCATATCTGTACCTCCCTTGGTGTGGTATTCAGTTCCTGCTGTTGGGATCCAGCGCGTCACGCAGGGCATCGCCTATGAAGTTAATGGCAATGACCAGGACTACAATGAGCAGTCCGGGGGGAATCCAGAGCCAGGGCTGTTTGGTGAGCACGGTCAGCGACTGTGCGCCGTTAAGCATGTTTCCAAGGCTCGCCGTAGGGGGCTGTACGCCCAGGCCCAGGAAGCTTAAGGCCGCCTCGTCCAGCATGGAGAGCGCCAGGACAGAGGTGGCGTAAACCAGGATAGGCGCCGCCGTATTGGGCAGAATCTCCGAAAACAGAATGTGCCTCAGGGGCATTCCTGCCACAATGTTTCCTTTGATAAAATTGGTTTCCCGGAGGCTGAGCACATTCCCTCTGACCAGCCGGGCTATGCCGGGCCAGTCCACAAAGCCCAGGATCAGGATGATATTCCACAGGCCGGGCTTGAAAATGGATGCCGCCACCAGCACCAGAAGGATGTAGGGAAAGGACATCACCATATCCGTAAAACGCATGATGATCATGTCCGCCACGCCTCCGAAATATCCTGCAATCAGCCCCAGCACCACGCCGATTACCGTGGAAATCAGTGTTGCCATAACTCCCACCAGAAGGGAAATCCGCATGGCATAGAGAAGCCTGCTGAGGACATCCCTTCCAATCTGATCGGTTCCCAGCCAGAACTGTGCGTTGGGCGCGCCGCTGAAGCTGCCTACTATGGCATCCGGATCATAGGGCGCAATGACGGGCGCAAGAAGCGCCGCGCTTCCCAGGATCACCAGTATCACAAGGCTGACCGCGGCCAGATGGTGCTTCCTGAATCGGCGCATTACGGTCTGAAGATAGCTTTCTCTTGAAATATCCGTTATTTTATGTTCTTTTTGTATTTTCGTCCTCATATCCGTTTTGCTCCCTATTGCAGCTGTATGGTAGGATCAACCAGCGCATATAAAATGTCCGTCAGCAGGTTCGCCGCCAGCACCACAATTGCGGACAGCAGGCAGACAGCCATGATCACGGGATAGTCCCGGTTGGAAATCGCGCTCATGGTCATAAGGCCCAGGCCGGGCCAGGAAAATACCTGTTCAATGATTACCTGTCCGCCGAACAGCATGGGGATTTCCATGCCGATTACGGTAACGATAGGAACCAGGGCATTGCGCAGGGCATGCTTATTGATTACCATAAAACGGCCGATCCCCTTGGCCCTGGCAGTGCGCAGATAATCCTGCTGCAGGATTTCCAGGACCGCGCTTCGGATATAACGGATATTCGTTCCTGCCATGGAGGTGGCAAGCACCAGCACCGGCATGACCATATGCCTGGCCACATCGGCGAAGCCGCCATCCGTTCCCAGAGTGGTCATACCGCTGGACGGCAGCCACCCCAGCTTTACCGTAAAAAGGAAAATCAGCAGGAGCGACAGGAAAAAGCCGGGCACACTGCTTCCCAGAAAGGAAAGGGTTACCACCGTATAGTCTCCTTTGGAATACTGATGTATGGCGCTGTAAATACCAGCCGGAACCGCCATAATCAGGCTCACAACCAGGGAAACACCCATGAGCAGCAGCGTGGGGCCAAGGTGTGTTCCGATCATGGAGCTGACAGACTGAAAGGTTTTCAGGGAATACCCCATATTTCCACGCAGCAGTTCTCCCAGCCACACAAAATACTGTACATATATGGGCTTATCCAGCCCCAGTGCGATCCGCTTTGCTTCCACGGCAGCCTCCGAGATACGGGGCCCCTGCAGGATTTCCAGCGGGCTGCCCGCCAGGCACATAATCGCATAATCTATAATGGTTATCCCGAGCAGGACGGGAATGGCAATCAGAATACGCTTGATAATATATTTACTCACGACCGCGCTTCCTCCTTCTTTACAACGACGGGACAAGCCGCCATGTGTCCGCTTCCCGGACTGGTCTCCAGCATCTCTGGCTCCTCATGTCTGCAGCTCTCCCGGGCATAGGGGCATCTGGGATGGAAGCGGCAGCCTGCGGGCGGATTCGTGCTGGATCCGATTTCTCCCTGCAAAAGCTCCTGTTCCTTAGCCGCTTTATCAGGATCCGGAACCGGAACCGCATTGATCAGTGCCTTTGTATAAGGATGCACAGGAGAATGGAACACCTCCTCCGCCTTTCCCAGCTCTACAATTTTTCCCAGATACATGACTGCGATCCGGTCGCTCACATAGTTTACAGCGCCCAGGCCGTGTCCCACAAACAGGCTGGTCAGATGAAGGTCTTTTTGCAGCTGGCGCAGCAGATTGAGGATCTGCGCCTGTATGGAAACATCCAGCGCGCTGACAGGCTCATCACACACAAGGAATCTGGGCTTTAAGGACAGCGCCTTGGCAATCCCGATTCTCTGCCGTTGTCCGCCGGAAAATTCGTGCGGGTATCTTCCCAGCACGTTCCTGGACAGGCCCACCATATCCAGAATCTGATCCACATCCTTAGACACGGTTTCCGGGGTGGAAATGTGATGGTAAAGCATTGGCTGGGAAAGGATTTCATAAATATGCTTCCTTGGGTTCAGGGAAGAATAGGAATCCTGAAAAACCATCTGCAGCTGGGTGCGGATCTTTTTCATCTCCCCTGCGCTGCACGCGGCCAAATCCCTGCCTTCATAATATATTTTCCCCTCCGTAGGACGCTCCAGCCTTACAAGCTGCCTGCCGATAGTGGATTTGCCGCAGCCGGATTCTCCCACCAGCCCCAGCGTTTCACCCTCCATAACGGAAAAAGTCACACCGTCCACGGCTTTAACAAAGCCAGTGGTATGTGTGATGATGCCGCCCTTAATCGGGTAATACTTTTTCATGTTTTCCACTTCTATCAGGGGAATCTGTTTCACTCTGTCCTGAGCCATCTTTATCTTCCCTTTCCTTCATGACTACACATTTTGCCCGGTGTTTTTCACCAAAAGGGTAATCCTTCTGGGGTTTGTCACATTCCGGCCTGCGGTATTCGCAGCGGTCCGCAAAACGGCAGCCTGTAATATCATCGTAATTCTCCGGCACAATTCCAGGGATGGAAAATAACTGTCTGTCCTCTCCATCGTGAATGCTGGGCACCGTGGCCAGCAGCGCTTTGGTATATGGGTGCTTCGGCGCATGAAACAGCTCCCTTACCGGCGCTTCTTCAATAATCTGTCCGGCATACATCACCAGCACCCGGTCCGCCATGCTGGCCACCAGGCCGATGTCATGGGTGATCAGGATGATGGACATTCCGATTTCCCTGCGCAGTTCCTTTAACAGCCCCATAATCTGCGCCTGTATCGTAACATCCAGGGCGGTTGTAGGCTCATCCGCAATGAGCAGCGCCGGATTGCAGCAAAGGGCCATGGCGATCATGGCGCGCTGGCGCATCCCGCCTGACAGGGTATGGGGATATTTCTTCATAACAGCGTGCGCATCCGGCATTCCCACCCTGGCAAGAATGGACTCCGCCCGGGCTGCGGCCTCTTCTTTGGATAAATGCAGATGCCTGCGGATGCTTTCCGTAATCTGGCTTCCCACTGTAAACACCGGATTTAAGGAGGTGAGCGGATCCTGGAAGATCATGGTCATGCGGTTTCCCCGGATGTCATCCAGCTCCTTTTCCGTCATCTCCAGAAGATTCTTACCATCAAACAGGACAGAGCCGTCAATGACAGCTCCGCCCCTTCCTAATAAACCCATAATAGACAGTGAGGTAACACTTTTTCCGCAGCCCGACTCTCCTACAATACAGACCACTTCGCCCTCGTCCACATAAAAATCAACATGATCCACGCTGACCGTTCTTCCGTAATCCCCTGTAAAAGCAGTGGTCAGCCCGTTTACCTCAAGTAAATGCGACATATCGTTTCCTCACTTGCATTCCGCCTTACAGGCATTATTCTGCTACATCCCAGTTCTGCACGTCGTTGAAGAATCCGTACACGCTGGGTACCGCTCCTGTAAGCCGTTTATTTACCGCCCCCTGAGCGCTGATAATATAAGCGGAAATCATGGGGACATCCTCCTGTACTTTTTTATCCACTGTGGAATAAAGCTGTTTTGTCTCTTCCATATCGCTGGTCAGCTGTGTGGCCCTGAGAGCTTCGTCCACCTGGGCGTCGCCGTAACCGGTCCAGCTGCCTTCTCCACCCAGCAGCCACGCCACATCCGGATAAGGATCCACAGGCGCATAGGTGTACTGTACGGCCAGAATATCATAATCTCTCGTTCCTGCCACAGACATCAGCGTAGCGAAATCAACGGTCTGAACCTCCGCCTTGATACCTACGGCCGCCCACTGGGCTACCATAACGGTTGCCGCGTTCACAAAGGTGCTGTCCCCGGAATTCACATAGAAACGCAGTGTCTGTGAGCCATCCCACCCGGCATCCGCAAGAAGGGCTTTCGCCTTATCCGGATCATAGGGAACCGGCGTAATGCTGTCATCAAAGAACGGGCTGGCGCTGGATAAAAATCCGTCCACCACTTCTCCGTGGCCGTTCAGCAGTTCGTTCAGTATCTGTTCTCTGTTGATGGCATAAAGCATTGCCTGGCGCACTCTCACATCAGGAATGTTTCCGGTCTGGATGAACATGGACTGATTGGTTACGGGAGAGCCGTAAATTACTTCCACGTTGTCAAGCGCTTCCACGCTGGCGTAATCCTCGGGAGGAATCACGCTCATGGTATGCTGGGTAATATCGATTTCACCGGACTGCAGGCCCGCATACAGCTGGCTTCCGTCCACGATTTTAATATTCAGCTTGTCAAGCTTGGGCGCGCCTCTCCAGTAATCGGGATTGGCTTTATATGATATATAATGATCCACATCATAATCCGTCACAAAAAACGGTCCGCTGATTACATCCGGCTTGTTGAACCAGTCCGCCGTAGCCAGCTCTTCCTCGCTGTACTTCTCAATGACATGCTTGGGAAGCGTCAGCAGGTATCTCGCGTAGGAATTCTGGAAGGTGGTCAGTGACATTGCTTCTTTCGTGGTAAACTGCACGGTCTTCTCATCAATTACATTGATGCCCGCCACGCTGTCGGCGCCCGCTTCCACAAAACCATCGTCACCCACGCCTTCGAAAACATAATACATCATTGCGGTATTGTTAATTACCGGGCTTGCCAGCCTGAGGGCCGTATAAGCCACATCCTCCGCCGTGATCGGCGTGCCGTCGGACCACTTTGCCGCATCGTCGATATGAACCACAAAGTTCTTATTATCCTCGGTAGTGATGGAATCCGCTACCATTCCCTGGAAATTCAAATCCGCATCCAGCTCCATCAGTGGAAGGAACATCAGCGCGGTGGCGTACTTGTTGATCTCACCGCCGTTTAACTGCAGCGGGTTCAGGCTGCCCAGCGTATCCGTCACGCCTACATTCACAATCTTCTCACCTGAACTGCCGGTCTGCGCTCCCGCCGTTTCCCCCGCCGCTTTGCTTTCGGCAGGCGCGGCGCCGCTGTTATCCCCAGATGCGCCGCAGGCTGCCAGGGAAAAAGCCATGATGGCAACAAGCAGCAGGCTCATTGTTCTGTTCATGATTTTTCTCATAATTCTCCTCCTTCACTCTCCATGCTTACCAGCATAAAATAATATATACCATACTTTTCCTACTTGACAAATATGAATTAAATTGGTTTATTATATCGTTACGGTAACGGATTGTCAATATTTTTAGGACAAAAAAAGTGAAATTTGTATTTTTTTCAGTTACAGTTCTGTAAAAGCAGGAAAACCGGTGCCGGACGGCCGGATTTCCTTTTAATAACCAGAAAGAATTTCTGCAAAAAGGAAGCTGCGTACAACTGCACGGATTGCTGAGCTGCTTTGCAACACTTTTTGTACCTTTCTATCCCGCTTTTCTTGACAAAACCTGTCCATAGGGTTATATTACAATCAATTTGCATTTTCATTTCCTTAACCTTGTTTATTTTACTACACTCTGTTATAAAGGTACAATAAAAATGAAAAATTTTTTAATTTATCAGTCCTCCGAATACGACTGCGGTCCTGTTTCCTTAATTAATGGCATCCGTTACTTATTTGACCGGGAAGAAATCTTTCCTGATGTCATTAAGTTTATTATGCTCTATTGTATGGATACTTATAATGAAGCGGGCGAACTTTGCAAGCACGGGACCTCTGCCGCAGCCATGAATTTCGTGGCAAGCTGGCTGAATCATTTCAGTCAGGTCAAGCCGTTTCCCATCCGCTGCGAATTCCTGTCCGGCGAAGAGGTGACCATTTCGGAAGGGAATAAAATATATGCTGCCCTGGAAAAAGGCGGCGTTGTGCTGCTGCATGTTTTTCTGGAAGTGGGCCATTACGTGCTTCTCACCGGAATTGAAGGGGATACCGCCTTTCTTTTTGATCCTTATTATGAGGAAGAGGGCACGCCGGAATTCGATGCGGAATATTACACGGAGGGGATTACCTTCATAAATGACCAGCCCAAGAAGGCAAACCGCGCAGTCAGCCTGGAGCGTCTGAACCGTTTTACCAGGGGGTACTATGAAATGGGCGAATTTGCCTGCCGGGAGGCGCTGATTATGTTTAATAAGAACCGCTCCCCTCAGACCTGATTTTTTCTTAAAACCGGAAAAGAATCTGTATCACGGAACGCTTACGGCTTATGGCTTATGGAAAAGCTTCCGGGAAACAGATTCTTTTTTTGTTCTGATTATTTTTTGTCCTGATGGCCTGACCTGTTTTTAATCAGCCAAGCACTGTCTTCAGCCACTGATGGGCAAGCACCGGCCAGATTACAGCCTCTTCGTTCGCTTCCTTCTGATCCGCCGCCGCTTTTTCCGCCTCACTCATGTCAAACTGTGAGAGGAAGCTGTCTTTCATTTCTTTGGGAACCTCCAGATTTCCATTCCTTACATTTTCTGCTATCGCAAGGGTCTGCTCCATGGTATAAGGTTCCCCGTAATCTCCTGCCGCCCATTTTTCATTGGCAAGGGAAAGCCCGTGTTTTCCACAGGAAAATACGTGATGGGCGAAGGTTATGCCCTTTTCTTTAAGAGCCTGAGCGAACAGATAGCTGTTTTCCACAGGAACCGCCTCGTCCGTCGCAGTCTGCCACAGAAAGCAGGGCGGCGTATTTTCGGTCACCTGTGTTTCCAAAGACATGTATTTAAGTTCCGCCTCTGTGGCATCCGCGCCCAGCAGCGCCTGGATGGAGCCCTGGTGCGCCTTATCCCCTGAAGTGATCACCGGATAGGAAAGAATGGCGGCGTCCGGCCGGTTGGATATTCCTTCATAAACCTCATCGCTGATATCTGCAAAGTGAACGCATACACTGGCACAAAGATGCCCGCCTGCGGAAAAACCGCAGATGACCAGCCTGTCCGGATCTATACAGAATTCTCCCGCCCGGCTTCTGATAAAACGAATTGCTCTTGACAGATCCCGCATGGGCTGGTCTTTCAGCGGCTCCAGCATCAACGGATTTGTCGTATAGGTTAAAACAAAGGCATTATAGCCTTTCTCATAAAACTCCATCGCCACAATTTCTCCCTCCGTGGGAGAAACCACGCAGTAAGCGCCTCCCGGCACTACCAGCATACAGGGTCTTGCCTGTTCCCCTTCTTCATGGATATAGCTCACCAGCTTCGGCACGAATCCAAAAGCCAGAGGATACTGATATTCCCCTTTTTGCCATATCGCAAGTGTTTCCTTTTTCATTCCTTCCTATCCCCTTTCAAGCTTTACTGAATATGCGGATATTGCATACTATTCTATGATAAAGCTTTTACCCTGAAATTTCCATAATAATTTGAGGGAAGAAGGATTTTTCATACAGAAGGTGACATATGGGGTATCATCTATTCGATTAAAATCAAAAAAGAGTGTTCGCCGCGATAACTCAACAGGCTTTACACTCTTTTATGATAATGATATTTCTTATACGGTTACGCGTTTCGCTTTTTTTATTTTATCCATTTCTTTTTCCAGCCTGTTTACCCTTGTTTTTAAGGTATCGACTGCTATTTCGTACATCAGTGTTTTATCGGATGCACGAATAGACTCATTCATTTTGTCAATGAGGTTTATATGGTTTTCGGCCAAAAGACGGATATTTTTATTGGTATCGTTTTCCACCATCAGCGCAACTCCTGTGATACGCCCGTTTGCGATTTTTATTTCTTTTTTCAGGAAATTAACGTCAACCCTGAGGACTTTAACTTCTCCATTCAGGTTGTTTACGTCATCTCTCAGGTCTTTTACATCCACTTTGAGGATATTTACATCTTCCTTCAGGTCTTTTACTTCTTCCTTCAGAACTTTTACATCCTCTTTCAGGACATCTACGTCTTCCTTCAGTACTTTTACATCCTCCTTCAGGACATCTACATCTTCCTTCAGCTCTTTTACATCCTCCTTCAGGACATCTACGTCTTCCTTCAGTACTTTTACATCCCCCTTCAGGACATCTACATCTTCCTTCAGTACTTTTACATCCTCCTTCAGGACATCTACATCTTCCTTCAGTACTTTTACATCCCCCTTCAGGACATCTATGTCTTCTTTCAGCGCTTTTACATCCTCCTTCAGGACGCTTACGTCTTCCTTCAGTACTTTTACACCTTCCTTTAGCTCCTGAACATCATCCTTTACATATCGAATCTCTTTAATAATTACAGTTAACATTGATCTTAATTCTTCATCCATAAGTCTTCCCTCCTGTCTCGAAATAATGATATCATATTAAGAGTATAAAGTCTATTCAATTATCAAGGAACAGTTAATATTTTTTCGTTAAAAAGATGGATTGTATTAAAGATTAGTGCCGGTGTCAGTATCCGGCGGAATTGAGTTTGGAAAATACGGAAGTAACTGTTAAACATCAGTCAGTTACTTATGAAATTTAAGATGCCGCATGGGCTGAAAATTTGTGCAGCCGGAAACGCTGCTTCGTTTATTGTTGCCAGTTTAGCATATGGCTGCGGATACGGCAATATCCATTCCGGATTTTATAAAAATTTAAGATTACTTTTGGCATTCCTGAATCACTTTCTTACGGTCAGCGCGAAGCGCTGGTCTGCACAGCCAAAGCGCAGACCAGCCTGAATTGTAACGGAACATTTCATCTATCCCCAGGATTATGATATGCCGCGTTTTCACTGTATTCCGTTCTTAGATAAATTCACCATCGGCAGCGAGCGCCTAAGCTGAAAAGCCTGACAAAATACTGATAGGCCTGGCAAATTGCTGATAAACCCGATACGATGTAAAAAGCCCGGCGGATAATACCGCAATCTAAAAACCGGCATATTTCAGCATAAAATAAAGTCCCCAGTCCTGATCATTTGCCCAGGGGTCGTAGAAGCCCGCCAGACGGCCATTTATCCTCATGGGATACACACAGGCACAGGATGCGCTGCCGTCTTCCATAAACATGCTCAAAACGCCCCTAAACGTCTTTTCCGCTTTTCGGGCATAATACGGGCAGCCGGCAATCGTTTCGGTATCCCGGTAGGCCACGCCGGAAAGCGCGCTCCAGTAATGGGGGAAGGTATCGCCGTAGCATTCTCTTTTTCCGAACCAGTAACCGTCCCAGTGCCGGATGGCCACCTCATTCATATGATAATCCGGCTGGAAGCCCTGGAACAGATCCAGCACCGCCAGCTGTATCCGGGCCGCCTGTGCGTATTTCTCCTCACCAGTCAGGCGGTATAAGTCACACAGATAAGCCGCTGCGGGCGCAACGATGCTCTGCTCATAGTTTACCTCATGAGGCGGATAATTTTTCCCGCATTCCATGATATAGTCCGCATGTTTCCGGAAGCATTCCAGAAGCTCCTGCGCCTCCTTTTCCATGCCCTGCCCACGAAGCAGGCTGACAGACTCATACATGGGGATGCCGATAGCATAAAAATGGTGCCCGCCGTCATTATAGTATGCTTTCAGGCAGCGGTACGCCCACTCCAGGAAACGGGCGTCCTTTTTTAATTGGAACATTTCCAGGCAGAGGAGGCTGATCCAGGGATAGTTATAGAGGCGCTTCCAGTCCTGATTTCTGCACACGTCATTGAAAACCTCGCCGGTATCTGTGTCAAACAGCTCCCTTGTCACATATTCCATATAGAAATCCAGGCTTTTTTCCAGCTCCGGATCAGGGCAGTGCCTCAGATACAGCGCAAGGAGCGCTCCCATCCCCACTCTTTCCCGTCCGCCGTCATGGTCATAACGGTGACTGTAATACTGCTGCTTTTCTTCCGTATCATAAATAAGATAAGCGCCGTCCAGGTGGCTTTTTTCATCATGACACTGCTGCTTCTCAGCAATAAAACGGCAGCGTTTTTCCGCAAGGGTACGAAGATCGGAGCAGGCCAGGAATACGGCGCGGGAACGTTTTCCCCCGCTGACTATTTCATAACGGTATTCCCCCGGCGTTCCGGGCCTGTCCTCAACCAGCGCCTCCCCATTTTCCCAGACAAAGGGAATTTCCCTGCCGTTACGGAAAATATGCGGTTTTTCTGGGGAAAACGCTTCCGCCCGCTTTACGCACCCAGGGCTGTCCGTCAGCCATCCTCTGCCGAATGAAGCCCGAAAGCAAATGGGTTCCTCTCCCAGCACCAGGAAATGATCCGCATGTATGGTTACAAAGCCGGGAAAGCTTCCGGCGATTTCCTCAAATTCCTTCTTCCCCTGAAACCAGAAAAGCTCCCAGGAAATCACATAGGACTCGCCGGGCCGAAGATGCAGGTTCTCAGGATGCAGGATAAAATCTCCCCTGTCGTTGCTTCTTTGTTCCAGATCACGTTCCACACTGTAGCCCTGCAGACTTCCCTGGGTCAGCACAAGCCCCAGGTTCCTGCTCCCGCCGCCCATCCTGAGGGCACAGATATAACTGCTGCTTCCCCCGCACCAGATATGTGTATTGCAGCAGCTGTTCATACAAATCTGCGCATCCGTATAAAAATCAGGAAATGTCACATAGATCCCCAAATCTGTTCCCAACGTATAAATATCAAAATCCGTCTCATTTTTAAACGCATAGGTTTCCAGCAGCGTCCCTCTTTCCGTAAACTCCGCTGTCACCTCTGCGCTCAAATCCAGCTCTGATTTTACAGTTCCCCAGAGAGCCTTCCCCTTCACCCAGTTCATGTGCGCCGCATCCTGAGGGTGCGCCAGGGAAACAAGCTGCCCTCCGTCATTCCACTCCAGTTCAAATTCTCCGGCCGTACCCGCCGGCCTTTGGTAAATTACATTTTTCATTCCTGCCCTGTCCTCTCCTTTTCCCGTTGTGAGCAGCTGCGGCCCGTTTCTTTTACATGGACTGCCGCAGCTGCATATCGATACCGTTATTTTATATCACTTTTCATCTCTGTTCTTCTATTATATTGCTTCCGATACCGGGATTCGACGGACTTTTATAAAAATATTGATATTGTGTATCTGTTAACTCTTTTCGCAGCAGCTGCCGTAGTCCCTCCCGAACCTTCTTCCGCATTAGCTTCCTATTATGATTCCAGCCGCCCGCCCCTTTGCTTCCGCCTAACACAGACAAGAATTGCCGCCGCGGTGGCAATGAGCAGTAAAATGATCGGCAGCGTAGCGCCGGGGAAAATATTCCACAGGACATCATTGATCCAGGACACCTGCCTGATAAGCATAAATAACGCAAAAGCGATGATGTAGATACTGGCACAGACGCAAATGCAGTATTGCTTTTCCTTCCTCTTTTCTTCATTTTCCAGAATTTCCCGCTGCCTTTTTTCAAGCATTTCCGTCTTCATGGCAAGCTCATCCAACTCGGACGGCTTGAGCAGGTAATCGGTTGTCACATGAAAAATCTCACCCATAGCCACAATTTTATCAATATCCGGCGCAGCCTGCCCCGATTCCCATTTGGAAACGGACTGCCGTGAAACATTCAGCTGCTCTGCCAGCTGTTCCTGGGTCAGGTTGTTATTTTTTCTCAGTTTTACTATCTTTTCAGATAAATCCACATTTGTCATTTTTACGCCTCCCGGGTATCGCAGTCCAGCCTGCTTTACCTCATGAATCAGTTGTTTTAAAGTGTTTTTCAAACATTTTCCGGCGTCTGCAAGCCGCCTGTCTGAAGGGCTGTGGCTGCATATCCGATATCCGTCTACCGCGCTTATAGGTAGAGTATAACACACAGTGACGGGCGTCCCGATAAAAAAAGGAAGAGAAAATAAGACAGCCATTTTTTTACTCCACAAGCAGCTGAGGGAAGGTGCTGCCCAGGGTGTACAGGTTCAGATACTTTAAAAAACATCTCCTTTCTGTTATCCGCTGGCTTCACTATAGCAGGTGCTGCGGTTGCATGCCATAAAACGGACTGTACATCTGCGCAGTCCCCGGTTGCGAATGCCTGAAAACAGGGAAAAACAGGGGGCACGTATAATTGCCTGCGGCTATGGATCAAAAAAGCCTCCGGACAGAGTTCCCATTCAGATTTCTGTCTGAAAGCCTTTTTCAGCAATATGTTTTAGCCAGGAATAATTTTTCAAACACGCTCCAGGAAGGGAACGCCCCTTTTATGTTCCGCAGTGAAAGAAACGTCCTTTCCTTATGATGGATATTGCAGCCGGACTCAGTCCGCCTCCAGCCGTACCTCAGCTCTCTCACACCCTTGTGCATTCAATATGACTGTAATACTCCCTTTTTCACCCGTCCCCCTGACCGCAGCCCTGAGTCTGCCTTCAAAAGGCAGGGCCGATGTGTCAAAATAATTTTCTTCCGATTCCGGATCCGCGCTTCCGAAGCCCAAAATGGTTCCGGGGCCTTCCACGGATATGCTTACCCTTTCTCCTGCCTCCGGATTCAGCCTGCCTTCCTCATCCGTCATGCTGATTTCCACATAGGCAATATCGCTGCCGTCCGCAGGAATCCGCAGGGTATCCGCGGCAGCCATAATCCGGACCGCACTGCCTGCCGTTTCGATGCGGTCTCTGCCAGTCTCTTTTCCATCCTTATATACCACGGTCTCCAGAACACCAGGCGTATATACCGTCTCAAACATCACCCTGGCCTTCTTTTCCAGTCCCACCTCCCTGCGCTCCAGCAATGCGCCGTTCACATACAAGGCGGCTTCCTCCGCATCCGTGTAGACCTCAACGGTAACGGGTTTTCCTTCGCAGCCAGACCAGTTCCAGCTGCGCACCGCATCGGTCATGCTCCAGCTGGTCATGTGATGCTCTGTATCATGATATTTTGGCGGCTGCACGGCCAGATAGGGCGCGCTTCCAAGGCCCCAGATAATCTCCCGCCAATAGGAAACCGGACGCCTGTCCCCAAGCAGGTTCATATCGCCGCAGTATGCCGCTTTACAGGGATAGGGCGCATAAAAACTCATGCCAGGATTTTTATCATAGGTAATCTTGCCGATTCCCGCTTCCCCCAGATAGTCCCAGGCAGTCCAGGAGAAATCGCCGATTACATAAGGAAGCTTTTCCACCAGCTCCCAGTTCACATCCAAATCCTGGGGGAAGGTTTCGGAGCCTGCAATAATACGGTTGGGATAAAGCTGTCCATCCTGTTCATAACGGAAGGCCGCATAATTGTAGCCCGCGATATCCACCTGGGCAAAGGCCTCTTCCGTAGCTTTTCCTGCGATCTCGCTTGCTACCAGCCGGTTCATCATATCGCCCATGCTGCTCATGGCGCTGTTGATTTCCGACTGTGCCCCGCCGGTTCCGGCCATTTCCTGCGCGCTCTGTGAGGTGTCTGCCATGATTTCCCCGATCCGATCCATAATGCTCAGCATCAGGTTTACGCTGTTGGCCACATAACGGCTGTCATCCATGCTGCGGATTTTGTCCGCCAGCTTTTTACCCCAGGCCGCATCAAAACGGTTGCCTGTTTCCGGGATTTCATTTCCAATGGAGTACATGATAACGCAGGGATGGTTGTAATCCTTGTTTACCAGATTGGTTACATCATGCTCCCACCATTCCGCCATATGCATCCCGTAATCAAAATCCACCTTCGTGGTAGTCCACACATCTGAAAACTCATCCATTACCAGCATCCCGTATCTGTCGCAGGCATCCAGAAGCTTTCTGTTCATGGGATAATGAGAGCTACGGATGGCGTTGTAACCTGCCTCCTTCAACTTTTTCACGCGGAATTCCTCCGCATGGGCAAAAACAGCGGAGCCAATTACGCCATTGTCATGATGGATACAGCCGCCCCGGAGCTTTACTGTCTTTCCATTGATCCGCAGGCCATGGGCCGTATCCAGCTGCAGCTTCCTTATACCAAAGCTGCCGCATTCCTCATCCAGCATGTTTTCCCCTTCCATTATGCAGATACGGTAGCTGTAGAGATAAGGCGCATCCACATTCCAGAGGGACGGGTTTTTTACATAAAGCTTCTGGCGGTATGTATTTTTTGTGTGCTCCTGCACAGTTACCGGCATGGAATCCTGCGCGGCAACATTTCCCTCCCTGTCCAGCAGCTGCACAAGCACGTTAACCGCTCTTGTCCCGCAGCCCGTATATTCCAGCACCGCTTCCGAGCGCACCACCGCCAGGCCTTCCTCCAAATCCACACAGGCCAGATGGATGCCGTCCGGCGCAAGATGGAGACGGTCTGCAATCATCAGCTTCACATCCCGGTAAATGCCGCCGCCCGTATACCAACGTCCGCTCGGCACGCCGTTTTTCACAATTACCTTAATCTGATTCTTCTCTCCGAATTTAACATATCTTGTGGCATCAATATAAAAATTACCATAGCCGTACGGGCACTTCCCCGCATAGGAATTATTGATGTAAACAAAAGCATTCTGATAAACGCCTTCAAACTCCAGCCAGATATTTTTATCCTTATCCTCTTCCTTCAGGACAAATTCCTTTGTGTAATTACAGTTCTCCTCCACAAAAAACCCGTTTCCGCTGCCGTTTTCCTCCTGGCTGTCGCGGGGCTTTCCCACAGAGGCATCATGGGGAAGCGTCACCGGCTTTCCCGTATCCTGTCCGCCGCCCATCAGGGACTGCAAGGCGCCTCCGCCGCCTTCGTGGTACACCCAGTTTCCATTAAAACTGATTTTCTTCATTTCCTTTTCCTCCTCCCTTTCATTGTCCATGCAGCATACTGCATGCTGCCTTTTTGGGCCGCCCTCCCGGCTTTGGGCAGACAGCACCGGCAGCCTTGTCTGAACTGTAATGCAGCCTTTCCTTTCCGGTATTTTCCCTGTTTCTTCTTTTTGTGTGTTCGTGTATACTGAATATAGCAGAAAAACATGGCTATCCGTTCCGCAGATACCGTTTTTCTCTCGTGCAGTTATTAGTATAAAAATTTTATGGCGCGGCGGCAATGTCCGGAACCGAATCTCCCGCGCCAAACTGTAACCAAAACCAACTTCGGGGTGAATTATGGAATCTGATTTGACGCAATTAAAAGGAAAAAATCTGGAGGCGCTGCTCAAAGACGTCCCCTCCAATCTTGTAATCCGGAATCCGGACAGCAATATCCTGCAGCTTTATGAGCTGAACACGCCGTTTATGATCATGTTGGAAACCTGCCATGAGCAGAAGGACTTTATTTCCATGTACCAGATCACGCACGAATGCTGCTATTCAACGCATTTTCCCTTTACCGGAAACAGAAGCCTTCTGAAAAGGCCGCTGCATCAGCACTCCTGCTTTGAAATCATATATGTCCTTTCCGGCAGCGTGACCAACCATGTGGAGAACCAGACATTTACCTATGGTCCGGGGCAGTGCTGTGTCATGAATAAAAATATAAAACACTGTGAGGATTTTTCCGGAGATTTCCAGGTGGTATTTTTCATGTTCCAGGATGTCTTTCTGGAACAGCTGATAACGGAATATGGAGAAGAAGCGCTTACGGCAGATTCTTTATCAGAGGTCAATCCCATCTATCAGCTTTATCTGGACAGCAGGAATAAAAACAGGCAGTTTGACAAGGTGTATCTGGATTATCTTCCGGTCATCCCTGTAGAAAACGTCCTTGACAGGCTCAACCCGCTGTTTAATTTTCTGGTGACGGAATTACAGAAAACGGACCCTGGCTCCTTCTTTTTCCTGAAAGGAACCTTTGCCCGTTTTCTCCAGCTTCTGCATACGCCCTCCCTGTACTGCATGGCCCGGGTGCAGTCCGATTCCAGCAGCCAGGAATATATTTTTTCAAAGGTCACCCATATCATGGAGGCAAGCCATGGCAGGAGCACCCGGGAATATCTGGAGAAGCAGCTTCATTATAACGGTGAGTATTTAAACCGTATTGTAAAAAAATATACCGGAAAAACCATTCTGGAATTCGGGCAGGGAATTTATCTGCAGGAGGCGAAAAGATTGCTTTTGGACACGGATATGAGCATTTCGGAAATCATTGCAGAACTGGGCTTTTCCAACCGCAGCCATTTTTACCGTGTTTTTCAGAAGGCCTTCGGGGAAACGCCGCTGGATTACCGGCGGAGACATGAGGCCTGAAACATAAAAAAGCCAGGGACCGGGATGGCCTCTGGCTTTTTATGTATCATCACAGCAGGATGATATAACAAGATTAAAAATATCAGGCTTTATGCGCTGCATCCCAGTCGGCATTGGCTTTTTCCACCTTCAGCTGAGACAGCAGGATTATCATGATTACCACCATAATCAAAGGGAACCACAGGTACAGGAAATTAAGCATATTGATGCAGGACTGGGGCTGTACCGCCGCATTTGCCACGTAGCCGCCGGCCGCAAGAAGCCATCCTGCCAGGGCTGTCCCGATGCCGCTGCCGATCTTGATTCCCAGGGAAGAGCAGGAAAACATGGTGCCGTCCACACGTTTTTCCCTGGTGCGGTAGGTGTAGTCGGAAGCCGCTGCAATCAGCGCGTTCAGGTCTCCCGTTACGGGGCTGGTTCCCAGGCCTGCAAGTACGGAAGCGCCCAGCATCAGCGGAACGTTCCCCATATAACCGGCTGCGATAAACAGGATTCGGAACAGAAATGCAAAGCAGTAGCCGTACAGATTTACCTTGTACATCCCCTTCATTTTTTTCACCAGGGCCGGCGTGAAGGCAAGGCCGATAATCATGGGGAACATGCTTGCCATGGAGAAAGTTCCCAGCAGCGCGGGATTTCCCAGGATATAGGTCATGTAATAAATGCCAACGCCCGTAATTCCGGTCTGCATGTAGATAAAAACGTAAATAAGGGCGATGATGATATAATATTTATTGGCAAGCAGCAGCTTGATGGCTTCCAGCAGTGAAAGCTTCTCCGCAGGCGCATTTTCCGTCTGCTTCCCGTCTTCCGCTTCTTCCTCCGGAAGCTCTTTTACGGACAGCACGGAAATGGTATTCACAATCAGGCCGATGATGGCATAAACAATGGCGACATTTCTCCAGCCGGCAGCGCCGCCGCCCATGGAAGCTACGGCATTTACCGTAATGGAAGCCACCACCAGGTTCGTAGCCAGGGAAAACATGAAACGGATGGATCCCATCTGTACACGTTCATTTCCATTTTTAGTGATCAGGGAGGTAAGGGATGCGTAAGCGATGTTGTTCGCCGTATAGAAAACAGCGTTCAGCAACGTATAGGTGATAAAGAAGTACGCATATTTCGCAGTGTCTCCCATACTTTTGGGAATGGCAAAAATGGCAATCAGCATAACCGCATTTCCCAGATAGGACCAGAGCATCCAGGGACGCGCCTTGCCCATTTTGGAATGTGTTTTGTCGATCAGGGTTCCGAAGAATACATCCGTCACACCGTCCGCAAACTTGGAGAACATCATCAGAGTTCCCACAATTCCGGCGTTCAGTCCCACTGTATCCGTCAGATAAATCAGTACAAAGCTGGTGAGCAGGCCATAAACCATATTGGCTGCCAGGTCACCGGAACCGTAACCTACCTTGTTGTACCATTTTAAATACTTTTTCTCTTCCATTACTGACTCCTTTCATTTGCGCGGAATCAGCCATGTTTTGAGCCGCCCGTTCAGGGAGCGGGCGTTTACTCTTTACTCTTCTGCTAATATGTGCACGAACACGATGAGTTGATTATATATTTCGCTTTCTTATTTGTCAATAATTCTCTCATTTTTTTCTTATTTTTGTACACATTACACATATTGGAAGGAAAAATTTCTCTGTATTTACCGTGAGTTTTTTTGTCGGACGGATGTAAGGCATATGAAAACAGAAACACATTTTGTAATTGTTCAGCAGGTCAGCACATCTACTGTATTGACTATAAGAAAGTGATTCAGGAGTACCAAAAAGAAGGCGGCTGTCTGCCAGCACGCCTTCTTTTTTGTTCCGGGCTTTAATTATTTATAAAACGATGGATGTCTTAACCAAATCCTCTGAAGCGCTGCTTGAGCCTACATAGACAGAGTGTTCCACATGTTCAAGCTGCCATTCGCGGTAAACCGGATTGTACCATTTCAGTTTTTCAAGAGGGGTGGAAACCGTTACCTTCTTTTCCTCTCCCGCCTTCAGGCTGATGCGCTGAAAACCGCGCAGCTGTTTTACAGGGCGGTCAACTGCGGAATTTTCAAAGCCCACATAGAGCTGTACTACCTCGTCACCGTCCATTTTTCCGGTATTTTTCACGTTGGCCGTCACCACCAGATTGTCGCCCTCCACCTTTGCTTCGGGCGCCGTAATTTCAAAGGTTGTGTAGCTTAAGCCAAAGCCATAGGGAACCAGGGGCTTCACGCCGTTCTTTTCCAGCCGGGTATAGCCATGGTAATATTCATAATACTGATCGGTCGCTTCCCAGTCCACATGGGGAAGATCCTCCTCCGATACGGGAACCACATAAGGCAGCTTGCCGGAAGGATTCACATCGCCGTAAATAATTTCCGCAATGGCGGTGCCGCCCTCCATGCCGGGATAATAAGCCATCATTACGGCATTCACACAATCGTACCATTCTGTCATCATGATCATGTTGCCGCCGATTAAAACCACTGTAGATTTCTCATTCACAGGCCCAACCTGCTTAAGAAGCTCCGCCTCATCCTCATGCAGGCCCAGACCCTTCTTGCGGTCGCCGCCCATGGAGCCTATGTAATTGCTGCTTTCATTTTCAGAAATGAACTCGCCTTCATCGTCATAGTTATAGCCCACTACAAAAACAACCGCATCCGCTTCCTTCGCAAGCGCCTTTGCACTCTCCAGATCCGAACCGTCATTGTAGATTACTTCACAGTCTTCATTAGCTTTTTTCAGCCCTTCCTCCGGCGTTACCACATAGGGAGGACGCACCCAGCTGGAACCGTGATCGCCGATAACCGCGGTATTTGCCAGCTTTCCAATCAGGGCGATTTTCTTTGTTTCACTTTTTTTCAGAGGAAGCACGTTATTGTTTTTAATCAGGGTGATTCCTTTTTCCGCTGCTTCCTTTGCCACTGCGATATGCTCCGGACAGCCCACTACGGACATATCGTATTCCTTATGTTCTTTATCAAAAGCGATGATTGTGCGCACGATACGCAGCGCCGCTTCGTTAATATCCTCCTCGGACACAAAACCATCCTGCACCGCTTTTACCAGGCGGTCACCGAAAAACTGGGTCCACATCATTTCCATATCCTGTCCGCCCTGGGCAGCCTCCACGGTATCCCTGACGCCCCAGCAGAAGTCGGACATTACGAAGCCGTCAAAATCCCATTCTTTCTTCAGAACCTGACGGAGCAGATATTTATGATGGCCGCACTGTACGCCGTTGTAACGGTTGTAGGAACTCATGATGCTGGCCGCCCCGGCATCCACGCAGTCCTTGAAATGCGGAAGATAAACCTCCTGCTCGGTGCGCTGGTCGCAGGTTACGCTGCATTTGAACCGGGCATTTTCCATATTGTTGAAGGCATAGTGCTTCACACATGCCATAACGTCCTCATCCTGCACGCCTTTTACCAGCGCCGCTCCCATCCGTCCAATCTGATAGGTTTCCTCGCCGTAGGTTTCCTGGCTGCGTCCCCAGCCCGGATTATAGGGCATGTTAATGCAGACACCGGCAAACAGATTGCCTCCGAACGCCCTGGTCTCCCTGCCGATGCAGTGTCCCACCCGTTCCTCCAGCTCAGGATCAAAAGTAGCGCCTCTGGCCATGGACACCGGGAAGCAGGTGCTCTGCCAGTTACCGCATACAACACCCCTGGGCCCGTCCACAAAAAGCATGGGAGGAACCTTCTCCTCTTCCAGTCCGCCCGCTGCATAGGGCGTTACATTATAATGTTTGGAATCATCCTGCATGGCCTCCATCATCTGCGCCATGTCTTCCTGTCTCATCCTGGTAATGTCAATGTTGCCGCTCATCAGCCACACCTTCTGCTCCAGTGTCAGCCGATCCACAATTTTCTTTGCCTCTTCCGTGCAGGAAAGGCGGTATTCCTTCGTCGCTCTCATACATGAACCCCTTTCTGAATCAATTGCAAGTCCGTAACTATTCAGCCCTTTCACAGTTATTGCCAAAATCCATCCTAAAGCACCGGATTATGGTCAGCGCAGTCATCGCGCTGTCCCGCTGAAGCGTTACGTAATTCCATACACCTGCGCAGTCCTTCTCTTTGCCGTACAGGTATGTGCTCGTGAACATGTTTATTATAGATGATTTGTGCAGAAATGTCAATTCATATATAATCACAATTTCTTCAATACCTGAAAATGCATATTTTTAACACAAAAAGAATGTATATCTTTTAAATTTTATACATTTTACAAAAAACATGTCATCTGGCAGCATATATCTTATGTATATTTTATACATTCAGCAAGCACATCCGACAACATTTTACTCTTTCCGCTTATTTCCTGTCACAAAACTATCCCACATTCTTCTTCCGGTTATCAGATTCTCCTGCAGTCGTCCGGATGCCCGAATTGTTACACTTTCCCCTACCGCCTGCATACTGCACCAGCTTTGACAATTTGCAAATTTATGCTATGATAGTTTTATGGAACAATATGAAACATCCGGAATACACATTTTTTGTGAAACAATATAAAAACGGGGGAATACGATATGGCAAGCATGAGGGATGTAGCCCGGAAAGCCGGCGTGGGAGTGGGAACCGTGTCCCGGACTTTAAACAACAGCGGCTATGTGGCAGAAGAAACGAAGAAAAAAATATACGAAAGTATGGAAGAACTGAACTATAAGCCCGCCCCTGCTGTAAAAACACAGGCAGGCAGGAAAACCGGCTTCGTGGGCGTCATGGTCCCCAGCCTGGAACATCCTTTTTTTGCCAGGATAATGCGCTGTATCGAATACGAGCTGTCCCGGCACAATTACAAATGTATCGTCTGCAATACCATCGACATTGTAAACCGTCAGGTTGAATTTATGGAAATGTTGGAAGAGAATGTGGTGGACGGGCTCATCGCATGCGTCGATCCAATCCCAGGCTTTAACGGAAGAAACGGACAGGCAATCGTCAGCATGGATCGCTACTGGTCCGCAGATGTCCCACTGATCCGCTCGGATCACGAACAGGGAGGGCGGATTGCCGCGGAGGTATTTTTAAAGGGCGGCTGTCGGAAAATCATCCAGTTCTACGGCGGCTTTGATTGGGAAAAAAGCGCCAACATCCGCCACAAAGTAATGGAAATGGTACTCAGGGAAAACGGCTGTGAGGTTATTTCCGTAAATATGGAATGGGATGCTATGAGCTATTCCTACAACAAAAACATCATCCACAAATACTGGGACATCATCAAGGATACCGATGGATGTATGACAAATGACATCGGCGCCCTGAGCTGTCTGGCCGTAGCCAGGCAGATGGGGCTTGAGGTTCCCGGACAGTTCAAAATCATAGGCTATGATGGCACTGAAATCACCAATCTCACTTATCCGGAGCTGTCCGTTATCGAACAGGACTGCCCCGGCATCGCAAGGGAATGCGTAGATGCCGTGCTTTCTCTGATAGAAGGCAGGGACCCCGCCACCTGCCTCCGCCTGGTTCCCGTTCATTGGCGCGGACGTGGAACAACGTAATTGTTCCACACAAGCAAACAATTAAAAGACCATTTTGGCATCCTGTCAAAATGGTCTTTTTTTATATTTCTTTTTATCTCCCGCATTTTCTTTGTGATATATTCATAGTTAAAACGATTCATTTTTGTTGCTTTTATACGAAATGCTGACTTATTTTCAAAATATGGTTGACACGCCTATAAAAAGTGCTTATTATTCTAAACATGGAACCGTTCCATACGATTTGGTTAGGAGGATAAGCGATGAAAGTGGTGAACAAGAGTGGATTGTTTAAAACCAATGTTAAAAAGACATTAAAAGCATGGCAGCTGTATGTACTTCTCATACCCGCCCTGCTCTGGGCAGTCATTTTTGCCTATTACCCCATGTACGGGGTCGTCATTGCCTTTAAGGACTACAAAATCAGGGCAGGTATTCTCGGCAGCCCCTGGGCCGACCCCATACTTAAATACTTCCAGCAGTTTTTCAGTACAAGCATTGCTCTGAATGCTATCAAAAACACCATTGTTATCAGCCTGGAAAGCCTTGTTATCGCTTTCCCGATTCCGATTATCTTCGCACTGCTGCTGAATCAGATTCAGGGCAATCGGATTAAAAAGACAATTCAGACCATCAGCTATGCGCCCTACTTTATGTCAAACGTTGTAGTTGTGAGCATTATATCCGTCTTTTTTGCAGCAAACGGTGTTGTAAACAACCTGGTGACAAGCGCAGGCGGCAAAGAAACCCTGTTCACTTCTCTCCCGGAGTGGTTCCGTACCCTGTTTATCGGTTCCAACATCTGGCAGACCATGGGCTTTAACGCAGTTATCTTCATTGCGGCGCTGACCGCCATCAGCCCTGATTACTACGAGGCCGCCACAATAGACGGCGCTTCCAGATTCCAGCGGATTCTGTATATCGATATTCCCATGATTCTGCCCACAATCATCCTGATGCTCATCCTGCAAATCGGCAATATCATGAATGTCGGCTATGAGAAAGCATACCTGATGCAGAACGGCTCCAATACCATCGTAAGCGAGCTGATATCCACCTATGTTTACAAGGTCGGCCTGCAGACGGCGCAGTACAGCTTCGCTACGGCCGTCGGCCTATTTAATTCCGTTGTTAACTTCATCATACTTGTAACCGCGAACTTTATAGCGAAAAAAGTAAGCGATATCAGTATTTTCTAAGAATGGGAGGAACCAGGATGAATAAGCAGGCATCAAAAAAGGCCGCGAACCCGGCCATTCATAAAACCAAAATGAAATTATCCGTAGGGGACAGGATTTTCAATATCGTCAACGCTGTAATCATGATAATCATCTGTCTGGTGATAGTGTACCCCATTTACTACGTGGTAATCGCCTCCATCACGGACCCGGTTATCGTAAATTCCGGGAAACCGCTGTTTTATCCGGTAAAGCTTTATCTAAACGGCTATAAAACCACTTTAAGCTATACCCCCCTGTGGACAGCCTATAAAAATACAATTACATATACCGTTGTCGGCACCATTGTTTCGCTGTTTGCCACAATCCCTGCCGGCTATGCCTTATCCCGAAAGGATCTCCCGGGGAGACGCGGCCTGATTTTTCTGTTTACCTTTACCATGTTCTTCAGCGGAGGAATCATTCCCCTCTACCTGACCATCAGGAATCTGGGAATCTATAACTCCATTTGGGCGATGGTGCTGCCCGTTGCCGTTTCCGCCTATAACCTGATCGTCTGCCGTTCCTTCTTTGAGGCCGGCGTTCCGGATGAGCTGCTGGAGGCTTCCAAGGTAGACGGGTGCTCGGATTTCACCTTTTTCTTCAAGATTGCAATCCCGCTCTCTTCCACCATCATCGCAGTTATGTGTCTGTTCTATGCAACAGCGATGTGGAACCAGTTCTTTAACGCGCTGATGTATCTGCAGGATGACAACAAGATGCCGCTGCAGGTTGTTCTGAGAAACCTGGTCCTCATGAACCAGGCAAACCAGATGGGCTCCTCGGGAGACGCCATGGTTACCAAGCAGAAGCTGGCGGAACAGCTGAAATACTGTATCGTCGTCGTATCCGCAGCTCCGCTGCTGGTCGTATATCCATTCATCCAGAAGTATTTTGCAAAGGGCGTAACCATCGGCGCAGTCAAGGGGTAATCCCGGTTAATCATATCTTCCCAAAACCAGGAAGATATATTTAATACAACAGTTACCAATTTTTCAATATTAAGGAGGAAAATACATGAAAAAGAAAATTGTTTCTTTACTGCTCACACTGACTATGGCGGCCGGGCTGATTTCCGGCTGCGGCAGCAGCTCCTCATCAGGCACAGCCAGCACAGGCTCCGGAGGACAGACTGCTGAAAATATGGAAGAGGCTGTAGCAGCGGCTTCCTCAGCTGCGGACAGCGGCCTGACCAAGGAAGAACAGGAGGCTGTGGACGCTGGAATCCTGAACCTGGACGGCACGCTTCCTATCATCAAGGACCCGGCTGCCTTTGAGGAAAAATACGGCAAAATCTCCGCATTGATCGTAAATACGGCGGACAGAGTCGTACCGGTTGAGGATCTGGAAATGTGCAAGGTATGGTTTGAGGATACCGGTATTGAATTCGACTGGCAGGCGATTCCTTCCGAAGGTGCCCAGGAGAAAATAAATCTGATGCTTGCCTCCGGCGAAGAGCTTCCCGATGTATTCTGGAACTTCGGCGACGGAAAATCCGGCAATATCGTAGTTCAGTACGCAGATCAGGATATCTTCCTGCCGACGGAAGGGTTGATTAACGAATATATGCCCAACCTGAAAAAGATTCTGGATGACAGCGAAAATTACTGGTCCGAAATAACCGCTCCCGATGGCCATACCTACGGCTTCCCGTATATCGAGGAAATGTACGGTCTTGTCCTGACCGGCGGCCCCCTGCTGATTAACAAGACATGGCTGGATGAGGTAGGGAAGGAAGTTCCCACCACTGTTGACGAATGGGTTGACTGTCTGAAAGCTTTCCGCGATGGTGGAGATCTGAACGGAAACGGCGCTGCAGATGAAATTCCCATGGCTACCTGGTTCGGCGCTACCGACACCTTCGGTTCCTACAATATGTTCTACCGTTTTACCGGCGCTTTCGGATGCGCTGATTCCTACTGCGGCGGCAATGCCTATGCGGATCATTTAAGACTGATTGACGGCAAAGTAACTTTCACGGCCCAGGATGAAGCCTTCCGCAAAACCGCAGAATTTTTCAATATGCTTTATAACGAAGGCCTTATCTGGAACGGTTCCTTTGAAGCGGATGAAAGCGCTTCCTATAAATCCTCCCTGATTAAGGAAGATGTAGCCAGAATCGGATGCTTCGGCACCTGGACCGATCAGGAAATCACCAACCTGGATGTCCATGATGAATATGTTGCCATTCCCCGGCTGCAGGGTGAAGCAGGTATGACCGGTTTTGAAAATAACTATTCCGAGCTTCAGGATTCCTCCAATACCGCAATCACCACCACCTGCAAATTCCCTCATGTCATTGCCAAATTCGTGGATTATATGGTAGGTGATCCCGCCATATCCATCCAGTCCAACTGGGGTGCGGAAGGCTATAACTATGTAAAGGATGACAATGGTATTTTACGGACTCCGCTTGATGAGCAGGGAAGATATGTGGCTCAAACAGAATACACCAACTTCGGCGAAGCACGCGTTAACTCCACCACCTGCCGCGGTTCCATGATCGTTCTGGATGAGTACTATGAAACAGTTGCAGGCTATGCCTATGACGCCGTACAGCTTCTGGAAAACCAGAAAACCAACGGCAAGGAAGACATTATGGCGGAAAACGACACAATTCCCCGTGTTATGATGACCACCGATGAATTATCACGGCTCGCCCAGATTCAGCCCACCATCTCCGATATCGTTGACCGTTATATCAATCAGTGGGTAACAGGCGGCGTGACGGACGACAACTGGAACGCATACCTTGGAGAACTGCAGTCCGCAGGCGTTGAGGAGCTGGTTTCCATCTATCAGTCCGCAGTTGACAGAAGCAGTAAATAAGACGGACATTGTAAACCGTTTATACCATGCTTTACAATCGTCTGAAAATAAGAAAAAGGAGATAATCTGAACAGATGCAAACAAAAAACAAATATAAACCTGTAGTTCATTTTACACCTCCGGCAAACTGGATGAATGATCCCAACGGCATGGTATATGTAAACGGCCGATACCATCTGTTTTACCAGTATTATCCGGCGGCCCCCAACTGGGGGCCTATGCACTGGGGCCATGCGGTTTCTGAGGATCTGCTCCATTGGGAGCACCTTCCCGTTGCCCTCTACCCCGATGAACTCGGATGTATTTTTTCAGGCTCCTGCGTGCTTGACAGGGCGAATGTTTCCGGCCTGGGAAGTATTGAAAACCCACCTCTGATAGCAGTTTATACCAACCATCGCATTTCAGATCACCTGGAACAGCAAAGCATTGCCTACAGCCTTGACTATGAGCATTTTGAAAAATATTATGGAAATCCCGTAATTCCCAACAAGGGCAAACCGGACTTCCGCGATCCTAAGGTTTTCTTTAATCCGGTAAAAAACTGTTGCAGCCTGGTGCTTGCTGCCGGAAGCAGGGTGGAATTCTACAGTTCAGAAAATCTGAAGGACTGGAAAAAAACAGGGGATTTTGAAGCAGGCATCCATGGGCTTGGAGGCATCTGCGAATGCCCGGACTGCTTCCCTCTCATGACAGAGGAGGGCGAAAAATGGATTCTGATCATCAGTATGATACTGCCGCCTGAGCAGGCAGGCAAGGATAAGGACTGTTTCCACAGAATGTCCCATATCACCCAGTATTACGTGGGAACCTTTGATGGAAACACCTTCCATGACACGGAATGCTCCGCCCTTCCCCTTCTGCCGGATTACGGAACGGATAATTATGCGGCGGTTACCTTCCAGAACCTGGAGGAAAAGGTGATGCTGGGCTGGGCGGATAACTGGGATTACGCCGCCCAGACCCCCACCGATGCCGATGGCTTCCGGGGCCAGATGACTCTCGCCAGGCAGATGAAGCTTGTAAAGACAGCACAGGGCTACCGGCTTGCCTTTTCCTTCCCAGGACTGGATTCCCTGAAAGCCTCCGCCTTCCCGCTGTTTCCGGGAGACAACAGACTGCATACGCAGACCTTCGGCTTAAAGACCACCGTCAATGGCCCCGGAAAAATCACATTCCGAAACAGCACAGGGGAATCCGTGGAAATTGAAGTCACGGAGGAGGAAATCATCGTTGACAGACGCCACGGCGGGCAAACAGGCTTCCAGAAGGACTATGACAGCGACTGCTATGGCATAAACCGCGCCCCCAGGCTTTGTCAAAACACCTCCATCATGGAAATCGTCTTCGACAGATGTATCCTGGAGGTTCTTGCGGATGACGGAATGACTCCTTTTACCGTCAGCGTTTTTCCTGTACACCCCTATGAAAAGATATGTGTCACAGGAGAAATCAGCGCGGACTTTTACCAAATTCAATAATAACTATCATTCGTATCGCTTATCCCAAAGCCCCGGTACTGTTCACCCAGCCGGGGCTTTGGCCCGTTTAAAAATCCCGGTTCAGGGCTTCCATAGCTTATAATCCGCAGTTTTCACATAATCACAGCAACCGTCCTGTCCGCTCAGACGCCGTCCGGCTCCACACCATTACGCATGCTTTCATCTGCCTGCACAGCAAAAAGCGCGCGGGAATAATGGAGCCTGAGCCCGGTATTCTCCAGTACTGCATCTGCCGAAAAATCCGTGCAGGCGGCCCCTCCGCCAGTCGTGCTTCCCAGGATCCTTCCCAGATGATTTTCCTTAAACACCGCCGCAAAATGGCCGCTGGTTGAAAAGCAGCCGCCATCTGTAAGAAGCGTTATATCCCCTTTGAAGCAGTTCTCCTTCGGCAGGATATTACCGCCCATTTCTGAAAGGCCGCATACCTCCGGAAGCTTTGTATCCCTGGTGAAGTAAGGGATTTCCCGCTCTGTCAGGTAAGATAAAAGCTCCCTCGCCATACCCGGATACCCGCCGAAATTCCCCCGCAAATCAATGGTCAGTCGGTCAGCCCCCGCTTCTCTCAGTTCTGCAAAAAATCCTGCAAGAAACTGCTCAAAACTCTGCTCTCCTTCCGAAAATACCCGAATCACCAGAAATGCCTCTTTTCCTTTCCTTCCGCATTCGTAGGGCGCAGTATTTTCAGGCGCATGAAGCTGCCAGGCGGCAGTATTATGCCGGGGAATATATTTTCCTTCTATTGTTATAATGTCCCTTGTATTATCCCGTCTGAGCACCTCTGTCCGAAATACGCCGGATTTATCTGCAAACTCATAATATTCATAGCCGAAATGCTTCCCCGCAAGATACCAGGCCAGCGCAGGATTGCTTCCGTCATGGCTGATATTCCTTTCCAGGCTTGATAAAATATCCTCCGCACTCCTGCCGTTAATCCCCAGGATTCTGTCTCCCTCATACAATCCATATTCCGGTCTGTCCTGCCGCACCAGGAGCTTTCCGCTGTCAATGATTACTTCCACAGGGAAGTACAGAGCCGTCTCCTTTCTTGCTTCTATCAAAGCTGTTGAAACAGCCAGGTTCGTATGGCCGCATCCTGCCGCTGTCACACATGGATTTACAAGATAGTAAAACTCCTCCTCCGTCATCCCATCCCTGATCCCGGCTTCCGCCTGCTCAAATTCCGCCAGGACTTTATTCCTGTCCGTAAATGCCAGCGGATGTTCTTCGCAAATACATTTTTTTAATAACTTAAAATCCTGCTGCAGTTCTTCTTTTGAATATTTTTTCATCTTTTTCTAATTTCCTTTAGTTTGTTTTCTTTCAGTTTTTTTCTCACATTTTGTCTCCGTTCAGGTCCCTCCCGTTCAGAAGTACATACAACAATGTATCATAAAACTGTATTTTAAGAAATGTATTTATAACTTCCAAAGTATGATATAATTTTCCCATTGCACGGGAACCGGCACATGCCGGAATTATAGCTATAGAGGTGGTAAAGAATATGTCTTTTTCCGAATTTATACATGCCTGTGACAGGAATGATAATGTCCGCATCAGCCATGTCATATGTTCCTCCAGGGATTCCATATTGGCCGAATATGTGAAGCCTCCTTACAGAATGAATACCCTGAGGCTCTTTTTTTCCATGACCAAAACCTTCGCTTCCCTCGCCATAGGAATCGCCGGGGATTTGGGCCTGCTTACTATTGATGATTACATAATTAAATATTTTCCTGAGGATTTGCCACAACTGCCCGATAAGAATTTATGCAGGATAAAAATCCGCCATTTACTTACCATGTCCAGCGGCATCCATGATAACACTTATGCCGGACTGTACGCACAAAGCAACTGGATAAAAGCGTTTTTAAAGCAGGAATTCCCGCATGAACCGGGGACCTATTACCGCTACAGCACTCACAGCTCCCATATGCTGTCAGCTATCATAACGAAGGTTTCTTCCCTGTCGCTGGAAGAATTTCTGAACAAATATTTATTTCATCCTATGGGAATTTATGAAGCGCAGTGGGAGCAGTCTCCCGAACATCTGACGGCCGGAGGCATGGGCTTAAGCCTCTATCCTCATTCCCTTGTAAAAATTTCGCAGCTGCTCTTAAACAAAGGTGTCTATCATGGCAAAAGACTGATTTCACAAGATTATCTTGAATCAGCGACGAGACAGCAGATCGTTAAGCAGGATGATGTCAATCGGCCGGACAATCACTTTTGCGGAGCGGGATACGGCTTTCAGTTCCATATAAGCAGGGGTGGTTTTTACCGGCTTGACGGAGCGTTTGGTCAGCTGTGCCTGATATGTCCGTCTAAAAATTTATCGGTAACCGTTTTCTCTGAGAATTCTAAAATGGAAGCGCTGCTTTCCCTTGTTTATGAGTACTTGCTTGAGGAACCTTTCATCTGCGGTGAATTTGATGCCGGGCAGGAAATATCCGGGGAGGCAAAAAACAGTACGGCTGAAATTCCCCTCCGGAAGTATCAGCTGTCCCAAAATGGCCTGGATTTGGAAAGTATTGAATTTATCCGTAAAAACGGAGCTTACAGCCTGATTCTCTGTGAAAAGGAGCATACAAATATCATTGATTTTTCTTTTTCCGGGGAGAAACAGGGGCAGATTTATTTTATTAAGGATTTGCAAAAGCATCGACAGGAATATGTCTGCATCGCAACATTTGATCAGGTTCTGAAGCTTAAGGTATTTCTGATTGAAACACCTTATATTGTTGACTACAGCTTTATTTTTTCCGGGAAGGAAGTGCTGCTTGAATTTTCAATTAATGTAAGCTTTACGTTGCAAAATCAAACAATTCGGGGCTTTGCCATGCCCGACGGATTATTTTCAGAAGGGAGAAGCATATAGCATAAGCGGCGACTTGAAAATGAAAAAGCCTGATCCACGGATTTTTCAGCTGACTTTGGAAAAGCTTGGATGCCCGCCTGAGGAATGTGTTTATATTGATGACAGAAGATATAACCTGGAGGCGGCACAGGCGCTTGGCATGGATACCGTATTATTTAACAGCAGGAATGTGCCCTATGGCGGGAAAGCAGTTACGGGATTCGGGGAACTTGCGGATATGCTGACAGGCCGGTGAAAATAACATGAACCATAGTATTATGAAAAGCAGCAATCATCAACTAAGGAGCTCTTTTAAATGATTGCTGCTTTTTCCTCATTATTCTTTATCCTGCCAAAGGGAAGCATCCTGCAACCTTTCGGCCATCCGAATGGTTACAGTTATTTCACCTTCCGCGCCAGCATCTGGGCCTTCACACACAGCTCCGCCGCTTTCAGGGCATGGGCCTGGGTCATGGCGTTCTCCGTCCGGTTGATACAGTCCAGAATCAGCTGTCCGAAATACGGAAACCCTACCTGGCCGCTCACATTGATGTAATGCTCTCCGTCCTTATCCGCCCAGAAAACATGATCCCCTTTTTCTTCCTTTGCCAAATCCACATATTTACGCAGTTCAATGTAGCCTTCCGTTCCCAGAATGAAGGTCCGTCCGTCTCCCCAGGTGGAAAGCCCGTCGGGCGTAAACCAGTCCACCCTGAAGTAACCCATGGCTCCGTTGTTACCCACCAGCGTGGCGTCTCCGAAATCATCCAGCTCCGGATATTCCGGATGGTTGTAATTGCCGATTTCACTATTTACGATAGTTGCGTCCGTGGCCCCTGTATAATAGAGAAACTGTTCAATCTGATGGCTGCCGATATCGCACAGGATTCCGCCGTATTTCTCCTTTTCAAAAAACCAGGCGGGACGGGAGGGGGCATTCAGGCGGTGAGGGCCCATCCCCAGCACCTGGATTACCTTGCCGATGGCTCCCTGCCTGATCAGCTCGCCTGCATAAACGGCGCTTTCCACCTGAAGCCGTTCGCTGTAGCTTACCATGTATTTTTTACCGGTCTCTTCCACAGTTTTCTTTACCATATCCAGCTGTTCCAGCGTAGTCAGCGGCGCTTTATCCACGAAATAATCCTTGCCGGCCTTCATCACGCGCACGCCAAGGGCAGCCCGCTCCGACGTGATACAGGCGGATGCCACCAGCTTCACTTCCGGGTCGGAAAGCACCTGTTCTTCGCTCTCCGCCCTCCTGGCAGCTTCCTGCGGGTAAGCCTTAAGGAAGGCTTCCACCTTGGCAGGATCCGGATCGTATACCCATTTCAGCGAAGCACCCGCTTCCAGCAGACCGTTGGTCATCCCGTAAATATGCCCGTGATCCAGCCCTACGGCCGCAATCATAAATTCTCCTTTTTCCACCACCGGGTTGGGCTTTCCCTTAGGTGCATAGTTCATACCATCTCTTTTATCCATCTTTGCTCCCCTTTGCTCACTGCAGCATATTTTATTTTTATAATAACGGTTTTAAGTCTCTTTTCCTATTTCTGATCATAATTTCCCACCGAAATCTCTTCCGGTGCAAAATTTTCCACACTGGCGGACTTTTCATAGAAATGGACCGCATTTTTCAGGAGCCCTTCCATCGTATAATATTCGTCCTCCGGTGCAATCGGCAGAGTTACCGTGCGTTTCTGGAATCCGGCTTTATAGATTGCCGTGATCAGCTCCACCGTTTTCCTGCCGTCATCTCCGGTAATGAAAGGGCGGGTGTGTGTTTCCAGGGCTGTAAGGACATTTTCGATTTCTCCGGTATGCCCTTCATAGAGCAGATCCGGCAGGGCGGCATAGGTATCCTTCAGCTTCTGCATCAGCTCCTGGTTATGCCCCGGCACCGGGAAACCATTGGCCTGCGTGACTTCCGCCACACAGGACCAGGGCGCCGCCAGCTTCGCCTTCTCACACTGCAGCACAATCCCCTGCTCCTCGCCGTGGTGAACCACGGAGCTTGTGACTTCCGCCACAGAGCCATCCGCGTAACGGAGGGCGGCAAAGGAAAGATCCTCCACCTCTGAATTATCATGCATTACATTGGCAAGCACCGAGGTCACTTCTGTGGGAAGGCCTCCCTGAATCCAGTTGATCATATCGATATGGTGCACCGCATGGTTCAGTGTCGGGCCGCCGCCCTCTTTTTCCCAGGTTCCCCGCCACCACAGATCATAGTAGCAATGCCCTCTCCACCACAGGGAATTTACATGGGCGCACCGTATCTTACCGGCCAGCCCGCTGTCCGCCGTCTTTTTCAGCTTGTAAATGCTGTTCCTGAAACGGTTCTGGGCCACCACTCCCATGGTTACTCCGTTCCTTTTTTCCGCTTCCAGCATGGCGTCGCATTCCTTTAAGCTGGGCGCCATAGGCTTTTCCACCAGCACATTACAGCCTGCATCCATGCAATGTACTGCGATTTCCGCATGGCTGGAGGGCGGCGTACAGATATGTACAAGATCTATTTTCAATCCGGATTCCAGCAGCTTCTCATGGCTGTCAAAAACCTGTGCCCCTTCCAAATGATATTTTTTCCTGGCGGCCTCCGCCTTTTCCGGATAGATATCAACCAGTGCCGCGATGCGGCATCTTTCCGGAAATGTGAGCAGTCCCTCAATGTGACTTCCTGAAATGTTTCCCGTCCCTATCACTGCTGCCTGTATCATTGCATATTTCCTCCTTCCGTTCTGCACGGATGTTTCATTCCGGCCGTTTTTGCGGCACGGGCTGTCGGCATTTTCCCTACGGCGCTGCGTTCTCTGTACAAGGCTGAACCGTTACCCCATTCGTCCAATTAAATCGCTCCGCGATAGGCCTTTTATTACTGATTTTCTGTTTTCCTAAACGTATCGTAGCATATGGCGCAAGTGAATTCTTTGCGTGTTTTGTCTTAAAACATGCGTTTATTGTGTTATTAAATACAAGTCTAATACACACAAAAGAAAAATGGGAACCGCTTATTTACAAGAGATATGAAAGAGATTATATTAGATATTGGTCATCACCTGTAATAGTTCAGGCAGGTTTGCGCATTCACTGCGCAAACCGTGAGAATACATGGTGGCAGTGCCCCTCGCCGAAGGCGACTTTTAATGAGCGGATGCAGTAACAGTTTGGCCGAAGGCTGAATTATTACCATCACCCTTCCTGCAAGGAGCACAGAACAGGGACTTAGGAGGGATAAAAATGCAGCTTATATTAAACAGTATTTCAACAGCGGCGGTAAATCTGCTTGTCTTTTCCGCCATACCGTTTCTTTGGTGGTTTTTCAGGCACAGGAAGGAAACCTCTTTTTTCCGTTGGCTGGGCTTTATCAAGCCGAAGCTGAACGGCAAATGGTGGACGCTTGTGGTTTTTGCCATTATTTACTATTTCTTTTACACCTTTGATTTTACCAGATGGATCCCGCAGGAAACCATGGATTACCTGGAAAACAGCGGTTCTGTTTCCGTAAATGCCTTTGCCGGGATCGGCGCTGCGGCCATATTGCCGGCTCTTATTGAAAATTTCATTGCCAACGGCGTGGCGGAGGAAATTCTCTACCGCGGTTTCCTATGCAAACTGTTTTGCCATAAGCTGGGGACCGTAAAGGGCATTCTCCTGCAGGCGGCGCTGTTCGGCCTGATGCATAACGCATTATATCTGCTGGCCGGGCTGCAGGTGGGTCTGTGGTATCATACGCTGATGTTCCTGTTCACCGGCATGGCGGCGCTGCTGCTGGGCTGGCTGAATGAAAAAATCTATAATGGTTCCATCCTCCCCAGTATCCTGCTGCACGGCGCCGGGAATTTTATCAGTTCCATGCTGACGGCATTCAGCTTTTTATGATGCAATTGTCCTCCGGCCGCCGCCCTACGGCAGCTTAAGAAAAAAGCTTTCCTGGAAAACCGGATCCTTCCCAGCCCTGAACGTGCCGATACTGCGGCCTACAGGCGCTGTGAAAGAATCTTTTCGAAACAGTCCAGTCCATACGGCCGGACCGTTACCGTTTATTTTCCAAGAAAGCTCTTTTTATAATCAAATATCCATTCAAGCATGGCTACTTGGCTCGTTGCTCGCGGGAATAATGTCCCGGAGAAACCCCGGTCATTTTCTTAAAGGTCCGGATAAAATTATTGTAGTCATTAAAGCCTGACAGATAACAGGTCTCCGTCACCGTTTTTCCGTCCAGAAGGTACTGCTTTGCCGCCGCAATCTTTTTAATCAGAATGTACTGATATAAGGTGCTGCCCGTCTGCTGCCGGAACAGATGGCTCAGATAATATCTGTCGATGGAAAAACAGGCTGCAATGCTTTGCAGCGACAGCTCCGGCGAAAGATTGGCATCGATATAATCCATGACCGCACCGATTGTTTTATCCGCCGCCGCTGGCTGTTCCTGCTTAAAATCCCGGTAAAGAGAATTGACGTATACCAGCAGCTCGGCCAGGCAGGCGGTCATGAGCACATCAGCGCCGTATTTTTCCGACTGGCTGGCCTGACGGAGCTTTTCATTCATGCAAAGCAGCGTCTCCATCTGTTCCTCTGAAAGCAGGATGACGTTGTCTTTTCCTGGCCGGTGGTTCTGGAAGCAGCCCAGAAGATTCGTGGCCGGAGTGCACATTCCATGCACCAGCCGGGGATGAAAATGTATGGCAATCCTGTGAAAGGGGATTTTGCCGTAATGGCAGGCGCGGTGGATCTCGCGGTCGTTAAAGACCGCGAGATGGCCTCTTTGCATATGATGGACAGACTGCTCTATGTACAGATCCACGTCGCCCTCCAGGAAGAGGAAGATTTCATAATCCTCGTGGAAATGGAACCTGGCATCTCCCGGGCCTTCCGTGCGTTTGTCCATCAGGACGATGGATTCATTTAATTCCATGTAGTAATCGTCGTTGCGCATAAAGCCTTCCTTCTGCCATCTTTCAGCGTCCCGGCCGCCCGGACCGCTGCTGTTTTATGCTTCTTTCTTAATCTGCACCGCCATATAAGCCTTCCCCGGCAGTTCCACCCGGAATTTCCCGCTAAATACCCCTCTGTCTTCAACCGTCATTTCCCAGGTATCAATCACCTTCACCCGGAACTTCGTCTCATCATCAAAATAATAATCCCGGAAGGAGGGACGCATGAAGCTGTAATACATCAGATAATAGTCCTTTACCGGTTTCTCTTCCCCCTCTGCCTCCTGCGGTACGGCACAGATTTCATCAAAACCTCTGGTAAGCGGCATCAGGCCGTTTCCGGGCGTTTCGCACATAATATCATGAAGCAGTTCAAAACGCTTCCAGCTCTCCCCATGCAGTGTTCCGCCGTGGGACCACCAGAGAATATCGTCCGGGTTCATATAGGTTTCCCCATGGCCGGGATAACCGCCCCTGCAGGCCGCTTCCCAGAAACGGCGCAGCATCTCCTCGCCGCTGATATTGCCCCAGCCGTGTTGGATGTTGCCTTCATAGGCGATTTCATCCATAACGATGGGCTTATGGTATTTTTCACGCCACTCATCCACCAGCTCAGAGGTTTTGTAAATATCCTGCCTCTGAATGCTGCAATGAGTGATCCAGGGCCTGCTGTGATCGTACATCCCCATGCAGTTATGGATGGAACGCAGATGGCGGTACGCATCCTTTTCACACAGAATCGCGCCGTAACGCTCCCAGTCCTCCGTAGTCTTATTTTTCATTAAATCATATTCATTTGCCAGCGACCACCATACATTGCGGTATGCGGAAAATCTGGCAATCACATAATTCCAGTAAAAATCATCCTGTTCCTTCGTCATCTGGGAAAAGCCCCAGCGATCATAAGGATGCATCACGATCAAATCCGCCTCTATCCCCAGCTCCTGCAGGGCAAGGATGCATTTTTCGATATGCCTGAAATGAACCGGGTTAAACCGGTAGAAATCCCAGTCATTTCCTTCCGTTTTTCCTGTATAGCCCCAGAAATTCTCCTTGGTCAGCACGCTGGAATCCATGGGTGTCCCCTCATAGGGATAAGATCTGGGCTCTCCCAGGTTATAGTCATAATGCTTGGGAAAAATACAGAAGCGGATTTTGTTGAATGCACTTGCCTTTAGTGTTTCCAGCGTCTGTGCAATTCTTTCATCTGACTGCAGATCCCATACATAACAGGTGGTTCCGATGGAATAGTACCTTGTTCCGTCCTCATATGCAAAATGGTAGGTATCAGCCACACGCACCGGGCCATGGTTTCCTTCCCCCGCAGGAAGGCTCACAAAGCTTCCTGTCTCCTCTTTTTCCAGGAAATCCGCGCTTATGGTAAAGCGGTAACTCCCCTCAAAGGAGGGCATAAAGCGAACCTTATAAACACCGTCTCCATCATAAAAACCGTCCGTCTTTACCGTTTCCTTTTCTCCGGTAAAGACGCCCTGAATATGGTGATCGACAAAAGGATTTCCCTCCGCAGGCCCCTGGCAGCTTACCTCCAGCATCCCCCATCTTTCTACCTGTTCCTGAAATAATAACTTACTCATTTTAAATCCTCCTTGTTTTCCGAAGGAAAATGCGAGCTCTCCGCGAACAGAGGATTTTCCTCCTGGTTTTGCAGAACAAAATGCAATTTCTTTAGAAATTTATCCTCTGACGAGCAGAGGAATTCTGCTCCTCTTTCTGCTTTTTTATGTATGATCCAGTACGCCGGCCACCGCTTTTTTCCAGCCGTTCAATTTCTCCCTGCGCACATTTACGTCCATGGAAGGAGTAAAAATGCTCCCCTCCCAACCGGAAAATAATTCCTCCTCCGAATACAGCCCCGCGGAAATGCCCGCCATATAGGCGGCCCCGATGCCGGAAAGCTCCTCCGCCTGAGGGATTTTCAGTGTTTTCCCGGAAATATCGCTCTGGAACTGCATCAGATAACGGTTTCTGGCAGGCCCTCCGTCCACCCGCAGCTCCCTCATGGGAATTCCCGTATCCTGCTCCATGGCCAGAACCAGATCCGTTATCTGATAGGCAATGCAGTCAAGCGCGGCGCGGACAATTTCCGCTTTGCCCGTAACTCTCGTCATACCGCTTAAGGAAGCGGCGGCTGACTCGTCCCAATAGGGCGCCCCCAGACCGGTAAAAGCAGGAACCAGATAGGTCCGATCCGCAGGATTGGCGGCTGTGGCGAGAGACTCCGTCTCCCCTGCGGAGCCGATGAGCCCCACATCCTTCTTCAGCCAGGTAATCACCGCGCCGGTATAATTCAGGTTCCCTTCCAGCACATAATCCACTCTCCCCTTACGCTTCCAGGCCAGAGAGGTCACCACGCCGTGACTGCTGGGAATGGGCTGCCCGCCGATATTCATCATCAGAGAGGAACCGGTTCCGTAGGTGGCCTTGCTCATACCAGGCTGCAGGCAGCCCTGCCCAAACAGCGCGGCATGGGAATCTCCCAACACACCGCAGATGGGAACAGGCTTTTCAAACAGCCCATTCATGGTGGTATGGCCATAAACCGCATCCGAATCGCAGATCTGCGCCAGGCACTCCATGGGGATCCCGAAAATTCCGGCAAGCTCCTCATCCCATGCAAGGGTTTTCAGATTCATCAGCTGGGTTCTGGAGGCATTGGAATAATCCGTCTTAAACGCATGCTCCTGCGTCAGCTGCCAGATCAGCCAGCTGTCAATGGTGCCCAGACAGATTTCTCCCCGCCCGGCCCGCTCTGTAAGCCCTTCCTCCTGCCCCAGCAGCCATGCCATTTTGGCTGCCGGGAAATAAGCGGACAAGGGTATCCCCGTTTTTTCTTTTATTATACTATCAAATCCCCGCTTTGCAATATCCCGGACAATACTCCCCGCCCGGCCGCACTGCCAGACAACGGCATCGGCCAGTGGATCCCCGCTCCCGCGATCCCACATGGCCGTTGTTTCTCTCTGGTTACTGATGCCTACAGCAACGATCTGCGCCGGCGAAACCCCGTTTTTTTCCATAAGGAGCCCCACCGCCCGGACCGTATTATCCGCGATTTCACGCAGGTCATGGGACACCCACCCCTGTGCATTCACCAACTGACGATGGGCCTGATCCTCCCTTGCCAGCAGCTTCCCGCAGCCGTCAAACAACAGCGCCTTCGTTCCCTGGGTGCTCTGGTCTATGCTTATGATAAATTTTTGTTTCACCTTTTTGTCCCCTTAAATTTTTCTGAAACTCACAAATTTGCATAGCTGCCTGGTAGCTGTGAAGGAACCGCTTAATCTATTACAGTTCCTTTAAAATCTCCGCAGCCTTTGCCGCAATGCCTTCCGCATTCAGCCCATAATAGTCAAACACTTCCCGGGAGGTTCCCGAAATCACCGGTGCATCCGGCAGCGCCATATTTATCACACGGCGGGGGCAGGCACTGCCCACCACCTGGCTCACCATGGAACCAAGGCCGCCGAAGGGCGCATGCTCCTCCACGCTGATCACGGCCTTCACCTTCCCTGCCGCGTCCACTATCGCTTCCTTATCCAACGGCTTCACACAATACATATCCAGAAGCCCAGCGCTGATCCCCTGCTCCTTCAACAGCGCAACGGCATCCAGGGCCGGACGCACCATCTCCCCGCAGGCCACAAGAAGCACATCCGTCCCTTCAGCCAGTACCGTAGCCTTATCCATCACAAACGGAATATCATTTTCGCTGTAAATATCCTCCACCGCATTTCTCCCCACGCGCAGATAGGCAGGCCTGGTATCCTGAAGCAGCGCCTCAATGAGCTTTGCCGTCTGGAACCGATCGCTTGGCAGATAAACCCGCATGTTTGGGATTGCGGACATGGCTGCAATATCCTGTGCGGAATGATGGCTCATTCCCAGCGCCCCATAGCTGACGCCGCCGCTGATTCCCACCAGAGTCACATTGGTATCCGAATAAGCGCAGTCTATTTTTGCCTGTTCATAGCTTCTTGTGGAAAGGAAGCAGGCAGGAGAAGCCGCAAACGGTTTTTTCCCGCATTTGGCAAGCCCGGCGGAAATGCTGACCAAATCCTGCTCCGCAATACCCACCTCCACGAACTGCTCCGGATATTTGGCGGCAAAAGGCGCCAGCGAAGCGCTTCCCCGGGAATCGCTGCAAAGCACCACAATATCCTTATCCGTTTCCGCCTTTTCCATAAGCACTTCACAGATAGCCTGTCTGTTCGGTATTTTATTCATGATAAAGGGCCTCCCTTCTCTCCTTCAAATCCTTCATAATCTGTGCATATTCCTCTTCCCCGGGCACCTTATGATGCCAGGGCGCCTTATTTTCCATCACTGCGGAACCACAGCCCTTCACCGTATTGGCAATCACCACCGTAGGCCGCCCCTTACAGGCTCTTGCCGCCGCCCATGCGTCGCACAGCTCCTCCATACAGTTGCCGTCTACGCTGAGCACGTTCCAGCCAAAGGACGCCCAACGCTCCTCCTGGCTGTCCTGCCCCATCACATCCTCCGTGCTTCCCGAAATCTGCAGACGGTTGCGGTCCACCACCGCGCACAGATTATCCAGCTTATACTGAGAAGCCGCCATAGCGCCTTCCCATACGGACCCTTCCGCCAGCTCGCCGTCTCCCATAACGGTATATACCCGGTAATCCCTGTGATCCATTTTCCCGGCCAGGGCCATCCCCACCGACACCGGAAGCCCATGCCCCAGCGAACCGGAATTCATCTCAATCCCCGGAAGCTTATTGTTCGGATGCCCGATATAAGGCGAGCCGAATCTGGAAAACTTCCGCATCACCTCATCTTTAGGAAAAAAACCCTTCCTGGCCAGCACCGCATAATAAGCCTCCACCGAATGCCCCTTGCTCATAATAAAACGATCCCTGTCAGCAGACTCCTGATTCTCAGGACTGATATTCATTTCCTTAAAATAAAGCGACACCAGAATATCCATGACGCTCATATCCCCGCCGATATGTCCGCCCTTTCCCTCCACCACCATATTCACCACATCCTCACGCAGCTCATAGGCCAGTGCCGCCAGTTTTTTCATCTCATCCATGCCCATTCTCCTCTTAAACCTTTCATAAAACTCCTGCCTGACAAAAAGCTTCCTTTACTTCCTCCGGATTGTCATCATAAAGATCCGCCTTCACACCCATATACTTGCACGCCTCATACAGCACCGGCACCACATCTGCATGGATACCCACACAATGATGAATATAAGGCCCCTCAACAAGCCTGGCTTCCAGACGCCTCAGGTTCTTAACCTCCACCCACACATAGGTTCCCTTGGTATACGGCCCCTCCACGCCCTTTGCATTTCCAAGAAGCATGGAATATTCCCCGTTATCCCCGTCAAAACGCGCCAGCGTCATCTCACCCAGCTTTGCCTGCGCCTCCACCGCGCCCGGATGCTCAAAGGCCAGAGGATAACCGATAACCGGCTTCTCCTGCGCCACGGAAATCGGCCAGGGCCCGCAATGCTGCAACAGCTCTCCGTTCTCATTATCCGGATGCCTCACCGTCCAGTCCGCGAAAAAGCTCCTGTTCTCATCCATTCCCGCAGCCTCCACCAAAACAGCGGTAATCGCCCCATGAATATCCGTCTCACACACCACCGGAATCCCCTCCTCATTCAAAAGAGAATTTGCAGCACAGGGCATAATCCCAATCTCCCCCTGCAGGGCATTCCAGCACTGAATTGCAATGGCATTACACCCATACTTCCCGGCCAGATTCTTCATGGCAACCTTCAGCGCCGCCACATTTGCAAGCTCCTCCGGCTTAATCTTCACACACATATTACTATTACAATACTCCACCACCTTAGCGGCCTCGCATCCCTCTTCCTTCACCCTCTCCATCTCCGCCGTCAGCTCAGGCATGGGAATCGGTGACAGCTGAATATTAAACCGCTCCAACAGCTCCCCCTCATTACACATCGTGGACCAGAAATCAAACGGCCTGGGAGCAATCTGCAGAATCCTCGTATGCCGGAACACATCCACCACATTACAAACCGCCAGGAAATTCCTAATCCCCCTCTCAAACTCCGGATCCTCCAGCCTGCAATTCGTCATATATGTAAACGGCACCCGGAACCGCCTCAACACCTTCCCCGTAGCAAACAGCCCGCACTGACTGTCCCGAAGCCGCACCCCATTCTCATCAGGCCTCTCATCCCGCGGCCCCCACAAAAGCACCGGCAGCCCCATCTCCTTAGCCAGCCTGGCACACACATACTCCGTACCAAAATTACAATGCGGAATAAAAATCCCCTTTACACCTTCCGCCCTGAACTTTTCCTGAATCCTCTCCCGATCCCCCTCATCATAAAAAAGCCCCTCCTCATTCACATCCACAATATCCACAAACTCCACACCCAGCTCCCGCAGCCTCTCCCTCGTAAGATTTGCATACTTCACCGCATCCGGCGCACTGAAAATACTCCTCCTCGTAGGCAAAAAACCAATTTTAATTTTCTTCATACTCTCTCCCTTCCGCGCACCCGCGCATAAAACGCCATCCAAAGCCTCCAAATTCACCTCAAACCAACCAATAACTCTACAGTTAAACTTAATTAAATCCGAAATTAATTTATTTAACTTTAGCTTAATATTATTAAACATTAATTAAATTGTCAAGCCATTTCACCATCTTAATTTACTAAATTTTATTCTTTTCCCAAACGCCCCTACCTCCCGCTACTAATACCCCCAGCTTCCAGCATCGGCTGTGAGGGGGACGGGGG